>NZ_JBIIAY010000001.1:0-90895 GCF_044239655.1 Brevundimonas sp.
CCGCTCCGCGTCCGACGCCGACCCCTCGCCCGACCCCGCCGCGCGTCACCCCACCCCGGCCGGCACCGGCCACTCCTGCCCGACCGACTCCGGCCCGGCCGACACCACCGGCCGCCACGCCCCGCCGCAACGAGCCGACGCTGGATCTCAGCACCCTCGCGCAGGGCCCGCGCCGTCCCGGCCCCACCGCCCCCCGCGCCACCACCGGCCAGCAGGGTGCCGGCCGCGCCAGCCAGGCCTCGGGGCCCCAACTGACGGCGATCTTCAACCAGGTCTATCCGAACTGGACCCTGCCCTGCGACATTCCCGGGGCAAACCAACTGAGGATCCGGGTCAACGTCACCCTGTCCACGGACGGCCGGATCACCGCCGGACCGACCCTGGTCGATCCCGATTCCAGCCCCGTCTACCGGGCCGCTGCCGACGGAGCGATGCGCGCCCTTCGCCAGACCGCGCCGTTCGACGTCCCGTCCGGCTTCCCGGGAGGCCAATTCGCACCGGTCTTCAATACCGAGCGCGCCTGTCGCAACCGATAGCTCAGTGAGCGCGGGGGATGAAGTGGAACGCCTCGACCCCGCCGACCACCGGGGTGGGAACGATCCGCCGATCGAAGGTCGCGAACTTGCCTTTGTGGCTGACGGCCAGCGCCAGCAGGTGCAGATCGGTGATCTGGTCCGATCTGGTCAGCAATGATCGGTCGATCAGCTTTGAATCCAGCAGCCGGACATCCCCGTCCCAGTAGGTGTGACGCCCCAGACCCACCAGTTCGTCGAGCATCTCGGCCACCACCGCGGGAGGACCGGGTGTATTCAGATAGCGACGCTGACCCAGAATTCGCAGAACCGCATTCTCGGTAATGGCGCAGGTCGCCCAGCCCGACGAGGCGTGATCGCCAAACCAGGCATGGGCTTCCTCGTGGAAATCATGTTCGCCATCCAGCAGGGCGATCAGAACATTGACGTCGAGCAGGAAGATCAATCGTCTTCGTCCCTCAGCCGATTGACCATATCCAGCGTGACGCGCCCTCCACGGGACGGCAGCAACGGCACGCCGTTGCGGTACTGGCGCTCCTGCGGACGCTCAAGGGTACGGCGAGCCAGTTCCGACATCACCTCTCCCAACGGTCGCCCCTGACTGTTTGCCAGAACCTTGACCCGTTCCAGCACGTCGTCGTCGATGTTCAGGGTGGTGCGCATGATGCCCTCTTAGCGCATCACGCATCACGCATCAATCCAGCAGGAGCGCCGACAACCCCTCCTGCCACGTCGGATACCTCGGCCGCCAGCCCAGTTCCGCCTTGGCGCGGGCGTTCGAGATACGCTTGGAGTCCAGGTAGAAGCGGCGGCTGACGTCCGACACCGACGCATCGTCCCAGGCGACCTCGGGCGGGCGGGGCAGGCCCAGACGATCGGCGGCCCATTCCATGACGCGGTCGGCGGGCGCGGGTTCGTCGTCCACCAGATTGTAGGCGCGACCCGGATGCGGTCGCTCCATCGAGGCGAACAGGCCCGAGACAATGTCGTCCAGATGGATACGGTTGAAGACCTGACCGGGCTTCTTCACCCGCCGGGCGGTGCCGTCCTTCAGCCTGTCGATCACCGACCGGCCCGGGCCGTAGATGCCGGGCAGGCGGAAGATCTGCACCGTCAGCCCCATGCCGCGCCCGGCGTCCAGCCAGTCGGCCTCGGCCCGGACCCGGCGCGCACCCTCGATGGTCGCGGCGTTCAGGGCGTCGTCCTCGAACACCCAGCCGCCGGCCCGGTCGCCATAGACGGCGGTGGACGAGACATAGCCGACCCAGTCGGGCCAGGCCGATCCGGCCGAGGGCGTCGCCGACAGGGCCCGCAGCGCGGGGCAACCCTTGGCGTCAGGGGCGGAGGTAACCAGCACGGCCGTGGCTTGGGAAAGAGCCAGATCCAGAGCGGCGAGATCAGTCGGGTCGATCGCCTCGATCCCCTCGGCCGACAGGGCCGCACGACGTTCGGGATCGCGCGAGGTGGCCACGGCCCGCCCGCCACGCGCAAGGGCTTCCAGGGCGGCAGCGCGGCCGACGTAGCCGCCGCCGAAGACCAGCAGGGATGGGGTCGCGGTCAGGCGACGCCCGCCCGGATCGGGATGACGGGCGCGGGTTCGGGACGGGCCGATTGCATGGGCTCCGCACAGGCTTCGGCCCGACAGGCGTTCCAGGTGGAAACACAGGGAATCTTGGCCCGATCGGCCCGGTCGGCATAACGACCCGCCACCTCGGCGACATCGGCCATCAGCCCCTCGGCCAGGGTGATGGGCTTCAGCCCCAGGTCGCGGAACTGGTCGTTGGCGACGATCAGCTCGTTCTCGTCTGCCTCCTGACGCGGATTGGGCAGGTGGGCGATCTCGGCCCCGGTCAGGCGCGACACCAGGGCGGCCAGGTCGCGGACCCTGTGGCTCTCGGTCATCTGGTTCAGGATCTTGACCCGCTCGCCGCGCTTGGGCGGGTTTTGCAAGGCCAGTTCGACGCAGCGCACCGTGTCCTGGATGTGGATGAAGGCCCGGGTCTGCCCCCCCGCCCCATGCACCGTCAGCGGATAGCCCACCGCCGCCTGCATCAGGAACCGGTTCAGTACCGTGCCGTAGTCGCCATCATAGTCGAACCGGTTGATCAGCCGTTCGTCCATCCGCGTTTCGGCCGTCTCCGCCCCCCAGACGATCCCCTGGTGCAGGTCGGTGATGCGCAAGGCATCGTTCCGGGCATAGAACTGGAACAGCAAGGCGTCCTGCGTCTTGGTCATGTGATAGATCGAGCCGGGGTTCGGCGGGAACAGGATTTCCTGTTCGGCCGGGCCGTGATCGGTCTGGACCGTGACCTTCAGATAGCCCTCGGGGATGCGCAGGCCGGCGGTGCCGTAGCCATAGACCCCCATGGTCCCCAGGTGGGCCAGATGGACGTCACGACCGCTCTCGACGATGGCGGCCAGGATGTGGTGGGTGGCGTTGATGTTGTTGTCGACGGTGTAGAGCTTGTGCCGCGCCGACTTCATCGAATAGGGGGCGGCGCGCTGTTCGGCGAAATGGACGATGCTGTCGGGGGCCTCGTCATGGATCAGGGCGACCAGACGGTCGAATTCCTTGCCCACCGTCATGTTGACGAAGCCGATGGTGCGGCCGGTCAGGTCCCTCCAGGCGGCGATCCGCTCACCCATGGTCCGGATCGGGGTCAGCGACTGGACTTCCAGCTCGTTGTCGATGTTCCGGCGGCTGAGGTTGTCGACGATGGTGACGTCCCAGCCCCGCGCCGACAGATGCAGGGCCGTCGGCCAGCCACAGAATCCGTCGCCGCCCAGAACCAGAACCTTCATCGGGTCGCCTCTTGTCGTTTCTCTTCCGACATCCTGACTAACCCATGCGCATGACAGGGCAAAGCGGCGCTGTTCGCTGCCCTGTCCGAAGGTCTCAGCCCGGTTCGCCGACCAGGGTGAAGGGGGCCCAGAAGGCGGGGTGGCCCCACAGGCGGTTGGCGCGAACGGACTTCATGCCCGTCTGGAGCGCCTTGGCGCGGTCGCCGATGTCGGCGCCGGGGGCGTCCAGCGCGGCGAAGGTGTCGGCGATCAACTCCGTCGTAGCCACGTCCGACACCTCCCAGTGCGACACCAAGACCGACCGCGCCCCGGCATAGAAGAAGGCGCGCGCCAGTCCCGACAGCCCCTCGCCGCCGGGTGTGCCGTCCGAGGCCGCCGTGTTGCAGGCCGACAGGACCACGAACTCGGCCCGCAGCCGCAGCTGGGCGGCTTCGGACGCGCTCAGATAGCCGTCGTCGGCCTCGGTCGCCGTCTCCGGCGGGGTCAGGACCAGACCGGGCTCGGACACGGTGGACCCGGCCATCAGGCCGTGGGTCGAGAAGACGACGAAGCGCGACTGGGACAGAGCACCGGTGTCCGCCTGACGCACGGCGGTCTCGGTGGCGGCCGCGCCGGTGCGGACCAGGGCGCGGGGATAGCGGGATTTCAGGGTGTCGAGCTCGGCCTTGGAGCCGGGCAGATAGGGAAGCGCGCGCAGCTTGGCGACATCGGCCAACCGCCCCTCGCCCATGACACCGTCCGCCGAGGGCGCCCCGCGCGAGCCGTTCTGGGGCGCTCCGGCCAGGATCGGCGCCCCGAAGGCGGCCATGGAAAAGCCTCTCGTCGCCGCCTGGCGCGTCGAGGCGGGGGCGGTGCCCGCCATCGGCGGACAGCCGGGGCTGCGATCGGCGGGATCGGCGACCAGATAGCAGCGCAGCGCCTTCAGGCTCGACACCGAGGGCAGGGTGGCCAGGGCGTAGCGGTCGATCAGCCAGTTGGTCGTTGAAAAGGCATCAGGCCCGGTGTCAGATCCGATCGGCGCCTCGGTGGCCAGCACGGCCAGGGGCAGGGTCGTCAAGGCACCGGTGACGACGGTGATCAGGGTCGTCTTGCCTGCGAACACGCTCTCCACCGGCTGGACCAGCCGGGCATAGAGGCGGTGGGCCTCCGCCCGGTCGAAGGCCGTGACCGGCCGACCGGCGAAGATGGCGGGGTCGATGCCGGGATCGCTGCGCGACGCCGCCGTGGTCAGGGAGGCGCGCAGCTTGGCCACCGAGGCGGTCATGGCCTCTTCGCCCAGGTCCTCGGCCCGCGCCCATTCGATCCGGTCGCGCGACACGCCCCAGACATAGGTCGCCTCGGGGTTCACCAGCACCAGCAGCAGGCCCTCGTCGGGCTTCAGCAAGCCTTGCGCCTCGATCACCGACAGGGCGCGCGGGCTGGTCAGTTCGGAATAGGCGGGAAACCGCGCCTCGATGTCGGCGTCCACCGTCTTCAGCCGGGCCAGCGTCGCCTCATAGGTGGTGCGGGTCGCCGCCCGCTGGGACTGGCCGTCGGCCCCGTCCACGGCATAGAGCCGCTCCAGCTCGCGCTCCAGCCGGTCGCGCGTGGAGATCAGGGTCTCGCGTTCCTCAGCCAGCCGACCCAGGGCGTCGTCGCCCTGGGCGAAGCGGGCGGAGACCTTGGCCAGGGCGTCGGCGGCATCGGACGCGATCGCCCACTGGGCCGCCTCGAAGGCCTCCGCGCGCAGGGATTGCGGCGTGTCCTCGGTACGGGCCACTGCCGATGCCGACAGGCCCGCAACCAGGGCCAGCCCCGCCACCACGGCGGTCAGTCTGCGCCACACAGCCATGTCAGTTGCTCAGGATCTGGACCTTGGTCCAGACCGCGCCCCGGTTGACGATGTCGATCCTCACCTTGCCCCCCTGGCGTCGCTGCACGGTGCAGACCGGATAGTGGTCGCCGAAACCGTCCTCGCACACAAGCGCCCCGGCCTCGTCGCGCACCGACATGTCGATATTGGTGTCGCCGTCACCGATGGCCGCGACCCGCAGCACCTCGCCGCCCCGGGCCTCGACCTCGAACCCATAGGTCTCGCGCGCCTTGATCTCGCGCACCTGAAAGATCGGGCCCTGGCCGAAGGGCGAGGAACGGACGCCTCGCGTCCCGGTGCGCAGCCGGGCGATGGCGTCCAGCACCCCCTGGCTGCCGTTGGCATAGGTCGCGGCCTCGTCCAGCAGGCGATCGGGCGTCAGGACGGCCTCGCCGCTGTCGGCACCGGGCCGAACCGGCACCTCGGCCAGGATGCGCGCGGCCATGATCAAAGCACCGGGATCGGAATGGGTCCGGCCCCAGGCGGCGACGTGGGCGGCGGTGACGATCTGGGTCACCCCCTCGGCCTCGGGCGAAATGGTCATGGCGGCATCAGCCTGGACCGGTTCGGCCACGGTGCGCGACCCCGCGGCGCAGGCCACGGCCAGGCCGGCCATGAGCACACAGGCCAGCGTCGGCAAGGAGCGCAGGCGCGCAAAGGTCTTCATCATCGTTCCCCACAGCCGGGTCGGGACAAGGATCGGCCGCATCCGATCACTCTGAACCCAAAACGCTTTTCAGGGAAACTGACCGAACGTGATCGGGCGAACGCGGGTTCGGATCAGAGGGTGGCGGCCGTCAGGATACGGCGATCCGCCCGCGCCTGGACCAGAACCGCAACCGCCTCGCCCGCCTCCGCTTCGGGCAGGTCGTACAGCACCGGCCGCCCGGTCCAGGCCCCCAGCCGGCTCAGGGACCGGACCACATTGACGTGGCGCACCACGCGGCCCCGGTTGTCGCCACCGTTGACGGTGACGCTCTGCGGGCCCGGACGATAGGTGACGGCCCAGACCTCGGCGCCGCCCTCGGGCGCGGTGCCAGATCCGACGCCGACGCGGTCACCGGCTTCCCGGAACTCGATCTGCGGCGGAAAGACGCGGCGCTCGGCCTCCTGATCGACCGCCTGCTGGACGTCGGCCCGGCGCGCGCCGGACAGCTGGCGGCGGCCGTCGATGATGACCTGGGGCGTATAGACGCCGCGCAGCTGCATGGCCTGGAGGTACGCGCGCTGGCGCTGGGCGAACTCCGGGCGGGCGAAGGTGTCGGGCCAGCCCAGATAGTCCCAGTAATCGACCGCATAGGTCAGGGCGATCACCCCGGGCTCCTGCGCCAAAGCCTCGACGACCCGGTTGGCGGCGGGACAGCCGGAACAGCCCTGGGCGGTGAACAGTTCGACGACGACGGGCTCGGCCGGGGTCGCGCGAACCGGCGGCCGGCCGGGCGTGACCGGCTGGGCCGAGGTGCCCACCGACACGGCTCCGGCGGCGAGCACAGCCCCCGCGATGATCCAGCCCTTGAAGCTCATGACCGGAACCGTAGCGGAGCCGTTCGATCACCGCCCCTCATATTCGCGTGAGGCCTGAATCCTCACCCGTAGGGGGAGGGGGACCGCAGCCCGCTTGGGCTGGGGTGGAGGGGGTCAGCCGCGCACACGCTGCCTGACGCTGGCCACGACTCCCTCAAGGTTCGCCAATACGTCCCGTGCGGCGATCCGATAGACTGTGACGCCACGCGCGTTCAGCCATGCCATTCGATCCTGATCATGGCGGTACCGTTCAGGATGTTCGTGGCTGGCCCCATCGACCTCTACCGCCGGTTTCGCCTCGTCACAGTAGAAGTCGAGGATGTACGGCTCGAGTGGGTGCTACCGTCGGAACTTGGCACCATCGAATTTTCCACCACGGATCGCCTGCCAAAGCAGGACTTCCGGCAGCGTCAGCTTGCGGCGAAGTTCGCGGGCGCGTGCGACAGTGAGTTTGGGCGCTTCCATGCCCGGACTATGCCCACAAATCGCGTGCGCGGCAGGCCCCCTCCACCGCTTCGCGGTCCCCCTCCCCCTACGGGTGAGGATTTTCTTCAGTCCATCAACTGCTGGCTCAGATACACATAATGCCTCGCCCAGCGCCTCGCGTTGGCGACCGGGTCGGCGTCGTTGGAGTGACCGCCTGACGTCTCCTCGTAATAGAGGTGGTCATAGCCCATCTGCCCCAGGCGGGCGGCGAACTTGCGCGCGTGGCCGGGGTGGACGCGGTCGTCGCGGGTGTTGGTGGTGATGTAGAGCCGAGGATAACGGGCCCCCTGACGCAGGTTCTGATAGCCGGAGTAGCGGGCGATCCAGGCGGCCTCTTCCGGGATGCGCGGGTCGCCGTATTCGCCGATCCAGGACGCCCCGGCCGGCAGGTCGGGATAACGGAGCATGTCGATCAACGGGCTCTCGATCACGGCGGCGTTGTAAAGTTCGGGGTGCTGGGTGATCGAGACGGACGTCAGCACGCCGCCGTTCGAGCGGCCATAGATGCCCAGACGACGCGGCGAGGTAATGCGGCGCGCCTCGAGGTCGCGAGCGACGGCGGCGAAGTCGTCGAACGCACGCTGGCGGTTTTCCTTGAGCGCCGCCTGGTGCCAGGCCGGGCCGAACTCGCCGCCGCCCCGGATGTTGGCGATGACGAAGGCCCCGCCGTTCTCGAGCCACAGCCTGCCCATCTCGGGTTTGTAGGCGGGGGGGAAGGCGATCTGGAATCCGCCGTAGCCGAACAGAATGGTCGGGGTCGATCCATTCATCGGCGCGTCGATCGGCCGGACCAGGAAATAGGGCACCTTGGTCCCGTCGGTCGAGGTCGCCTCGAACTGTTCGACCACGTGTTTCGACGCATCGAAACGCGCGGGCGAGACCTTGATCCGGTCGGCGGTGGCGGCGGTCAGGTCGGCCAGGGCCAGGGTGGACGGCGTCAGGAAGCCTTCGAAGGTATAGAAGACCCGCCCCGTCTTGCGCGCCACGTCACCCAGATGCACCGCCGCATTGTCGGCGGCGGGCAGGATGGTCGAGGTCCACGGCCGGGTGGCGTTGTTGTTGAAGGCGATGATCCGCCCCTTCACATTGTCGTTGACGACCACGACGATCTTCTCGTCGGTGACCGCCACGTCCTCGATCGACTGGCGCGCATTGGGGGTGAAGACGACGTCGGCCTCGGTCGAGATGAACAGGTCGCCGGTGCGGGTCGCCGGCCGCAGGGTGTTCAGGGTCACGGCCAGCAGTGAACCCGCCGTCCGCTTCTGGCCTTCGCGGCGGGTCCAGTCCTCGTCCAGGGTGAAGACCAGCCGCTTGTCGATCATGCCCCGGATCGAGATCCGCTCGGGCAGGACCAGCTTGATCATGTTCGACCCGTCCAGCATCCAGGTCTCGGCGCGGTAGGTGTCGAGCGGCCGGTTGACCAGCACGCCCAGGATATTGCCCTCGCCGTCGCGATAGACCGCCGGGCTGACGCCGTATCCGCCGTCGGTGGCGGCACCCCGGAACATCTCGCCGGCGTCGGCCAGGGTCCCGCCCCGGCGCAGGCCCTTGACGATGAAGGGATAGCCGCTCTCGGTCAGGGTCGGCTTGCCGTCCTCCAGCCCGAAGTCGGTGGCGACCAGAAGCGTGCCGCGATCCAGCCAGGCGATGCGGTGCTTGCCCTCGGGCAGGACGAAGCCGTTGTTGGTGACGAAGCCCTTGGCCACGGTGTCGAATTCGCGGACCACCACGGCGTCCTTGCCGCCGTCGGACAGGGAGATCAGGCAGCGTGTCTCGGCGGGGGCCAGACAGTTGGCGCCCTTCCAGACCCAGTCCTTGCCCTCGGACGCCGAAAGCGCGTCGATGTCGAGCAGGGTTTCCCACTCGGGCGTCGCCGTCCGGTAGGAGGCGAGCGTCGTGCGCCGCCAGATGCCCTTGGGGTGTTCCGCGTCCTGCCAGAAGTTGCCGATGCCGTCGCCGAGGAAGCTGGGAGACGGCGTCCGGTCGGTGGCGGACAGGATGTCGAAGGCCTGCTGGCGGAAGGTCTCGTAGCGGGGGTCGCCGGTCAGGGTGGCGAGGGACGTCTCGTTTTCCGACGCGACGAAGGCCATGGCCTCGGTGCCCTCGACCTCCTCCAGCGCCAGATGGTCGTCGGCGGCACGGACACCCGCGGGCGACAGGTCCGTGGGCATGTGGGGCGGGCGGGACTGGGCGAGGGCCGAGGTGGCGAGAGCCATGACCGCAAGGGCACCGATGAGGGACTTCATATCAAACTCGCCTTCTTGATCCTCACCCGCGCAGCGGGGGAGGGGGACCGCGCGAAGCGTCGTGGAGGGGGCGAATGCGAAAACCGTGTCTGGGCGTCGTCGGTCGCATGCGACCTCCTCCACCCCTCCACCGCTTCGCGGTCCCCCTCCCCCGTTCGCTTCGCTCCGGGGGAGGATTGCAGACTATTCCTGCGCTGGGGCGTCCATCAACCGCCGCGTCAGATAGGTATATTCCAACGCCAGCCGCCGCGCGGTTTCACGCAGATTCGCCCCGGCGGCGTGTCCGCCGTCCGTGTTCTCGTAGAACAGCACCGGATAGCCGAGTTCCTCAAGCCGCGCCGCGGCCTTCCTCGCATGGCCCGGATGGACGCGGTCGTCCTTGGTCGAGGTGTGGATGAAGACTTCCGGATAGGGCCGGCCCGCCCGCAGGTTCTGGTAGGGCGAATACTGCTGGATCCAGGCGCGTTCGACCGGCACGTCCGGGTTGCCGTATTCGGCGATCCAGCTGGCCCCGGCCAGAAGCTTGTGGAAGCGCAGCATGTCGAACAGGGGCACCTGGATGACGGCGGCGTTGATCAGGTCGGGCCGCTGGGTCAGCATCGCCCCCATGAACAGGCCGCCCTGCGACCCGCCCATGATGCCGAGCTTGGGCTGGGACGTGATGCGCCGCGCCTCGAGGTCCAGCGCCACGGCCTGGAAGTCCTCATGCGCCCGCTGGCGGTTTTCCTGAAGCGCGGCCTCGTGCCACCGGGGTCCGAACTCGCCGCCGCCCCGGGTGTTGGCGATCACATAGACCCCGCCGCGCTCCAGCCACAGCTTGCCGACCGTGGCCGAATAGCCGGGCAGCAGCGAGCTCTCGAACCCGCCATAGCCGTACAGGATGGTCGGGTTCGACCCGTCCATGGGGATGTCGTCCTTGTGGACCACGAAATAGGGAATCTTCGTCCCGTCGGCCGAGGTCGCCTCGTGCTGATCGACGCGCATTCCGGTGGCGTCGAACTTGGCGGGCAGCGACTTGATCACCTCCGCGCCCGTCCCTGCCGCATCGGCCAGATAGAGGGTGGAGGGCGTCAGATAGCCCGAAACACTGACGAAGACGCGATCGTCGGTGTCGGAACCCGAACCGACCCCGACCGTGACGTTCTCGGGCAGGGCCATCCGCTCATGGCTCCAGTCCGAAGGATCATAGACCTGAACCGAACCCCGGACATTGTCGTACAGGGCGACGATCAGGCGGTTCCTGGTCGTGCCGATGCCCTCGATCGCCTGACGCTCGGTCGGGCGGATGACCAGTTTCGCCTCGACCTTCGGATCGGCCAGCCAGGCGTCGAGGGGCCAGGCGATCACGTCGCCGGTCTTGAAATCCTGGCCCGAGGGCGCGGTCCAGTCCTGCTTGATCGAGACGACCAGCTGGCCGGCGACCAGGCCGTTGATGTCCGACTTGGCCGGCAGGTCCAGCTTGCGCGTCGTGCCGTCGGGGTTCAGCAGCCAGGTCTCGCTCTCGTAGAAGGAGACGCCGCGATTGATCAGCACCGCCTTTACCGCGCCGTCGGCGTCGCGCAGCGTATAGCCGCTGACCGAGACGTCGGTGGGCTGTCCGGTGAACAGGGTCTCGGCCTGATCGATCGACTGGCCGCGCTTGAGCCGCTTGACCACCATCGGATAGCCCGAGGTGGTCAGGGTGCCGGGGCCGAAGTCGCGCGAGACCAGCAGGGTGTCGGCGTCGATCCAGGCCGCGCCGCCCTTGGATTCGGGCAGAACGAAACCGCCCTCGACGAAGGTCTTCGAGACCGCATCGAATTCCCGCAGCACCACCGCGTCCTTGCCGCCGTCCGACAGGGACACCAGGCACAGCCGCTCTTCGGGGGCCAGGCAGTTGGTCCCCTTGTAGACCCAGTTCTTGCCCTCGGCGGTGGCCAGGGCGTCGATGTCCAGGATGGTCTCCCACTCCGGCGTCGCGGTGCGATAGCTGTCGACCGTGGTCTGGCGCCACAGGCCGCGCACGTGCTGCGCGTCCTGCCAGAAATTGCTCAGGGTGCCGTCGCGGTTCCAGCCGACGCCCGGAATCCGGTCGCGGGACTGGACGATGTCCAGCGCCTGCTGGTGCAGCCCCTCATAGCGCGGGTCGCCCTGAAGCACGGCGAAGGTTCGGGCGTTCCGGGCATTGACCCACTCCATGGCCCGCGCCCCGTCCACCTCTTCCAGCCACAGATAGGGATCGGTCGCGTCCGAGGTGGCGAAGGCCCCCTCCGCCAGCGGCGGATTGGGCGGGGTCGGTGTCTGCGCCATGGCGAAGGATCCCATTGCGACGGAAAGAGCAGCGGCGGAGACGAGCGAACGGATCATGAAAAGCTCCGGATACGGGGAGGCCGCACCTTAGAGACGGTCCTGCGAGCGGCAAGCGGCGGGGCCTGAACCTTACCGATTTGTCACATGTCCGCGCTCAGCCAGCACCGGAGCCCTCGGACCCGGCCTGAGGCCTCTCCCCCGCTCGGAACCTAGAAGGGCAGGATGTTGCGCTGACGCGAATAGGCCATGGTCCCCACGTTGGCACCGAGCCGCAAGCCGACGCCGGTCCGCACGGGGGCCAGGACGATGCCGTCCGCGCGCTGGTAGTTCACGCCCAGGCCGCCGATCAGATAGGCGGAGCCCTCGACGCCGGGGTAGCGACGGTAGATCGCGTCCGGCGCATACAGGCCGTAACACAGGGTGAAGACCCGCGACGCATTGCCGCCGACGTCCCAGCCGATCGAGATTCCCTGCCAGAAGACGTCCTGCGGGGCCTGGCCGTCCTTCATGTGCAGGGCGCCACGACCGTAGCGCAGGCCGATGCCCGCGGCACCGGCACCTTCCTCGCCTGCGATATAGGCGGTGGGCCGATCGCCCTGGTCGGCGAAGATGCGTTCGATGACGGAGCCCATGCTCTCGGCCGCGATGCCCAGTTCGCGCGAGCCGGCGGCGACCAGTTCGTCGGCGGTATAGGCAGGGGCGGCGCTGTCCGAGGAGATCGGATAGGCGGGGTCGTTCGGCTGGCGGCCGGTCGAGGCGCAGGCCCCCAGACCCAACGGCAGGGCCGTGGTCGCGGCGACGGCGAGACCGGAGCGGATCAGATTGCGGCGATGCATGAGAAGTCCCCGAGGAAATGGCGTTCGCCCGTCGTCGCGGGCCTGAAACCCAGCCTGCGCGGGTTTTGAGTCAGCCTTGCGGCGACGAGGTTAACGAGAGGTTGCCGACGCAGGCCTCCGAACCCGCTATGAGGCCCCATGGACCTGCCCCTGATCCCCGGCCGTGAATGCGGCCCTTGCGTCGAATGCTGTCGCTTCATCCCGCTGGATCTGCCCGAACTGGCCAAGCCGACCGGCTCCCTGTGTGCATACTGCGTCGATGGGGCGGGCTGTTCGGTCCACGCGGTGCGCCCGCAGACGTGCCGGACCTGGTTCTGCGTCTGGCGGGTGGTCGAGCTGTCCGACGCCTGGCGGCCGGACCGCAGCGGAATCATCGTCCGCCCCGACGGCCTGACCACCGGCGAGATCACCCTCTACGTCGTGCGTCGCACCGACTTCCTGACCGGCGACGAATTTTTCGACACGGTGGCCCAGTGGCTGTCAGAAGGACTGCGGCTGGCGCTCAGCGTCCCCGGCCCTGTCGGAACCCTGCCCGTGCGGGCCGAAGTCACCGACTATCTGCTCCCGGCCGTGGCGGCGGGCGATACGGCGCAGTTCGATCAGCTGATGACACGCTGCCTGGACAGCCTGGCCGCCCACGAGTTCGAGCCGGACGGGATCGAGACGCGTTACGCGGTGATCTAGGATCGTGTGGCGTCGAGCGTGAAAGGTTCATCACAAAGGACACCAAGAAGGACACGAAGAGATCGAGCGGTCTTCCAGTTCAGCGATTACGGCCGTCGGGCATGACCATGAAGGGCGGCTTTGCCGCCGATCGGTGATTCCGCTCTCTGTGGCGAAGGGATGGTGGCCGCCCACGCGGTGCCTTCGTGCTCTTTGTGAATTCTTGGTGGCCTTTGTGATGAACCGTCCATCAGCACAGGCGCTGCCCAAACCCGGTGGCGTTCCTACCAGACGCCCGGGATCAGCCTGAACCGGACCTTCTTCGCGTGTTCCTGATAGGCGGGGTCGCGCATCAGGATGGCTTCTTCGGAATAGATGCGGACGATCTCGAAGCCGAGCCACAGGGTCAGCAGGACCGCGTTCCACACCGACGGGTTCAGCATCAGCGTCCCGGCATAGGCGATGACATAGCCCAGATACATCGGGTGGCGGACGACGGCATACAGGCCCGACCGCTTCACGCCCCGGTTGGCGGCGATCAGGCCGAACGAGCGGCGCAGCGACAGCTTGGCCCCCATGGAGATCAGGAAACCCACGGCCAGAAGCACGGCCCCGGCAGGCAGGCCGCCCGAGGCCGGGATCACCAGCATGGGCAGGAAGGCACCGAGCGCCCCGGTCAGCCAGTCCATCGGCCGGACGCTGATCTGTTCGGTCGGACGGCGCAGCAGCACCATGGCCGCGATCAGGCCCTCGGAAGCCAGAAACATGATGTTGGCCGGGGTGGTTGAGAGGCTCGCGGCGAAACGCCACACCAACCACCCGTACAGGACCAGCATGGCCACGCGTTCGCCGGCGTCGAGCCAGCGGTGCAGGCGGAAACGGCGATCGTCGGGCGCGGCGGCGAGGGTCATGCCGTCCTCTCTGGCACGATCGTCTTGCCGTGTGATTAAGGGGCCCAGCCCGAGGGGCGCGTCAGGGTCACGGTGCGCGCCGCACCCAACCCGGTCAGTTCGCCGGTCCAGCCCGATCCATCCGCATGCAGCCGAAGGGTCACTGTGTCTGTACCCAGGGCGGCGGTGACGGTGCGCACGCCATCCCCCGCAGATATAACGTCGACCGGGGCCGTGCGGTCAGACCGTGCGGGACGCAGCGCGCCCTCCACGGGCCCGGCACCGTCGTCGGACAGGACCAGCTCCAGCACGGGACGGCCCTCGGCATCGACCACGCGCCATAGGCCGTCGAGCGAGCCCATGCGCGCGTTCTGGCGCAGACGCGCGGCCTCGACGCCCTGCTGATAGCTGAGTTCGGCCGGGGTGCGGCGGCCCTCGTAGTTGTTGCGATAGGCCTCGACCGCGACCGGAGCGGTGATCGGCCGACGGCGAACCGAGGCGTCGGCATCGCCCTCCGCGATCTGGCGGCCGAAGCTGGAAGGCGGTTCGTAGGGCCGGACGACCGGCGGCGCATAGACCTCGGTCCGCGCCGAATAAGCGCGGTCCTGTCCTGAAAGCCCCGCGAGCATGACGACGAGCAGCAGCATGTCGCCAAACTGTCGCGAGACGGGACTCGTGACTAGTGCCGATGCGCAACACGCGAAAACGTGATCGGTTCCGACGTTCTGCAAGATTTTGCGCCGCAGTGCACAAGGGTCGCGTTGACACCGGCCCGCGCGCGTCACTAAAGCCTTGCCACCTGCCCGAGCGACTGAATTCGCTGGGTTTTGAGAACGATTCGCATGACGAGCTCGAACGACCCTACCGACGCCCAGACCGGTCGTCTTGTCCTTCAGCCCAACGGCCGCCCCCGACCCCTCTCGCCGCATCTTCAGGTCTGGCGCTGGCACGTCACCATGACGGCCTCGATCCTGTTCCGCGTCACAATCGGGGCGGCGACCGTCGCCGCCGCGATCCTGGTGGCCGGCCTCGGAGCGCTCGCCTTCGGACCCGACGCCTATGCGACGGCGATGGGCCTGATGGGATCGCCGCTGGGACTGCTGGTCGGGTTCGGACTGACGGTGGTGCTGTTCTCCCTGCTGCTGAACGGCGGACGCCACCTCATCAACGACGCCGGCCAGGGTCTGACGATCGCGCCGGCCAATCTGCTGTCCAACATCGCCGTCTGGGGCCCCGTGCCGCTGGCGGTGCTGTTCTGGGTCCTGTTGTTCGCCTCGGGGAGGGTGTCGCTGTGAGCGGTGCGTCCAAGTACAAGAACGGCGTCCGGGTCTCCGAACGCCACGGCGCGGGCGAATGGACCACCGAAAAGGTCCTGCTGCTGCTGCTGATGCCCCTTGGCGTCTGGGTCGCGTCGAGCGTCTTCACCCTGACCGGCACCGGCTATGACGCCACCCTCGCCTGGTTCGCCAACACACTAAACGCGGGCCTGGCGATCGTCACGGTCATCGTCTTCTTCGGCTTCGCCAGCCTGGCCTGGAAGGTCATCGTCGAGGACTACATCCACAAGCCGGGGACCAAGACCCTGTTGCTGGCCCTGCTCAACATCGTCTTCCTGGCCCTGACGGCGGCCAGCGTCTTCTTCATCGTGCGGCTGGCGCTGGGATCCGCGCCGCTGCCTGCCGGTTTCGGAGCCTGAACGCCTGATGGCTGACTACAATCTGATCGATCACGAATACGATGTCGTCGTCGTGGGTGCCGGGGGCTCGGGCCTTCGTGCCGCGCTCGGCGCCGCCCAGCAGGGCCTCAAGGTCGCCTGCGTGACCAAGGTCTTCCCGACCCGCTCCCACACGGTGGCGGCGCAAGGCGGCATCTCCGCCTCGCTCGGCAACATGGGCGAGGATTCGTGGAAATGGCACATGTACGACACCGTCAAGGGGTCGGACTGGCTGGGCGACCAGGACGCCATCGAATACCTGGTCCGCGAGGCGCCCAAGGCCGTCTATGAGCTGGAACACTGGGGCGTGCCCTTCTCGCGTACCGACGAGGGCAAGATCTACCAGCGCGCCTTCGGCGGCATGACCCGCAACTACGGCGAAGGCCCGGTCCAGCGCACCTGCGCCGCCGCCGACCGCACTGGTCACGCCATCCTGCACACCCTGTACGGCCAGTCGGTGCGTCGCGAGGTCGAGTTCTTCATCGAGTATTTCGCGCTCGACCTGATCATGCAGGACGGGGCCTGCACGGGCGTCACCGCCTGGAAGCTCGACGACGGCACCATCCACCAGTTCCGCGCCAAGCTGGTGATCCTGGCCACCGGCGGTTACGGCCGCGCCTACTTCTCGGCCACCTCGGCCCACACCTGCACCGGCGACGGCAATGCCATGGTGCTGCGCGCCGGCCTGCCGCTCCAGGACATGGAGTTCGTCCAGTTCCACCCGACCGGCATCTACGGCTCGGGTTGTCTGATCACCGAGGGCGCGCGGGGCGAGGGCGGCTATCTGACCAACTCCGAAGGCGAGCGGTTCATGGAACGCTACGCCCCCTCGGCCAAGGACCTGGCGTCGCGCGACGTCGTCAGCCGCTCCATGACCATGGAGATCCGTGAAGGTCGCGGTGTGGGGCCGAAGAAGGACCACATCTTCCTGCACCTGGATCACCTCGATCCGAAGATCCTGCACCAGCGCCTGCCGGGCATCTCCGAAAGCGCCAAGATCTTCGCCGGCGTCGACGTGACCAAGCAGCCGATCCCGGTCATCCCGACGGTCCACTACAATATGGGCGGCATCCCGACGAACTATCACGGCGAGGTCCTGACCAAGGTCGGCGACAATGCCGATACCGTTGTGCCCGGCCTGATGGCTGTGGGCGAGGCGGCCTGCGTGTCCGTGCACGGCGCCAACCGTCTGGGTTCCAACAGCCTGACCGATCTGGTCGTGTTCGGCCGCGCCGCCGGCCTTCGCGCCGGTGAGGTCGTCGACAAGGCTGCGCCGGTTCCTGCCGCCCCGGCCTCAGCTACCGCATCCCACCTTGCCCGCCTGGACAAGTTCCGCAACGCCTCGGGCACCAATTCCACGGCCAAGCTGCGCAACGAGATGCAGCACGCCATGCAGTCGGACGCCGCCGTCTTCCGCACCGGCGAGACCCTGAACGAGGGCGTCGCCAAGCTGCGCGACATCCACGCCCGCTCGGCCGACATCAAGACCGTCGATCGCGGCATGATCTGGAACACCGATCTGGTCGAGGCTCTGGAATACGACAACCTGATCGATCAGGCGCTGGTCACGATCGAGAGCGCGGCGAATCGCGAAGAAAGCCGCGGCGCCCACGCCCGCGAGGACTTCCCCGACCGTCACGACGAGCAGTGGATGAAGCACACCCTGGCCTGGCGCAAACCCGGCGAGGGGGTCACGATCGACTACCGTCCCGTCCACACCTACACGATGTCCGCCGACATCGAGTACATCAAGCCCAAGGCGAGGGTTTACTGAGATGGTTCAACTCACCCTCCCGCGCGGTTCCAAGCCCTCCAAGGGCAAGGTCTATCCGGCCCCGGCCGGCGCGAAGAACGTCAAGACTTACAAGGTCTATCGTTACGACCCGAACGTGAACGCCGACCCGACCTGGGACGAATACCAGGTCTCGTCCGACGACCACGGGCCGATGCTGCTGGACGCCCTGATCCACATCAAGAACGAGATCGACCCGACCCTGTCGTTCCGGCGTTCATGCCGCGAGGGCATCTGCGGCTCGTGCTCGATGAACATCGACGGGCGCAACACCCTGGCCTGCACCAAGGGCTGGGACGAATGCTCGTCCTCGACCATCGCCATCGCCCCCCTGCCCCACCAGGCCGTGGTCAAGGACCTGGTGACGGACCTGACCCTGTTCTACGCCCAGTACGACTCGATCAAGCCGTACCTGCAGTCCGACGACGAGGACCCGACCACCGAGCGGCTGCAGAGCCCCGAGGACCGGGCCAAGCTGGACGGGCTGTACGAGTGCATCCTGTGCGCCTGCTGCTCGACCTCCTGCCCCAGCTACTGGTGGAACCAGACCGAGTATCTGGGCCCGGCGGCGCTGTTGCAGTCGTATCGCTGGATCTCCGACAGTCGCGACGACAAGACCCAGGAGCGGCTCGACGACCTCGAGGACCCCTTCAAGCTCTATCGCTGCCACACCATCATGAACTGCGCCCAGGTCTGCCCCAAGGGCCTGAACCCCGCCAAGGCCATCGCCGAAACCAAGAAGCTGATGGTCGCCCCGGGCCGGAAGAAGCAGGCGGCGTAAGGGTCAGCCGACCCCGTAGCCGTCCCACAGCGAGCGGTCCTTCAGGGTCGCGGCCAGAAAGGCGAGGTGGCGGTCGCGTTCGGCCTCGGTCGAGCGGGGCGCGAGCGGGCGGGGGCGCAGACCGTGCCCGCCGGCGGCGGCGAAGGCGGCGGCCTGTTCGGCACCCTTGCGGCTGGTCAGGTCCAGGACACGCTCCTTGCCGCCGCGCAGCTCCAGATAGACCTCGGCCAGGAGACGGGCGTCGATCAGGGCACCGTGGAAGGTGCGGTCGGCCAGATTGATCTTGTAGCGTTTGCACAGGGCATCCAGCGAGTTGGGCTGGCCGGGATGCTTGGCCTGGGCCAGCGCCAGGGTGTCGATCCAGCGGGTCTCGTGCAGCAGGGCCTGCCCGCAACGGCCGCACTCATGATCGATGAAGTTGCGGTCGAACTGGGCGTTGTGGGCGATCACCGGCGCGTCGCCGATGAAGTCCATCAGGTCGATGACGATCTCGGCGAATTTCGGCGCGTCCTTGACCTTGTCGTCGGTGATGCCGTGGACGCGGATGGCGTCGGGAGGGATCAGGCGCTCGGGATTGACCAACCGGTGAAAGGTCCGCCCCGTCGGCAACAGGTCCAGGATCTCGATACAGCCGACCTCGATCAGCCGGTCGCCCGTCCTGGGGTCAAAGCCGGTGGTTTCGGTGTCGAGGACGATTTCGCGGGCCATGGACGAATTATGGGGCCGTTCGCCGCCTCAGGAAAGGCCGGGCCGTCGCGAAGACCAGCCTGGACTGAGGACAGTTTCGACGATCCGGCGCACCTGCACCCGCGCCGCGTCCAGCCCCCGCCCGGTATCGATGACGAAGTCGGCGCGGCGACGCTTTTCGGCGTCCGGCATCTGGCGTTCCAGGATGGCGGCGAACCGTTCGGGCGTCATGCCGGGCCGGGCCAGGACCCGCGCGCGCTGGATATCGGCATCGGCGCTGACCACGACCACGGCGTCCATGGCCGCGTCACCGCCGGTTTCGAACAGCAGGGGGATGTCCAGCACCGCCAGTCGGACGCCCCTCGCCTCGGCCCGCGCCAGATCCTCCAGCCGCCCGGCCGCCACCAGGGGGTGGACGATCCGTTCCAGCCGTTTGAAGGCCGTGTCATCCCGGCCCAGGGCCTCGGCCAGCCGGGTCCGGTCCACGGCACCGTCCACGACCACGCCGGGGAAGGCCTCGCCTACCGGCCCGACGGCTGCACCGCCCGGCGCATAGAGCCGATGGACCGCATCGTCGGCGTTCCAGACGGCCGCACCCTCGTCGGCGAACATCGCCGAGGTCGTCGACTTGCCCATGCCGATCGAGCCGGTCAGGCCGATGATGATCAAGAGGCCTCTCCAATGGCGGCCAGCAGCAGGGGGCGCAGATTCAGCGCCGGCGGTTCGGTGCGGAATATGGCCCGGAACGAGGGCCCCGCCTGACCGATCAGCATCCCCAGCCCGTCGACCGGCGTCAGCCCCTGCGCCTGCGCCGCCTTGAGAAAGGCCGTTTCGACCGGCCGATAGGTCATGTCCATGACCACCGTGCCCGCCGCCAGCCGTCCCAGGTCCAGGGTCGGCGGAACGCTGAGCGCATTGACGACCAGGGCTGCGCCGTCGAAGGCCCCCCCCTGTCCTGAAATGCCTTCGTCCGCGACCGACACCGCAGGGCCCAGATCGGCCGCCAGCGCCTCGGCCCGGTCCCGCGACCGGTTGACGAGCCGGACCTTCGCCCCCGCCGCCGCCAGGGTCTGGGCCGCCGCCCGCGCCGCGCCGCCTGCGCCCAGCATGACCACGATCGCGCCGTCCAATGTCAGCGCAGGGGCCTGATCGGCCAGGGCCGCCAGCAGGCCGAACCCGTCGGTCGAATCGGCGTGGACCCGGCCGTCCTCGAACACCAGAACGTTAGCCGAGCCCGAAGCGGTCGCCTCAGCGCTGGCGCTGTCGGCCATAGCGAAGGCCTGTTCCTTGAACGGGGCGGTGACATTGACCCCGGCCAGCATCCCGGCCCGGCCGAACGCCACCAGGGTCTCGAACGCGGCCTCGTCGGGCGGGGCAAAGGCGGCATAGACGGCGTCCATCCCCGCCGCCTCGATCCAGGCATTGTGGATGACCGGGCTCAGCGAATGGGCCACGGGCCGGCCAACGATGCCGCCCAGCCTGGCCGCGCCAGTGATCAGACGGCTCGCCGACTTGCCGGTCATTGGATCAACACGCCGCAGCGCCTCAGCTCAGCCAGCACCGGCCACAACGGCAGGCCCAGGACGGTGAAATAGTCGCCCTCGACCCGCTCGAACAGCTGGGCCCCCAGGCCTTCCAGGCGATAGGAGCCGACGCAGGACCGGATCGCCTCGCCTTCTTCGGCGACATAGGCATCCAGAAAGGCGTCCGACGTCTGGCGCATCACCATCCGCGCCGTATCGACCCCCGACCAGACCACCGCGCCGTCCCTGGTCAGGGCCGCGCCGGAATGCAGGGTGTGGGTCCGGCCGCGCATCGCCGCCAGCCGGGCACGGGCCTCCTCGACCGACCCAGCCTTGGAGATCAGGCCTCCGTCAAAGGCTAAAGTCTGATCCGCCCCCAACACCCAGGCCTCAGGCCGATGTCGCGACACGGCAAGCGCCTTCGCACAGGCGAGCTCGACCGCGAGCTCTTCAGGCGACGCATCGGCCATGGCGACCTTGATGGCATCCTCGTCCACCCCCGCGACCTCGACCGTGAAACTGACCCCCGCATTCGCCAACATAGACGCCCGGGCGCTGCTGCCCGACGCGAGTACAAGGGTTTCGCGGGGGGGCGTTCCCCCCGTCACCAGGCGGCTCCGAGGCGGCGTGTGCGTTTTTCGCTGAGCAGGTTGACGATGCCGGCGGCGGTTTCCTCGACCGAGCGGCGGGTGACGTCGATGGTGGGCCAGCCGCGACGCTCGAAGGCCCGACGCGCCTTGACCGTCTCGTCACGCACGGCGTCGTGGTCGACATAGGCCGAGGACCGGTCGGCGTTCAGGCCGTCAAGGCGGTTCCTGCGGATCTGGATCAGGCGATCGGGCGAGACGGTCAGACCGACCACCAGAGGGTTGCGCAGGGCGACCAGCCGCTCTCCATCTTCCTGACCCGGCACCAGGGGTACATTGGCGGCGCGGATGCCCCGGTGGGCCAGATAGATGCAGGTCGGGGTCTTGGACGTTCGTGACACGCCGCACAGGACGACGTCGGCCCCCTCCAGCTGCTCCAGCGTGCCCTGACCATCGTCATGGGCCATGGCGTAGTCGAGCGCCGCAATGCGGTTGAAATATTCGTGGTCAAGCGCGTGCTGGGCCCCGATCCGGGTCGACAGGGCCGCACCCAGATAGCGGGACAGGGCCCCGACCAGCGGATCCAGCGCCCCGATGTGTGGCATGTCCAGGGTCCGGCAGCCCTTCTCGAGTTGGGCCCGCAGGTCCCGATCGACGAGGGTGTGCAGGACCACGCCCGGGGCCACGGCGATTTCCTCCAGCACCCGCTCCATCTGTTTAGAAGAGCGGACCAGGGCATAGATGTGCTCGATCGGGATGACACCGTCGAACCGGGCGGTGACCGCCTTGGCCATGGCGTTCAGTGTCTCGCCGGTGGAATCCGAGACTAGGTGGACGTGGAAATAGGTGGCCAGTCGCGAGACGCCGGGTCCGCGCGCGCCGTCCGTTGGGGCGGGGCTCACGACGGGGTCCGCAAACTGAGGTGGGGATGCATCCGTGGCTTCCTGTGGATCACCCCTGGGACGAGGCGTTCAAGTCCGGTCGAAACGTCCCGTCGCCGGGGCATCGTTCTCTATAGCGCCGCGCCCTCGGGACGGCGAGACGGGATCGCGGGCGCCGTTTGAACCGCCAGAGCCTCGACTGTCCCAAGGGTGACGTGCGCCGTTCGCCTGCATGGGGAAAGTCCTAACGAAAGGTAAACGGTGCCCGTCGTCATCAACCGCCCGAACGGCCCTCAAACACCCGCGCGTTAAGGGTTGGTTAAGGATTATCCCCGGTTTCGACAGGGTGCGATGAATGCGCGCAGAGACCGTTACGCGTCTGTTAAGGTTCTGTTTACGTTCATGGCGAGAAGGCCGTATCATCCCCGTCATCCCGGGCCCTACCTTCTGCCTCCATAATTTTTCTATTCTTGTTCAGGTGAAGGGGAGGGTCAGGCTTGAGAGCGGGGCTTGAGACCAAGGCGGGGGTCTCGTAGAGCCGGGTCATGACAACGCCTGCGCTGCTCCAAGTCCTCGCCGGACAGACTACGCCCCGTCCGCCCGTCTGGTTCATGCGTCAGGCCGGGCGCTACCTGCCGGAGTACCGGGCTCTGCGGGCGGAGGCCCCCGACTTCATCGCCTTCTGCATGAACCCGGAGATGGCGGCCGAGGCGACGCTTCAGCCCATGCGTCGGTTCGGCTTCGACGCCGCCATCGTCTTCGCCGACATCCTTCTGATCCCCCAGGCCCTGGGTCAGGATGTCTGGTTCGAGACGGGGGAGGGGCCGCGTCTGGGCGAAATGCCCGTCGTCGGCCGGATGGCGGAGATGGCGCCGGGGGCCGGCGACCACCTGGCCTCGATCGGCCAGACGCTGTCGCGGGTGCGCGCGGCTCTGGAGCCGGAAAGGGCCCTGATCGGGTTCGCCGGGGCCCCCTGGACCGTGGCGACCTATATGCTGGACGGCCACCACAACCGGATCGGCAAGGGCGAGCGCGCCACGGCCCGGTCCTATGCCTATGCCGAACGCGAGAAGGTCGACGGGCTGCTCGACGTCCTGATCGAAGCCACGGCTCATTATTTCCGGATGCAGCAGGACGCCGGCGCCCAGGTGCTGAAGATCTTCGAGAGTTGGGCGGAAGGGTTGCCCGACGACCTGTTCGACCGGCTGGTGCTGGAACCGCACAAGCGGCTGGTGGCCCGATCCCGCGAACTGGGCGTCACCGTGCCCCTGATCGGCTTCCCGCGCGGGTCGGCTGCCCATGCCGAACGCTATGCCCGTGAGGTCGATGTCCAGGCCGTGGCGCTCGACACCGCCTGTCCACTGGAGATCGGCAAAAGGGTTCAGGCCATCAAGCCGATCCAGGGCGCGCTCGATCCCCTGCTGCTGCGCGTCGGCGGCGACCTGCTGGACCGGCGGGTCGATCAGCTGATGCAGGCCTGGGGCGACGGGCCGTGGATCTTCAACCTGGGCCACGGCATCCTGCCGGACGTGCCGATCGCCCATGTCGAACAGGTCCTCAAGCGGATTGGTGCGCAGTGACCGGCCCGACCCTGAACCGTCGGATCGCCGTCGTCCTGTTCAACCTGGGTGGGCCGGACGATGCGACCTCGGTCAAGCCCTTCCTCTTCAACCTGTTCAGCGACCCGGCCATCATCGGCCTGCCGGGATTTCTGAGGAATGCCGTGGCCCGCTTGATCTCGTCTCGGCGAGAGACCTCGGCCCAGGCCAATTATGCGATGATGGACGCAGGCGGCGGCTCGCCCCTGCTGCCCGAGACCCGCAAACAGGCGGCGGCGCTTGAGACTGTGCTGGGGGCCACTTTGCCGGCCGATCAGGTCCGCACCTTCATCGCCATGCGCTACTGGAACCCGCTGACGGAACAGACCGCCGCTGATGTCGCGGCCTTCGCGCCCGATGAAGTCGTTCTGCTGCCGCTCTATCCCCAGTTCTCGACGACGACGACCGAGTCCTCGCTCAAGGCCTGGAATGCCGCCTATGCCGGGCCGGGCCGCACCCGTGCCGTCTGTTGCTACCCCCAGGCACCCGGCTGGATCGAGGCCCAGGTCGAGGGCATTCGTGCCGCCCTGGTCCAGGCCGGCGACGATCCGGTCCGCGTCCTGTTCTCGGCCCACGGCATCCCCGAGAGCCTGGTGCTTAAGAAGGGCGATCCCTACCAGGAACAGGTCGAATCCACCGTCGCTGCCGTGATGGCCGGGTTGGGCGAAGGCGTTGACCACGTCCTCTGCTATCAGAGCCGGGTCGGGCCGATGAAGTGGCTGGGGCCGACCACGCCCGACGGGATCGCTCAGGCCGCCAGCGACGGCGTCGGTGTCATCGTCGTCCCCGTGGCCTTCGTCTCCGAACATATCGAGACCCTGGTCGAGCTCGACATCGAATACGGCGAACTGGCCCACAGCCTGGGCGTCGCCCCCTATCTGCGCACCCCGACGGTCAGTCTCGCGGCGCCCTTCATCGCCCAGCTGGCCGAGGCCGTGACCGGGGCTATCGGGCGCGCCGACCTCGTCACCGCCCCCTGCGGTCAGGGCTGCAAGGCGCGCTGGAAGGCCTGTCCCTATCAGGCCGAGCTGGAAGGCCGCGCCGCATGAACTCTTATGACATTGCCCGGGGCCTTCACATCCTGGCCGTGATCGCCTGGATGGCCGGCCTGCTGTTCCTGCCGCGTCTCTATGCCTATGACGCCGAACAGGCCGACAAGCCCGAGCCGCTGAAGACCGAGATGCGGACCCTGCTGCGTGCCTGGCAGGGGCGGCTGCTGAAGATCATCCTCAACCCGGCGGCGGCCCTGTCGCTGATCTTCGGGACCTGGCTGATCCATCTCGACGTGCAGATGCGGGGGCCCGAGTTCCTCGCCCAGCCGTGGATGGTCGTGAAGCTGCTGGGTGTCGTCCTGCTGTTCGGCTGGCACGGCTTCCTGTCGGCGGAGCGCAAGCGGATCCTGGCGGGGACGTCGGTGAGGACCAGCCGGTTCTGGCGCATGACCAACGAGATTCCCTTCCTGCTGGCCATCGTGATGGTGCTGTCGGTGACGACGGAGTGGACGTTCTAGGAACTCCCTCTTCCCCTGGGAGAGGGGGCCATCGTCTCAGCCCCGCTTGACCCCGCCCCCCGATCCGTGGTTTCGCTGCGCGTGAGGCGTGGCTTCGGCTGCGCTGCCCTTCTCTCTGCGCCGACCGGTGCGCCTGGCTTCTCAAGCCGCCGCCGGACCCGACGCCCTCCCTCCGGCCCACAAGGCCAATCTTTTCCAAGCCTCCCGTCCCGCGCCGCCTGGCGTCCGGGCGCGCGGCCGAGTGCTATCCCGACATGACCGACATCAACGACACCGAGTCCGCCGCTCCCGAGGCTGAGGCCCTGGACACGCCCTCTTCGGAAGATCAGTCGCCCGACGCGACCCCCGAAGAGATCGCCGCCGCCGACAGCGCCATCGAGGCCGCCGAAGCCGAGGACGAGGAGGAGGGCGAGGCCGTCGTCCCGTCAGGCCGGATCACGCTTCAGGAACTGAACGACAAGACCCCCGCCGACCTGGTCGCCTTCGCCGAACAGCTCGAGATCGAGAACGCCGGCAACCTGCGCAAACAGGACCTGCTGTTCGCCATCCTCAAGGCCCTGGCCGACGAGGAGGTCGAGATCATCGCCGACGGGGTTCTGGAAATCCTGTCCGACGGCTTCGGCTTCCTGCGCAGCCCCGGTGCCAACTACCTGCCGGGTCCGGACGACATCTATGTCTCGCCCTCGCAGATCCGCCGCTTCGGCCTTCGCAACGGCGACACGGTCCACGGGGCCGTTCGTGGCCCCCGTGAAGGCGAGCGCTATTTCGCCCTGCTCAAGGTCGACACGATCAATTTCGAGAGCCCGGAAACGGTCTCGACCAAGGTCCTGTTCGACAATCTGACCCCGCTCTATCCCGACGAGCGGCTGCACATGGAAATCCAGGATCCGACGCTCAAAGATCGCTCGGGCCGGGTCATCGACATCGTTGCCCCGCTCGGCAAGGGCCAGCGCTGCCTGATCGTGGCCCCGCCGCGCGTCGGCAAGACGGTGATGCTGCAGAACATCGCCAAGTCGATCGAGAAGAACCACCCCGAAGTCTTCCTGATCGTCCTGCTGATCGACGAGCGCCCCGAAGAAGTGACGGACATGCAGCGCACCGTAAAGGGCGAGGTTGTGGCTTCGACCTTCGACGAACCAGCCACCCGCCACGTCGCCGTCGCCGAAATGGTGATCGAAAAGGCCAAGCGGCTGGTCGAGCACAAGCGCGACGTCGTCATCCTGCTGGACTCGGTCACCCGCCTGGGCCGGGCCTATAACGCGACCGTCCCGTCCTCGGGCAAGGTCCTGACCGGCGGTGTCGACGCCAACGCCCTGCAACGGCCCAAGCGGTTCTTCGGTGCGGCACGCAACGTGGAACAGGGCGGCTCCCTGACCATCATCGCCACGGCTCTGATCGACACCGGCAGCCGGATGGACGAGGTGATCTTCGAAGAGTTCAAGGGCACCGGCAACTCCGAGATCGTGCTGGACCGCAAGGTCGCCGACAAGCGCATCTTCCCCGCCATCGACGTGCTGAAGTCCGGCACTCGCAAGGAAGAGCTGATCACGCCGAAGGATCAGCTGACCAAGACCTATGTCCTGCGCCGCATCCTGAACCCAATGGGCCCGCAGGACGCGATCGAGTTCCTGCTCGACAAGTTGCGCCAGTCCAAGAACAACGCCGACTTCTTCCAGTCGATGAATACGTAAGGCGACGTCTCCTCCCCGTTCGCCGCTTGGCGAATGGGGAGGTGGCAGCGAGCCTCTTGCGAGCTGACGGAGGGGGCGACACGGTTTCGACGGTGAAGCCTCGCGTACCTCTCACGTCAGTCAGCGTGTCGCCCCCTCCGTCACGATGCGAAGTCGCATCGCGCCACCTCCCCATCGCTGCGCGACGGGGAGGAGACCTTACGGCACCAGGATGCTCGATCCCGTCGTGTCGCGAGATTCCATCGTGCAGTGCGCCTCCTGGATATCCTCCAGTCTGAACGTCCGGCCGATCTCGATCCTGACCCGTCCCGAGGCGATCTCGGCAAACAGGGCGGCGGCGCTGTCGTCCAGCTCCTCGGTCGTGGTGACATAGTCGAACAGGGTCGGCCGGGTGACGAACAGCGACCCGCCACGCGACAGTCTCAACGGATCGAACGGCGGGACCGGGCCGGAAGCATTGCCGAAGATCACCAGCATCCCGCGCCGGCTGAGGCTGGCCAGAGACGCCTCGAAGGTCGTGGCCCCGACCGAGTCATAGGCCACGGCGACACCCTTGCCGTCCGTGATTTCTCGCACCCGCGCGGCGATATCTTCGTCGCGATAGAGGATGGTGTGGTCGCAGCCTCGTGTCCGCGCCAGGGCGGCCTTTTCCGCCGATCCGACCGTGCCGATCACGGTTGCGCCGATCCCTTTGGCCCATTGGCACAGGATCTGACCGACGCCTCCGGCAGCCGCGTGGACGAGGATGACCTGACCCTGTTTCACGTGAAACGTTCGCCGAACAAGGTATTCCGCGGTCATGCCTTTGAGCATCACGCCGGCCGCGACCGTGAGCGGGACTTCGTCCGGCACATGCACGGCGCGGGCCGCCTCGACGACATGAGCCTCGGCATAGGCGCCGACCGGGCCGCTGGCATAGGCGATGCGGTCGCCGACCTCGAACCGCGTCACGCCCTCGCCGATCGCCTCGACGATCCCTGCGCCCTCCAGCCCGAGACCCGTCGGACAGGGCAGGGGATAGAGGCCTGTCCTCTGATAGGTGTCGATGAAGTTCAGGCCCATCGCCTCGTGCCGGACGCGAACCTGACCGGGGCCGGGCTCGGGGGTCGGGACATCGACCACGGTCATCACCTCGGGTCCGCCGGGTGTCTCCATCCTGACGGCGCGCATCAGGCCGGGTTCCTTGCGAACGAGGGGTGCGAGGTGGGCATTGGCGGGTTCCTTTCGGGGGCCGGATCGGCCTAAGAACGCATGAACTCTAGGTCGGAGCGCCGCCGTGAAAGTCAATATCGAGATCGAGTGCGAACCCGCCGAGGCGCGCGCCTTTCTGGGCCTGCCCAATGTGGAGCCGCTGAACGACCACCTGGTCGCCGAGATGCAGAAGCGGATGGACGCCAACATGTCGGCGATGCAGCCCGAGGAACTGATGAAGTCCTGGACCAGCTTCGGCCTCCAGGCCCAGGACCAGTTCCGGCAGTTGATGCAGGCAGCGGCGACGTCGGTGACCAAGCCGTGATGCAAGCTTCTCCTCCCCATCGCGGAGCGATGGGGAGGTGGATCGGAGCTCTTCGCGAGGAGACGGAGGGGCTGTGTCAGCGATCGCCTGCGCTGACACAGCCCCTCCACCCCTTGGGGGTCCCCCTCCCCATTTCATGGGGAGGAGAGCGTTGACCTCCACCGTCTTCGCACTCGCCACCCCGCCGGGACGCGGCGCGATCGCCATCCTGCGCCTCTCAGGCCCAGGAACCGATGCCGCCTTGGGCGCTCTCGGCGCAGGCAGTCCCAAGCCCCGCCTCGCCTCCTTGCGCAACCTGACCCACCAGGGGACCGTCATCGACCAGGCGCTGGTTCTCCGGTTCCCCGGTCCACGATCCTACACTGGCGAGGACTGCGCAGAGCTGCATCTGCATGGCGGCCGGGCGGTGGTCGAGGCGGCGTTGAACGCGCTGATCGCGCTTGGCCTGTGCCCTGCCGAGCCCGGAGAGTTTACACGCCGGGCCTTCGAGAACGGCCGGATGGACCTGGCCCAGGCTGAGGCCGTCGCCGATCTGATCGACGCCGAGACCACGGCCCAGGCGGCCCAGGCGCTGGGCCAGCTCGACGGCGCGCTCAGCGCGACCTATGGCGGGTTCCGACGGGACCTGCTGACGGCTCTGGCGCTGGTCGAGGCGGAGATCGACTTTCCGGACGAGGAGATCCCGGACAATCTGGCCCGCACGGCAGGGCCTGTCCTGGATCGTCTGGCGGCGGATCTGCGGGCCGCCCTGTCCGACGCGGACCGGGGCCGTCGTGTCCGGGAGGGTTATCGCATCGTCCTGATCGGCGAGACCAACGCCGGCAAGTCGTCCCTGTTCAACGCCCTTGTTTCACGTGAAGCAGCCATCGTGACCCCGATCGCCGGCACCACCCGCGACGTGCTGGACGCCGAACTGGTCATCGGCGGCTATGCCGTCACCCTGTCGGACACCGCCGGTCTGCGCGACAGCGATGATCCGATCGAGGCCGAGGGCGTGCGTCGTGCCCGGGCGCGGGCTCAGGATGCCGACCTGCGCCTGTGGGTCCGCGCGCCCGGCGACCCTGAGGGGGCCGCTGCCGGGTTCGCACGGGCCGACGACCTGGTGGTCCTGACCAAGGCCGACCTTGGCACGCCGGGATCGTCATCCAACCACGACACGATCAGGCTCAGCACGACGACGGGTCAGGGACTGGCGGAGCTTCACGACTGGATCGCCGCCCGCCTGGCCCGTGATCTTTCGGGGACCGACTTCCCGGCCGTGACCCGCGAACGTCATCGTCTACGCCTGACCGAGGCCCTCGCCGCCGTCGAGGCGGGTCGCATCGCCCTCGACATCGCCCCGGAGATGGCCGCCGACGACCTCCGCCGCGCCGCCGACGCCCTGGCGCGTGTCACGGGCGCGATCGGGGTCGAAGACGTCCTCGGCGAGGTCTTCTCCACCTTCTGCATCGGGAAGTGAGACGGACGGCTCTCCTCCCCATGCGCAGCATGGGGAGGTGGCGCGGCGCTTCTTCAGCGCCGTGACGGAGGGGGCGACACGGCCTCGACGGCGAGCCCTCTGACAATCCTCACGCCAGGCACCGAGTCGCCCCCTCCGTCTCCTCGCGAAGGCGCTCGGATCCACCTCCCCATCGGCTGCGCCGACAGGGAGGAGAACATAGCGTGGAAATTCCCCGCCGTTTCCCCTATGTCCCGCGCCATGAACTCCCCTTCGACCTTCGACGTCATCGTCATCGGCGGTGGCCATGCCGGCTGTGAGGCGGCGGCGGCTGCGGCACGGTCGGGCGCGCGCACCCTGCTGCTGACCCAGAAGCTCGAGACCATCGGCGAAATGTCGTGCAACCCGGCCATCGGCGGCCTGGGCAAGGGCCATCTGGTGCGCGAGATCGACGCCCTGGACGGCTTGATGGGACGGATCGGTGACAAGGCCGGGATCCAGTTCCGCCTGCTGAACCGGTCCAAGGGTGCTGCCGTCCAGGGGCCACGCAGCCAGATCGATCGCCGCCTGTACCGCGAGGCCATGCAGGCCGAGCTGGCCCGGACCCCGAACCTGACCCTGATGGCGGGGACCGCCGAGGGACTGATTCTCGACGGCGATCGCGTCTGCGGGGTGACGACCGGGGAGGGGGTGGCGATCCGCGCTGGGGCCGTGGTCCTGACCACGGGCACCTTCCTGAACGGCGTGATTCACTGCGGGGAGGAGCGGACGCCCGCCGGCCGACGCGGTGACGCGCCCTCGACCGGTCTGGCCGCCGACCTCTATGGCGCAGGCCTGTTGATGGGGCGGCTCAAGACCGGCACTCCGGCGCGGCTCGACGGTCGGACCATCGCCTGGGACCGGCTGGAGATGCAGGCGGCCGATGAGGTTCCTGTACCGTTCAGCTTCCTGACCGACCGGATCGACGTGCCCCAGATCGCCTGTGGCATCACTCACACGACCCAGGCAACCCACGACATCATCGCCGCCAACCTGGGTGAGAGCGCCGTCTATGGCGGCCACCTGACCGGACGCGGCCCGCGCTACTGTCCCTCGATCGAGGACAAGGTGGTGCGATTCGCCGACAAGACCTCGCACCAGGTCTTCCTGGAACCCGAGGGGCTGGACGATCCGACGGTCTATCCGAACGGCATCTCCACCTCGGTCTCGCCCGAGACCCAGATGGCGTTTCTGCGGACCATGCCCGGTCTGGAATCGGTCGAGGTTTTCCGCTTCGGCTATGCGATCGAGTACGATTATGTCGATCCGCGCGAGCTGACCCCCATGCTCGAGGTCAAGCGGCGGCCGGGCCTGTTTCTGGCCGGTCAGATCAACGGCACGACCGGGTATGAGGAGGCGGGGAGTCAAGGGTTGATTGCGGGGCTCAACGCGGCGCGTCTGGCTGCAGGTGCCTCGCAAATCCAGCTGGGGCGGGACCAGGCCTATATCGGGGTGATGATCGACGATCTGGTCACACGCGGTGTGACCGAGCCCTACCGGATGTTTACAAGCCGTGCGGAGTACCGTTTGACGCTTCGGGCCGATAACGCCGATCAACGGTTGACTCCACTTGGGATCGCGCTCGGCATCGTCTCGTCTGACCGCGCCGCACGATACGGGGCCAAGGCGGTCGCCCTCTCTGAGGCCTCGGCCCTGGTCCGCGAAACAACCTTCACCCCGAAGGAGGCGCAGGCGCTGGGCATCACCGTCAATCCCGATGGACAGCGGCGGACGATGCGCGATCTGCTGGCCTATCCCGGCGTGGACCTGTCGGCGTTCGTCGGTGCTCATCCCGGGATTGCCGATTGGCCCGCTTCTGTGCGCGAGCAGGTCGAGATCGACGCAGGCTATGCCGGCTATCTGGATCGGCAGGCCGCCGACGCCCAGGCCCTGCGTCGGGAAGAGTCGCTGGCCCTGGGACACGACATCGACTACGCGGCGATCGGCGGCCTGTCGAACGAGCTGTGCGAGAAACTCAGCCTGGTGCGGCCCACGACCCTGGGCCAGGCCGGCCGGATCGAGGGCATGACGCCCGGTGCCCTGACCGCGCTCTTGTCGCACGTGAAACGTTCCGCCAAAGCGGACACCGTCGCCGCGTGACCCCCGCAGAGTTTCAAACGGCGACCGGGGCCTGGCCCGAGCGGATGGCGGACCTCGCCGTCTTCCTCGATCGGCTGACGGAGGCCAATGCGGTGATGAATCTTGTCGGGCCCGACAGCCTGCCGGACTTCTGGAACCGCCACGCCTTCGATTCGGCCCAACTGCTCGACCTCGCGCCCGAGGCCCGCACCTGGGCCGATTTGGGGGCCGGGGCAGGGTTCCCGGGGGTCGTTCTGGCGATCCTGTTGAAAGGCCGTGCCGACGCCCATGTCTGGCTGATCGATTCGCTCCAGAAGCGCTGCCGTTTCCTCCAGACTGTCGTCGACGAACTGGACCTGCCGGCGACCGTCGTCTGGGGCCGGGCCGAGGAACAGGAGATCAAGGTCGATGTCGTGACGGCCCGCGCGGTCGCCCCGCTGGAGAAACTTCTGGGTTATGCACAGCCCTATCTGAAGTTCGGTGCACAAGGTCTGTTTCTCAAGGGAGAGAAGGCCGAAGCCGAGTTGCAAGAGGCCCGCAAGGTCTGGCAAGTGGATGCAGACCTCTCCGTCTCCCGCAGCGATCCGCGCGGACGAATCCTAACCGTCAGGACACTGCGCCGTGGCTCTTGAACGCGAAAAGCGAACCCGTGTGCTTGCCGTCTCCAACCAGAAGGGTGGGGTGGGCAAGACGACGACGGCCATCAACCTGGGCACGGCCCTGGCGGCGATCGGGGAAAAAGTCCTGATCGTCGACATGGACCCCCAGGGCAATGCCTCGACGGGTTTGGGTGTTCCACGTGAAACACGCCGGATCACGATTTACGACGTGGTGGTCGACGGACGGTCGGTCCACGAAGCGGCGGTCCAGACCAGCGTCCCGGGCCTGTTCATCATCCCCGCCGATGCCGATATGTCGGGTGTCGAGATCGAACTGAGTCAGGCAGACCGGCGATCCTATCGACTGCGCGATGCCCTCGAAAAGCCCGCCGATGCTGGCCATACCGCGTATGACTACGTCCTCATCGACTGCCCGCCGTCCCTGAACCTTCTGACGCTCAACGCCATGGCGGCCGCCGACGGGGTGCTGGTGCCCCTGCAGTGCGAATTCTTTGCGCTGGAGGGCCTGACGCAGTTGATGAAGACGATCGAGATGGTCCGTCAGAGCCTGAACCCGTCTCTGGAAATCCAGGGTCTGGTCCTGACCATGTACGATCGCCGCAATGCCCTGTCGGGTCAGGTAGCGGCCGATGTACGCAGCCATTTCGGCGACAAGGTCTATGACGCCGTCATTCCCCGCAACGTCAGGGTCTCGGAGGCCCCGTCGTTCGGCAAGCCTGTCCTGATCTATGACCTGAAATGCACCGGCAGCCAGGCCTATCTGCGCCTCGCCAAGGAAGTGGTCGGCCGCGAGCGCCGTCGCCGCGCCCAACTCGCCGCCTGAACCTTAACGAACGGAATTGCCTGAAGTGTCTGAACGTCAACGCGGTCTGGGTCGCGGTCTGTCTGCCCTGATGGGTGAGACCATCAACGAACCGGTGTCGGTCACCGGTGATGCATCGCGTGGCGTCACCACCCTGCCGATCGAGCAGATCAAGCCCAACCCCCACCAGCCCCGCAAGATCTTCGCCCAGGAACAGCTGGACGAACTGGCCAACTCCATCCGCGACAAGGGGGTGCTCCAGCCCATCCTCGTGCGGCCGATCACCGGACAGGCCGACCTGTACCAGATCGTCGCCGGCGAACGCCGCTGGCGCGCGTCCCAGGCGGCCCGCCTGACCGAGGTGCCCGTCGTCATCCGCGAAATGGACGACGCCGAGGTCTTCGAGGTCGCGATCATCGAGAACGTCCAGCGCGCCGACCTGAACCCCATCGAAGAGGCCGAGGCCTACAAACAGCTGATGGAACAGTTCGCCCGGACCCAGGACATGGTCGCCGGCATCGTCGGCAAGAGCCGCAGTCACGTCGCCAACACCATCCGCCTGTTGCAACTCCCCGACGGGGTCATCGACTATGTCCGCGACGGTCGGCTCAGCGCCGGCCATGCCCGGGCCCTGGTCACCGCGCCCGACCCCGCAGCCCTCGCAGAACAGGTCCACCGCGACGGCCTGAACGTGCGCCAGACCGAAGCGCTGGCCCGCAAGGCCGCCGCAGGTCCGGCCGCGCCAGTGACGAAGGCCGGAGGCGGTTCCCGCGAGGGAGCCGCTGACATCGCGGCGCTGGAGAACGACCTCGCCGACGCCCTGGGGCTCAAGGTATCGCTCGCCGACAGGGGCGGGAAGGGGGACCTGGTCCTGTCCTACGCCACGCTCGAACAGCTCGACGATCTCTGTCGGCGTCTTATGCGCCTGTAGCGGCCATCCCGTGCTAGGCTGACGCCATGAACGATACGCCTGAGACCCCCGCCGAAGCCCTGAAACGCGTCCTCGCCGCCAAGAAGGCCGGTGCAGCCGGCGGTGGCGGTGGCTTCAAACCCGCCCAGCACGCCGAAAAGGCCGCCCAGGCCAAGAGCGCCGCCATGGCCAAGCCCGCATTCAAGAAGGCGTCGAAGCGGGGATAGGTGGCATCTCCTCCCCGTGCGTAGCATGGGGAGGTGGCGCGGCTCGGCTTCGAGCCGTGACGGAGGGGGCGACACGCTTTCTCCGAGGGGCCTCCCAAGCCCCGGTTCAAGGCAGCGAGACGCCCCCTCCGTCAGCTCGCAAGAGGCTCGCTGCCTGAGGACGGCTCGTATACGAGCCGCCCGCAGCCCCATCGCTTCGCGACGGGGAGGAGAGCTACAACCCCAGACGCTTGGCCCGCGCCGCAATCTCCAGCAGCAGCCGTTCGGCGATCAGGGCCTCGGGCATTCCCGTCGTCTTCGTCGCCACATCGGCGGTGTTGATGCTGTCCAGCACCCGGTCGAGGTCGTCGAGGCGCCAGGCGCGGGCCTGACGCAGCATTTCGGCCTCCTGTTTCCAGAAGACGCCGGCAGCCTTGGCGGCCTCCTTGGCGCCGCTGCCGGTCTCCTGAAGCACATTGATGCGCCGCAGCTTGCCCAGGTGGATCGAGGCCTGACGCACCGCCATGACGGCGCTCTCGCCCTCGGCGAGCGCGCGGCGCAGGCCCGACTGCGAGGGCGCGGGACGTCCGCCGAAGGCCTGCAGTGCCGCGTCCTGAAGCGAGGCGTCGGGTTCGACCCCCAGATGGGCCTCCAGCTCGGCCACGTCGATCTGACGGCCCGAGCCGGGACCGATATAGAGCACCAGCCGCTCGATCTCCTGGCGCATCAGGCCGCGCTCGCGGGGCAGGCGGGACACGAACCGGTCGAGCGCATCGGACGTCAGCGACACCTTTTCCCCGGCCAGGGCCTCGCGGGTCATGCGGGCGACGTCGCCGGTCTCGTCCTCGTAGCAGACGATGGCGGCCGAGCCCTTGCCGGCCTCGGCGGCCTTGCGCAGCGCGGACTCGCGGCCAAGCGCGCCAGCCTCGATGACCAGCATGGCGTCGGGGTTGAAGCCGCCGTCGCCGTGGGTCTTGACCACGGCCGCCAGCATCTTGTCGATCGAGGCCTTGTCGCCACCCAATCGCACGCGGATCAGACGCCGTCCGCCGATCATGCTGAGCGCCGTCAGGGCCTCTTCCAGCCGCGCCTCATCGCCGTCGATATCGCTGTCGGTCAGGACGGTGACGTTGAAGGGGTCGTTGAGGTCCGGTGTGACCGTCTTGCACAGGACGGTGGCGCGCTCGGAGACGCCCGAGCGGTCCTTGCCATGAATGAGGACGGCCCGGATCCCTGCGTCCGGACGGGCCAGGAAGCGGTCGATCTCGGGCCGCTTGGCCAGGATCATGAGAAAATCCTCACCCGGAGCGTAGCGAACGGGGGAGGGGGACCGCCGCAGGCGGTGGAGGGGGCGAAACCAAGCGTGGTGTCTGGGGTCGCCCCCTCCACCACTTCGTGGTCCCCCTCCCCCGCGAAGAGGCGGGTGAGGATCACTGGGACAGCGCCCTGAGGATATCCAGACGGATCAGTCGGGCCAGTTCGGCGGCGGCGCGGTCCTCGCCGTCCTGCTGGGCGGCGATAGCGGCGTAGGGTTGGTCGGCGGCGGCGTAGGTCAGGGTCGCGGTCTCGACGCCGGTCAGGGGCGTGCCCGCGCCTGTGGGCGTCAGTGTCCAGGCCGTGCGGACGGTCAGTTCATAGCGGGTGGCGGTATCGTCGATCCGGCGGCCGAGCGGACGGCGGCTCTGTTCGGTCAGGGTGGTCAGGCGCCAGGCCGGTTGCGATCCCCGGTCCCAGCCGAGGGAGTCCTCGAGTTGTTCGCGCAGGCGATAACCCAGACGGTTGTCCTCGGCCGTCACCGCGATCCGCGACATGACCGGAGCGCCGCCCGTGGCGTACATCGGCGTAAATCCGCAGGCGCTGGTCAACAGTCCCGCCATCGAAATCGCAACGAGGCTAAGCGCCGCCGGGCGCCCCCGGCTCATCCGGCTACCAGATTGACGATGCGGTCGGGCACGACGATGACCTTGCGGATGGATTGGGCGTTGGCTTCCAGATAGGCCTGAACGGCGGGATTGGCGAGCGCCTCGGCTTCGACGGCCTTGGGATCGGCCCCGCGCGGCATCGTGATCTCGCCCCGGCGCTTGCCGTTGATCTGGATGGGAAGGACGACCTCGTCATCGGCGGCGAGGCCTGCGTCGAAGACGGGCCATGGGGCGTCCAGGACCATGCCGTCTTGGCCCAGCCGCGCCCAGGCTTCCTCGGCCAGGTGGGGGGTGAAGGGGGCGATCAACCGGGCCAGGGCCGACAGGGCCTGCGCCTTCGCCGCACCGCCCGCGTCCTTCGCGTCACGGACCGTGGCCAGAAAGGCGTACAGTTTCGCGATGGCCGAGTTGAAGCGGAAGCCTTCGACGCCTTCGGACACGGCCGTGATGGCCTTGTGGGTCTCGCGGACCATGGCGGTGTTGGCCGTCGCGTCGCCCTCGGGAGCCGCATCATAGGCGTCGAACTCGGCCCAGACGCGCTGGACGAAGCGGCTGGCGCCCTCGACCCCGCCGGGGGTCCACTGGACATCGCGCTCGGGCGGTGAGTCGGACAGGACGAACAGGCGGCCCGCGTCGACGCCGTGGCTGTCGAGGATTTCCTGCGGCGCGACGACGTTCTTCTTGGACTTGGACATCTTCTCGATGTCGCCGATCATCAGGGTCTCGCCGGTCGAGAGCTGACGGGCGCTGCGGACACCGTTGTCGTTCTTCAGGTCCACGTCGGTCGGTTCGACCCAGCCCCCGTCGGCGCGGCGATAGGTCTCGTGGACCACCATCCCTTGCGTGAACAGGCCGGCGAAGGGCTCGCGCACCGACAGCATCCCGGCGTCGGCCAGGGCGCGGGTCACGAACCGGGCATAGAGCAGGTGCAGGACCGCGTGTTCGACCCCGCCGATATACTGGTCGACCGCCAGCCAGTGGTCGGCGGCGGCGGCGTTGATCGGCTCGGCCGCCGTGGGATCGGGGAAACGGGCGAAATACCAGCTGGAATCGACGAAGGTGTCGAGGGTGTCGGTCTCGCGCGTCGCATCGGCCCCGCAGGACGGGCATTTGACGTGTTTCCAGGTCGGGTGCCGGGCCAGGGGGTTGCCGGGCACGTCGAAGGTCACGTCATCGGGCAGGACGACGGGCAACTGGTCCGCCGGAACCGGAACGACGTCGCAGGCCTCGCAGTGGATGACCGGGATCGGACAGCCCCAGTACCGCTGTCGGCTGACGCCCCAGTCGCGCAGGCGATAGATGGTCGCCCCCTTGCCCTGACCGGCGGCCTCTATGCGTTCGATCGCGGCGGCCTTGGCGTCTTCGACCGACAGGCCGTCCAGGAAGTCGGAGTTGAAGATGGAGCCCGGACCGACATAGGCCTCGGTCCCGATCTCGACGGTGTCGGCCCCGTCGGGCCTGACCACGGGGGTGACGGGCAGGTCGTATTTGCGGGCGAAGTCCAGGTCGCGCTGGTCGTGGGCGGGGCAGCCGAAGATGGCCCCCGATCCGTAGGTTGAGAGCACGAAATTGGCCGCCCAGACCGGCAGGGTCTTGTCGGGGTCGAAGGGATGGCGAACGCGGACGCCCAGGTCCACACCCAGCTTTTCGGCCTTCTCGATGTCGGCTTCACTGGTGCTGGTCCGGGCGCAGGCCTCGGCGAAGGCGGCGACGTCGGGGCGATGGGCGGCGATCGCCTTGGTCAGAGGATGGTCGGGGGCCAGGGCCAGGAAACTGGCCCCGAACAGGGTGTCAGGCCGGGTCGTATAGACCTCGATCGGGTCGCGGGCGTGGTTGGGTTCGCCTTCGGGCGAGGCGGGCAGGAAGTCGGGGGCGACCGTGATATCCCACCACAGGGTCGCGCCCTTGGACTTGCCGATCCAGTTTTCCTGCATCAGCCGGACCTTGTCGGGCCAGCGGCCTTCCAGGGTCTTCAACCCCTCGATCAGGTCGTCGGCATAGTCGGTGATACGCAGGAACCACTGGTTCAGCTTGCGCTTCTCGACGATCGCGCCCGAGCGCCAGCCCCGCCCGTCGATGACCTGTTCGTTGGCCAGGACGGTGTTGTCGACGGGGTCCCAGTTGACCACGCCATCCTTGCGATAGACCAGACCGCGCCGGTACAGCTCCAGGAACCAGGCCTGCTGCTTGCCGTAGTATTCGGGATCGCAGGTGGCGAATTCGCGGCTCCAGTCCAGCGACAGGCCCAGCAGCTTCAGCTGCTCGCGCATCGCGGCGATATTGTCGTAGGTCCAGCCCTTGGGATGGATGCCCCGCTCCATGGCCGCGTTCTCGGCCGGCATGCCGAAGGCGTCCCAGCCCATGGGATGCAGGACATCGAAGCCCTGGGCGCGCTTGTGACGCGCCACGACGTCGCCCATCACATAGTTGCGGGCGTGACCCATGTGGATGTTCCCCGACGGATAGGGAAACATCTCGAGCACATAGTATTTCGGCCGGCCGGTATCCTTCGCGACGAAGGCGTCGGCCTGGGCCCAGCGCGCCTGCTGGCGGGGTTCGGCGGTCTTGGAGTCGTAACGGGCCACGGGAATCCTGGAAGCGGAGAGGGCGATCCCCTCCGCGCTCACATAGCCCGAATGGCAAGACGGCCCAAGAAAATCGGGACGCGCGTCGCGCTCAAGCCGCGAGGCTCCGCGAGCAGAGCGTTAGCGCCCCAAAAGAGAGCGGGTTGAGCCTGGCTCAGCCCGCGTTGGCGAGGTTCAGCTGACGCGCCTTGGTCAGGATGGCGTTCTCGAGGTCGGTCTCGGTCTGGGCGGCGACGGGCGCGCTGGTCCAGGCCCCCGAGGCATCCTTGACCTCTTTCGTCACCGTGACGTTCAGGGCGTCGGCCCGCAGACGGGTGTCGAGGATGAAGACCGTGGCCTTGAAACGCTCGTTCGGCGTCTGGGGGTTGACGTACCAGTCATAGTTGACGACCCCGCCCCACGGATCGGCGGTCATCAGGGGCATGAAGCTGAGGGTGTCGAGGGTGGCGCGCCACAGATAGGCGTTGACGCCGATCCCGGCCTGGGCCGCCGCCGTGCGGGCCGCCGTGTCGTCGCGCTTGCCCATGAAGGGGATGCCGCCACAGGCGGACAGCAACAGGCCGGAGGCGATGGCGGCGATCGCGACACTCCGGGTCAGGGTCGTTGACCGGGTCCTGGCCGTCGCTGTGTGGGGGGCCATCAAGAAAATCTCCGTCAAGTCTGTGGACGCCGAACCGCTTGAGCCTGACGGCCGCGCAGGGGCGACAGCGCCGCCTCTGCAAGGTCGGCACCGTAGCGTGGCTCTATAACACGCTGAAAAGGGGCAATGACAAGGCGAAGCTGCCCCCTTGGCGTTGCAAGCGACCGGCCCGGCCCCCACCTGTCGCGTGACGCATGGGCCACAGCCCGGTCCAGAGTCGCTGGAACCAGGGTGATTTGGGCTCGTTGCGTTGACCGAACGGTCGCGGGGTGTCTAATCGCGGCTGTTCACGGTGAAGACACCGGTTCGTCTGTAGCGCGGCCTGTCGGTCGCGATGAAGGGTTGGAAATGCGGTTCGGCGCGATCATCGCAGGACTTATCGGGGCCGCCGCCCTTGTGACCGTCGCCGGAGAAGCCTCCGCGCAGACGCGTTCGCGCGCGCCCGCCGTTTCCCTGTCCGAAGCCTCCGCCGCCCAGAGTTCGCAGGCCGCCCCGCAACGTCGTGGCCTGCGCTGGAACGAGAACGGTCGCTGGGGCCTGAACTTCAACATGAACCAGCCCGTGGGCCGCGAAGCCCGTTGGGGTGACGCCGAAGCCGGTGCCTACTATTCGGTCACGCCGCGCCTCAGCGTCGGTGCCGCCGCCACCCTGGGCCGTCAGGTTCAGGATCCGGCCCGTGCCCCCGAGACCGATCGCCGCTCCCAGCCGCGCATCCGTCTGGAATCGATCTTCCGCTTCTAGGGTTTCGGCCCGAAGGCCTGCTGGATGGCATCAACGCCAGCCAATCCGCACGCGCCGCTCCCGGCCAACCGGCCCACCGTCTCCAGACCCAAGCCGCCCAGAGCATAGACCGGCAGGCCGGTTGACCGAACGAGGGCCACGATCGCCTCGACCCCCAGGGCCGGCTTCACGGACGACGTCCCACCCGCTTTGAAGATCGGCGACAGCACCAGGGCGTCGAGACCGTCGGGCGCAGCCCCTTCCGGCAGATGGCGGGCCGCCGTCAGCAGCCAGTCGGGATTGCGCGCCCGCAGCGCCGCCGCCTGGCCCGCCGCCCGTTCGGGCAGGTGGACCCCGTCCGCTTCGATCCGTTCGGCCAGGTCGGCATCCAGCCCGATCAGCAATCTGACGCCCCGATCGGTGGTGATCCGGCGCAGGTGTCGGCCCACAACCTCGGCGTCCTCTCGTCCAAAGCCCCGATACACCACGCAGGCCCCCTCCGGCAGGCGCTCGGCCGTCCGCAACGGCTCTGGCGTCCTCACCGGGTCGGTGAAGAACAGCAGGGGCGGCAATCGGCGCGGGCTGACAGGCGCAGCGGCGCGGGCTAGAGCCACGGCGGCGTCCCACAGTGTCCTTGCGTCGCCCGAGAGGTCCATCATGCCCTCATCTCCTGTCGAGAGCCCCGCGTCCATATGGCCCGCGTCCATCGCCGACCGGCTGGCCCTGATCGACGGGCGCATCCGGGCCGCCGCCGAGGCCTGCGGTCGCGATCCCGCCTCCGTCACCCTCACCGTCGTGTCGAAGACGCAAGGCCGCGAGGCGATCGACGCCGCCCTGGCCGCCGGGGCGAGCGTCTTCGGCGAAAACCGGGTGCAGGAGGCGCAAACGCGCTGGACCGAGGAACGCGCCCGGTCCGCCGACGTCGAGCTGCGGCTGATCGGGGCCCTGCAGTCCAACAAGGCGGCCGATGCGGTGGCCCTGTTCGACGTCATCGAGACCCTGGACCGCGACAGCCTGGCCCGGGCCCTGGCCACGGCGATCCAGAAGGCCGGCCGGTCGCCGCGCCTGCTGGTCCAGGTCAATACCGGCGAGGAGCCGCAGAAGGCCGGCATCATCCCCCGCGACCTCGACGCCTTCCTGAACAGCGCCCGCGACGACTACGGCCTGTCGGTCGAGGGTCTGATGGCCATTCCGCCGGTGGACGAGGCGGCGGGGCTGCATTTCGCCCTGCTGGCCAGGCTCGCCGAGCGGAACGGCCTGAAGGTCCTGTCCATGGGGATGAGCGGCGATTTCGAGACGGCGATTCGGTTCGGCGCAACCCATGTCCGGGTCGGATCGGCGATCTTCGGGGAACGAAAGTCGCCCGAGGCACCCTCTAGGGTCTGATTCCGCTTCATTTTCCCGCTCGCCCTTGGCGGATGGGCCAAGCCTCGCCATTGTTACTGACATGCCCACAGCCAAGACCCTGCTCATCATCGACGACGACGACGACCTGCGCGAGGCCCTGGCCGAACAGCTGGCGCTGCACGAGGAGTTCCGCACGGTTCAGGCCGCGACGGCCACCGAGGGCGTGCGGCTGGGGCGAGAGATCCGCGCCGACCTGATCCTGCTGGACGTGGACCTGCCCGACATGGACGGGCGCGAGGCCTGCCGCCTGTTGCGCAAGGACGGGGTCTCGACCCCCGTCATCATGCTGACGGCCCAGGATTCGGACGCCGACACCGTGCTGGGGCTGGATTCGGGGGCCAACGACTATGTGACCAAGCCCTTCCGGTTCGCGGTCCTGCTGGCCCGCATCCGTGCGCACCTGAGAAGCCACGAACAGTCCGAGGACGCCGTCTTCGCCATCGGCCCCTACGAGTTCCGCCCGGCGGGCAAGCTGCTGCTCGACGACAAGGGCAAGAAGATCCGGCTGACGGAAAAAGAGACCAATATCCTGAAATACCTCTATCGCGCCGGGGCCAAGCCGATCTCGCGCGAGGAACTGCTGACCGAGGTCTGGGGCTACAACGCCGGGGTCACGACCCACACCCTGGAAACGCACATCTACCGCCTGCGCCAGAAGATTGAGCCCGAGCCCGGCGCGGCGCGGTTGTTGCTGACCGACGCGGGCGGGTATCGCCTCCAGCCCTGAAGGCCGGCTCAGAGCACCCCGAACAGCCGCAGCGCCTGATAGCCGGCGCTGAACAGCACCACCGCGCCGACGCCGTAGGTCAGCACGCGCTTGGGGGCGATGCGGGCGATGATGCCGGCGAAGGGCGCGGCCAGCAGGCCGCCGACGATCAGTCCGATCACCGACATGGCGTGGTCCACCACCCCGTCCGCCTGTTGCCAGTGACCGGTCAGCAGGGCCGCCAGGAAGGTGGCCGAGATGGTCGCGGTGACGAAGAACTCCGCCGTATTGGCCGTGCCGATCGAGATGCGCGGATCCTGACCCGAGCCGACCATGGTGGTAGTGACGGTGGGGCCCCAGCCGCCGCCGCCGATGGCATCGAAGAAGCCCCCGACCAGTCCCAGCGGTCCGGCCAGCCTGGTCGGAAACACCCGCTCTCGGGTCTGTTTGGTCGCGCGCCAGATGATGACCAGGCCCATGATCGACAGATAGGCGGTGATCCAGGGCTTCAGCAGGTCGCCGTCGATACTGGTCAGGACGAAGGCCCCCAGGCCCCCGCCCAGCGCCCCGCCCAGGGCCAGGGGCACGAACAGGCCCCAGTTGACGTTCTTGTTGACCGCGTGGGACCCGGCCGAGGCGGCCGTTGTGAAGACCTCGGCGGCATGGACGCTGGCCGAGGCTGTCGCCGGCGGCACCCCGAAGGCCAGCAGCACCGTCGACGAGATCACGCCATAGGCCATGCCCAGGGCACCATCGACGATCTGGGCACCGAAACCGACGAGCAGGAAGATCCAGAAATCTTGCATGGAGGCCTGTGTTGAAACCGTGGTCAGGTTTTCAGATGCGACCGGCCCACGGTAAAGCGACAAATCCTAGCGGCCGAGGGGAGTATTCCTCGCATCGTCAGGGCGATAAGGCTCAGCCGGCTCCGATGCGCGCCACCGCGTCCAGCACCTCGCGGCCCGTATAGGGTTTGAGCACCAGGGCCTCGGCCAGTTCGGCGTGGCGCGCGGCGGCGGGCAGATCGCCCGACAGGAACAGGCTGCGCACGCCCCAGCGGGTCTTGAGCGTCCGGGCAAGCGTGATGCCGTCCCCCTCGCCCGACAGATTGATGTCCAGCAGCGCCAGGTCGATCGGCTGGAGCGCGGCCATCGCCTCGGCTGCCTCGGCGTTGTGGAAGGGTCCGATGATGCGGTGACCGGCCTCGGACAGCAGGGCGGTCAGGTCGGCGGCCATCTCCGGATCGTCCTCGACCAGCATCAGGGTGTAGGTCTCGGTCGAGACCGGCGTCGTGGCGTCGCCGGGTGCGGTCTGGCGGATCAGGACGGCGCGCAAGTCGGCCCAGACCTCGGTGTCGGCTCGGTCGATGTCCAGGTCATAGACCCCGGCTAGGGCCTTGAGCTCGGCCGATGCGGTTTCGGTCATGCCGCCGGGTGCCTGACCCAGCAGGCGATCGTAGAGGGCGCACAGGCGTTCGATACTGTCCTGAAGCGGGGCCTCGCCCGGGCCTTGGTTCTCCGCAGAGGATGTTTCGGGGGGACGGTCGAACATCGGGGCAGCCTCCGGGGTTGAACAGCAGCACCGCACCTAAGCCTCGGCGGCCCTGTCCGTAACCGCCTCTGACGCCAACGTGAGACCGGCTCACATGGCGGTCACAATTTCGCCATCGCGCGGATCGGCCGCACGGCGGGCTCGGCCGCATCGACATCACGGCGTCTGTCGGCGTAAAGACCGCCCTCTTTCCAGAACAGGTGACCTCTCCCTTGCGACTGCCCCAGGCCCGGCTCGATCAGGTGCTCGACCGCTTCCACCAGGTGGAGGCGCGGATGGGTGCGGCCAGCGATGGACAGGAGATCGTGCGCCTGTCCAAGGAGCACGCCGAGATGAAGCCGGTCGCCGACGCGGTTCAGGCCCTGGCCCGGGCGCGCGCCGAGATCGAGGATCTGGCCGGGATGGCCGAGGACCCCGAGATGGCGGCCATGGTCGCCGACGAGCTGGAGACCCTGAACGCCCGGCTGCCGGACATGGAGCGGGACGTCGCCCTGTTGCTGGCCCCGCGCGACGCCGACGAAAATGCCTCGGCCGTGCTGGAAGTTCGCGCCGGCACCGGCGGGGACGAGGCCGCGATCTTCGCCGGCGACCTGTTCCGGATGTATTCGCGCTACGCCTCGACGCGCGGCTGGCGGGTCGAACTGGACTCGGCGACCGAGGGCGACGCCGGCGGCTACAAGGAAATCATCGCCACCGTCACCGGCGACGGCGTGTTTGGCCGGCTCAAGTTCGAGTCAGGCGTCCACCGGGTCCAGCGCGTCCCGGCGACGGAGACGCAAGGCCGCATCCACACCTCGGCCGCCACGGTCGCGGTCCTGCCCGAGGTCGAGGACGTCGAGATCGATATCCAGGACAAGGACATCCGTATCGACACCTTCCGCGCCTCCGGCTCGGGCGGCCAGCACGTCAACAAGACCGATTCCGCCGTGCGCATCACCCACTTCCCGTCCGGGATCGTGGTGACGTCCTCGGAAAAGTCGCAGCACGTCAACCGCGACAAGGCGATGAAGAACCTGCGGGTGCGCCTCTACGACATGCAGCGCCAGATGAAGGACAACGCCCGCTCGGATGCGCGCAAGTCCCAGGTCGGCTCGGGCGATCGCTCCGAACGCATCCGCACCTACAACTATCCGCAAGGCCGGGTGACCGACCACCGCATCGGCCTGACCCTGCACAGCCTGCCCCAGATCATCGAGGGCGACATCGACCCCCTGCTGAACGCCCTGATCGCCGAGGATCAGGCCGCCCGGCTGGCGGACCTGGAGGCGGAGTTTTCGTAATTCTCCTCCCCGTTTGCGGAGCAAATGAGGAGGTGGCGCGGCGCTTCTTCAGCGCCGTGACGGAGGGGGCGACTCGGTGCCTGGGGTAGGGTCGCTCGGGTCTGATCGGACAGAGCGAGTCGCCCCCTCCGTCTCGCCGCAAGTGCGGCGATCCACCTCCCCATTCGCCAAGCGGCGAACGGGGAGGAGAACTACACCACCTCGCCTCGCAGCAACCTCGGCAGATCGCCCGTCGCGCCGCCGGCCTCGCGCATGAAGGCGCGGCGGAGCGGCCCGATGCGGTTGACGGCCGCCATGCCGAGGTCCCGGGCCAGCCGGATCGGAGCGTGGTCGTTGGAGAACAGCCGCACGAAGCCGTCGAAACCGGCCGCCAGCGCCGCATTGTCGAACCGGCGCCAGCGGGCGTACTGCTCCAGCACCCCGACCGAGCCGATATCGAGCCCGAGCCGCATCGCCTCGATCAGCACTTCGGCCAGGGCGGCGGCGTCCTTCAGCCCCATGTTCAGCCCCTGGCCCGCTACTGGATGCACCCCATGGGCCGCGTCGCCGATCAGGGCGGTGCGCGGCGCGGTTAGAGCCTCGGCCAGGTCGAGCGCCAGCGGATAGACGAAGCGGGGGCCCTCAGGCGTCGCGCCATCCAGGAACTCGCCGAACCGCCGCATCAGGTGCGACTGAAAGGCCTCGTCCGAACAGTCGCGCAGGGCCTCGGCCGCGCGGGTGGTCTCGGTCCAGACCAGGCTGGCGCGCTGGTCGGTCAGGGGCAGGATGGCGAAGGGGCCCGAGGGCAGGAAATATTCGTGGGCCACGCCGCCGTGGGGCCGACCCAGCCGGACCGTGGCCACGACCCCGCTCTGGCCATAGGTCCAGCCGACCGTGCCGATGCCGGCGGCCTTGCGCACGACGGAACCCCGCCCCTCGGCCCCGACGACCAGAGGTGCCCTCAGAACCGTGCCATCCGTCAGGGTCACACTCGCCCCGAAGCCGTCGGTGGTGACCGACGCGACGGACGCAGGGGCCCGCACCTCGATCCCGGCATCCGTCACGCCCTGCGCCAGGGCGGCGCGGATGTGGCGGTTCTCGACCATGTATCCGAGGGGCTCGCCGCCGTTGGCGTCGCCGATCTCGGCCGCGTCGAACCGCAGATAGGCCGGGGACATCGCCTTGGACGCCGCGCCGGGACGGCGTCCGTCGGTGACCAGGATGTGATCCATGCGACAGGCGTTCGGCCGCAGGGCCTCGCCGATGCCCAGCGCGTCCAGCATCCGGAAGGTCGAATAGGCCACCGCCGTCGACCGCCCGTCGAAGGTCGGGGCCAGCTGGGCGCTGAAAGGCTGGGGATCGATCAGGACGACCTTCAGCCCCCCTTGCGCGGCGGCGAGGGCGAATGTGGCTCCGGCCATGCCGGCGCCGGCGATGATGACGTCATGGGTGAAGGGCGATGCCATGGCCGCTTGTCGCGCCGCAGGGGCCCCGCGTCCAGTGGCGGGAGGTCGCAGACCCTGAAAGCCATTCACCTTCGCTTCACCCTTTCCGCACACCGGGCGTCAAGACGGCGGTGCCTAGTGTGCCGGTTGATATCGGAGGGCCAGAATGGCGCGCGCACAGTTTCAAAAGGGCCAGAAGGTCTGGGTCGAATGCGTCGGCGCATGGGCCAGTATCGAAAAGGTCCAGCCGGTCTGGGCCAAGGGTTTCGACGAACCGGTCCGGGTCACCTACGACATCGGCCTGGGTCGCGAGTTTCTGGCCAATGAGCTGATGCTGCCGGTCGAGGACGAGGCGGGGTCGGACCTGGGCGACTGGCGGCTGCTCCGGGCCCGCAACAAGTGGCAACAGGCCGACGATGTGCCGCATCATCCGGTGCCGGGCACCTATCCCGTCGTGGTCACCGATCCTGCCGACTGGGGCGGCTGGCGCGTGCCGGGGGCCGAATACGACCGCGATCCCGAGCGGATCGAGTTCCAGGCCCGGCTGATCGCCGCCGCGCCGCGCCTGCTGGCCTTGGCCCAGGCCCTGGTCGACAGCGTCGCCGAAAGCCCCGACGACGCCCCGCCCGAGACCCTGGCCCTGGCCCGCAGGGCCCGCGAGGTGCTCAAGACCGTCACCGACGTCCTGGCCCCGCCGCCTGAACAGGCCGCGCCGAGGCCCCGCGTCGCTGCCTGAATCGTCCAAAGGTTTGGTTAACGAAGCCTCGACAGGATTCCGCGACGCAGCCTAGATTCAAGGCTTCAGCGAATCGTGCGCGCCCGAAGGTCCGCATCGGCCTGTCATGCGTCTGGACGAACGGGGAGAAGGCCTTGCGGGGCACGGAGCGCCGCTATCAGGGAGCAGGCCGCCGGGCTTCGGACGCCGGTGGCGGAACGCTGGCCAGATGGATCCGCGTCGGCGTCCTGACCCTGGCCCTGTGCGTCGCTGCCTATGTCCTGCTGGTCGCGCGAGAGACGGCCCGGCCCGAGCGTGAGCTGGAAACCCTGCGCGCTCGCGTCATCGCCGACGACGCCCGGCTGTTCGCCGCCGAGATGGACGCCCGGCTTCGGGCGACCGATGCGGCGATGACGGCCGGGGCCGCTGCCCTGCGCGCCCGTCCGACCCGACCGCTGGACGCCGTCGAGGCGGCCCGGGCCCTGGCTCCCGAAACCGCCTTCGCGGTGATGTCCCCGACCGGCGAGACCCTGGCCGCCGCGGGCGCACCGGGCGGGGCCTTCGTCCAGGCCGGCAACACACCGGCCTCGGCACCGGCCGCACTCGGTGTCGCGACCGACGGCAAGGCCCTGGTGCAGCGCTCGGTGGGCAATGGCAACCGGCTGGTCGCGCGGATTCCCCTGACCGCGCCGGCCGGATCGGTGGGCGAGGACGGGGTCTCCCTGTCGCTGGCCCTGCCCGGAGGTCCGGTCGTCCCGGTCGCCGGGGTCGATCATCCCGCCGTCGATGGCTCGACCCTGTCCGCAGCCACCGGGTCGATCGATACGCGCAGTCCGAACGGCCTCGCCCTGCACACCGTCGCCGCTCCGCTCGGGTCCAGCGGTCTTCACGCCCTGGCCTCGCGTCGTGCCGGAGGGGCCACCAGCCTGCTGGGCGACGTCTGGGTCCTGGCCGCGCCGATCGCCCTGGGCCTGCTGGTGATCGTCCTGCTGCTGCTGCAACGGTGGCGACAGAAGCGCGCCGGTCGCGACTGGGCCGAGACCGAACACCGGTTCCGCGTCGCCGTCGAGGCGGCCCGGTGCGGCGTCTGGGAATGGGACCTCGAGGTCGAGGAGGTGGTGATCTCCGACTATATGGCGACCCTGCTGGGCCTGCCCCAGGGCGGGGTGGTCGCGGCCGAAGAGGTCTTCGCCCGGGTCCATCCCAAATACCGCGAGATCGTCCAGCACGCCCTGAGCCAGGCCGCGACCTTCGGCGCCTTCGAGACCACCTTTCCCGTCACCGGCCTCGACGGTGCCGTGCGCTGGATCGACGCCCGGGGCCAGGCGCGCGGGGCCCGCACCGAGGAAGGGTTCGCGTCCATCCTGGGCGTCGCCCTCGACATCACCGAGGCCCGCCGCGCCAAGGCCCATGCCCAGGCCGCCGAGAGCCGGCTGCGTGACGGGATCGAGAGCGTGTCCGACGCCTTTGCCCTGTTCGACCGCCAGGGCCGGCTGATCCTGTGCAACCAGGCCTTCAAGGATGCCTTCGGCCTCCAGCCCGAGATGACCCGGCGCGGCGCCTCCAAGGACGAGCTGAACCGGATCGCGGCCCTGGCCATCAAATGCGAACATCCGGCCTCCAGCGACCGGGCCGGGGTGCATGAGGTCGAGCTGCACGACGGCCGCTGGCTGCAGCTGTCGGAGCGGTTCACCTCGGACGGCGGGGCTGTGGTCACCGCCACCGACCTGACCACCATCAAGCGCCAGGAGGCCGAGACCCAGCGCGCCGCCGCCTCCCTGCGGGCCACGGTCGACCAGCTGGAATCCAGCCAGGAAAAGCTCAGCCTGCTGGCCCGCAAATACGAGATCGCAATGACCCGGGCCGAGGCCGCGAACCAGGCCAAGTCCGAGTTCCTGGCCAATATGAGCCACGAACTGCGCACCCCCCTGAACGCCATCAACGGCTTCTCCGAAATCATGGCCGGCGAGATGTTCGGCCCCGTCGGTGACGCCCGCTACAAGGGCTATGCGGGCGACATCCTGAAGTCGGGCCAGCATCTGCTCAGCCTGATCAACGACATCCTCGACATGGCCAAGATCGAGGCCGGCAAGATGACCCTGCACTACGAGAAGGTGTCGCTGAAGGAGGTCTGCGAGGACGCGCTCAGGCTCATGCGCGGCAAGGCCGAGGAGGCGGGCCTGACCCTGGTGCTGGACGCGCCGGAGCTACCCGACATCGACGCCGACCAGCGCGGGATGAAGCAGGTGATGCTGAACCTGATCTCCAACGCCATCAAATTCACGCCGGAGGGCGGGTCGGTCACCGTCTCGGTGCGAGAGATCGATCGCGGCCGCCAGAAGGTCGCGGTCGCCGATACCGGCATCGGCATCGCCCCTGAGGACCTCGGCCGGCTGGCCCGCCCGTTCGAACAGGTTGAGGGCCAGCATTCCAAGACCACGCAAGGCACCGGCCTGGGCCTGGCCCTGACCAAGTCCCTGATCGAGATGCACCACGGCCTGATGACCATGGACAGCGAACCCGGCAGCGGCACGGTGGTCAGCTTCGACCTGCCGGTGATGCGCCCCGCCGAGCTCACGATCGACCAGGCCCGCGCGGCGTAAGGGGGGTCGGACAAGCGAGATTTCCTTCTCCCCTTGCGGGAGAAGGTGGCTGAGCGAAGCGAAGTCGGATGAGGGGTCACGCAGACCTTCGGAATCGGCGCTCGCTCAACCCACTCCATTCAACCGTGCGACCCCTCATCCGTCAGCCTTCGGCTGCCACCTTCTCCCGCAAGGGGAGAAGGATGCCCGGGGAGCAGGCCGAGTCCTTTACCGGTGAGACCGCGTCCCTCATCCTGACCGCTTCGCGAACGGAGAGGTAGACGGCCCTCTGGCTTCTCGACCCGACGGCCGAGAACAGCTTAGGATCACCCCATGGACACCCTCTCCCAACGCTGGGCCAAGCTCTTGCCCAACACCATCGTCGTCGGGCCCGACGACGCCCGCCCTCGACCGGCGGTGATCCTGTTCCACGGCTGCGGCGGGATGCGGCCGCATCTGCCGCTCTATGCGGCGGCGGCCAAGGCGGCCGGGTGGCGGGCCTTCATCGTCGACAGCTACGCGCCGCGCGGCTGGGGCCGCATGTTCGCCCTGTCCATGGTCTGCACCGGCGCGACCCTGAGGGGCCATGACCGGGGCGGCGATGTGCTGGCGGCGATCCAGGGCGTCTCGGCCCGCGCGGACGTCGATGCGAGCAAGATCGCCGTCGCGGGCTGGAGCCACGGCGGCTGGGGCATCATGGAACTGTTGGCCGCCCCCCGGACCCGGCCCGGCGAACTGGGCGTCGCCGACACCGGGTCGGCCTCGCTGGCGGGACTGAAGGGGGCCTGGCTGGCCTACCCCTATGTGGGTTTCATGGCGACGGCCCGCGCCCGGCCGTGGCGGCACAAGCCCCGCACCGAGGTGGTCATCGCGCGCAGCGACCACCTGACCACGGTGCGCAACGCCGAACGCATCTTCGCCGATCACCGCAATCAGGGTGCCCGTATCGAAACCTGGATCGCCGAGGGCACCCACTCCTTCGACGAACCGACCGGGGCCATGCCCATGCGCCATGACCCCGCCCTGACCCAGGTTGCGGTGGGCCGGTTCGAGGCGTTTTTGCGGGGGCTCTAGGCCAGCACGGTGTAGCTGACCGGGATTCGCACGGAGAATCCCAGGCTTTCATAGAGGCGGATGGTCGTCGCAGCCTCCGCCTTCGCGTGCAGAAACGCGTGATCCCCCTCGGCCAGTATATCCGAGACCACGATCCGCGACAGGGCCCCGGCCAGACCCTGGCCGCGATGATCGGGGTGGACGCAGACGGCGCTGAGTTCGCTGAACCCCGGAACCCGCATCCGCCGCCCCGCCATGGCGATCAGCCGGCCGTCGCGCCTTACGCCGAAGAATCCGCCGAGCGCATGGGTCCGCTCGCGGAAAGGCCCCGGCTGGGTCAGGGTGGCCAGGGCCAGCATCTCAGGCGCATGGGCCTCGCCCAGAGGTTCGGCATCCATCGTCGCCCCGCCACCTGCCGTCAGGGCGGAACAGACCATCTGAACGCAGGGATAGCCGCCCACGACCTCGGCCCCGTCGGGCAACACCCCGTCCATCGGCCCGCCCGCCCGCTCGACGATGCCAGAACCTGGATAGAGCCGCGCCAGCTCCGTCATCGCCGCCCGCGCCTCGGGACCGTCGTCAGCCGCCGCGAGGAACACGCCACAGGCCGGATCGAGACGCACCGCCCTCGCATCCCCTATGGCGAATCCGGCCAGCCGCGAGATCAGGGCGTTCCACGTCGGTCGATCAAGGGGATGGTCCAGGGTCATGGGCGCAGAATGCCGGGGTCGAGAGACCGCGACCAGTCTTCGGCGAACGTCAGGTCCGAAATGCGCGAACGCTCAGGTCTAGACCAGTCAGAGCGGGTTTGGCCGACCTCGAAACTTAAACTTGTATGATCAACCATGATGCACCTAAGGTCCGTGCAGCGTAACAGCCAAGGTCGGGGGGCCTCATGAAGAAGCTGAAGAATCGTCTCTCGATCGACCGAATCGAGAGCGTCTATCTGGCCATTCTGCGGATCGCGGTCCTGACGGTTGCGACCATATCGTTGATCGCCGCTGCAGGGTTCGCACTGGACGGGCTGTGGCGATTTGCGGTCGTCACGGATGTAAAGCAAGAGCCCACGGCCGTGGCTCCAGCTGAAGTGATTGCTGCGATGAAAATGCCGCCGCCCGCTGCCGAGCGTGGGGATGCACAAATCCCTGCTCACGTTCGTGCGGCCCATGCCGAGTTTTCGAGCAAGGTCTTCTCGGTCTACTATTCGGTCTATCGAAAGGCCTCGGAAGCTTACAAGAAATCCGAGGATACGACTCTCACTCAGGCCGAACTTATGTCGGCCCTGGGTTATGATTTGGAAACCTATGCCAGCGGCGAAGTGCCGGCGACAAAGCTATTCGTGGAAAACACGGCTTACCAGCAACAGGCTCAGACCGCCGTCGCCGCTGCGATGGCCGACGCGACGGCTTTGGGACAATTGCAGGAATACAAGGCGGCGCAAAAGACCGCACAAAGCTGCACCACCGAGTATGAGCGGCGCACGATGTGGGATTCCAACAGCACGGCTTGCTCGGACTGGTTCTATCAGCCTTATGGTTGCAACGTGACCCGCAGTGTCCCAGTTCAACGCTGTGTCGCAGCCTATCCGGAAGGCATCGTCAGCCCAACGGTGGCCTTTGGTCGAGCCGATGACGCATTCCGGGTCATCTGGGCTCAACGGGCCGAGGCGAACGCCCAGGCCGCGGCCGACAAACGCTACGCTCGCGAAGAGACCCGTTCCAAGATCGGACCTCGCCTGATGTTGGCGTTGCAGATCATCGGCGGCTTTCTAGTCGTGATGTTCTTCTTCCTGCTGATCGCAGTCGAACGGCATCTGCGGCGGGTTGCAGAGCCAACCAAGGACGCCTTGGTCGATACCGATGAATCGGTCGCGCCCAAACCGGCCGAACCTACAGACCCGGCCAGCGACGTCTGACGCTCTGACTCAGCGCCAGAAGCCCACGATCGACTTCACCTCGTCCACTACCGGGTCGGCGATCGCCGCCGCCCGTTCGGCGCCGTCCTTGAGGACGCGGTCGATCTCGGCGGGATCGGCCATCAGGCGGCGCATCTGCTCGGTCACCGGGGCCAGCGAGGCGACGGCCAGGTCGGCCAGGCGGGGCTTGAAGGCGCCGAAGCCCTGGCCCGCGAACTCGCCAGTGACGGCGTCCTTGGTCTGGTCCGACAGGGCGGCATAGATGGCGATCAGGTTCTTGACCTCGGGCCGGTCGTCCAGGGCCTCGCCGACCTCGGGCATCACCCCCATGTCGGTCTTGGATTTCCTGATCTTGCCGGCGATGGTGTCGGCGTCGTCGGTCAGGTTGATGCGGCTCTGGTCCGACGGGTCGGACTTGCTCATCTTGGCCGCCCCGTCGCGCAGGCTCATGACCCGGGGCGCGGGCCCCTGGGTCAGGGGTTCGGGCAGGGGGAAGAAGCCGGGCACGCCGAAGTCGGTGTTGAACTTGGCGGCGATGTCGCGCGTCAGTTCCAGATGCTGTTTCTGGTCCTCGCCGGTCGGAACCTCGGTCGCCTTGTACAGCAGGATGTCGGCCGCCTGGAGCACCGGATAGGTATAGAGGCCGACGCTCGACCGCTCCTTGTGCTTGCCCGACTTCTCCTTGAACTGGGTCATCCGGTCCAGCCAGCCGAGGCGGGCGACGCAGTTCAGCACCCAGGCCAGCTCGGAATGGGCGCGCACCGCCGACTGGGGCCAGATGATCGAGCGGGCAGGGTCGAGGCCCGAGGCCAGATAGGCGGCGGCGATCTCGCGCGTCTGGGCGGCCAGTTTGGCGGGGTCCTGCCAGACGGTGATGGCGTGCAGGTCGGCGACGAACAGGAAACAGGGGGCGCCTGCGTCCTGAAGCTCGGTGAACCGCTTCAGAGCCCCCAGATAGTTGCCGAGGTGGAGCGCGCCCGAGGCCTGGATGCCGGACAGCACCCGGCGCGGGCCGGTATAGGCGGGAACGGCTGGGGGAGCAGCATCTGACATGGGGCGGCAGATGCCCTAGCGAAGGGCGGAGGGCAAGCTTCTCCTCCCCGTCACGAAGCGATGGGGAGGTGTCTCGGCCCCTCTTCAGGGCCGTGACGGAGGGGGCAACACGCTATCGACGGTGAGGGCTGTCAGACGCCCATGGACAGATCGAGTCGTCCCCTCCGTCAACGCGCAAGCGGCTCGCTGCCTGAGGACGGCTCGTATACGAGCCGCCCGCAGCCCCATGCTACGCACGGGGAGGAGAACTTTACTCCAGACCCGCGTTCGGCGTCGGCGCGCCGGGCTCGCGACGAAGCACGGCCTTGAGCTCGGCGGGGGTCACGGCGCGGAAGGCGATCAGGCAGGCGGCATAGACCAGGCCGCCGACGCCGCAGATCACCAATACCGCGATCTCCTTGGCCAGCAGCCATCGTGACAGGTCTTCGTAGAAGACGCTGGCGGCGAACAGCACCCCGGCCATGGCGGCGCTGGCGGCCAAGACGCGGGCGATGCGGGACACGAACCGGGGCGAGGCGTGCCAGGCCTTCTCGCGGATCAGGGTCCCGCCCAGCAAGGCGACATTGACCCAGGCCGAGACCGAGGTGGCGATGGCCAGGCCCTGGACGCCGTCGACGCCGATCCGGCTGAACCAGAAGAACAGCCCGGCTCCCAGGACGACGGTGATGACCACGGAAGTGACGGCGAAGATCATCGGACGGCGCGTGTCCATCCGCGCGAAGAAGGGCGGGGTCAGGACCTTGGCCAGGACGAAGGCAGGCACCCCCCAGGCGAACTGGCGCAGGGCGTCGGCCGTCCGCGCCGCATCGGCGGTGGTGAAGGCCCCGCGCGTCATGGTCGCGTCGATGACCACGAAGGGCATGACGAACAAGGCGATGGCCGCGGGCAGGGTGAAGGCCATGGCCAGGGTGATGCCGTCGTCGAGCGTCCGCTGGCCGCCCTCGTGATCGCCGGAGACGAAGGCCTTGGTCAGGCGGGGCACCAAAGCCAGGCCGATGGCGACGCCCACCAGGCCGAGCGGCAGCTGATACAGGCGGTCGGCGTTGTAGAGTACGGAGCGCGCGCCGGCGTCCGACCCGGTCAGCACCTGGCTGACCACCGAATTGAGCTGCAACGCGCCGCCGGCCATGGCACCGGGAATGGCGAGCTTGAGCGTCGTCTTCACGCTGGCCGTGACCCTGGGCCAGTGGATGCGAAGGCGGACGCCGAGTCGCCGGACGCCCCACCACAACAGGCCGGCCTGGACGAGGCCTGACACCGTCACCGCCGCCGTGACGGCCTTGAGCGTGTCGGGCTGGCTCATCGGCAGGAATTCTGGTGCCAGCAGCGGGATCAGGGTGCAGACGTTGAGAAACGCCCCGACCCCGGCCGTCAGGGCGAACTTGCCCGCCGTGTTCAGCACTCCCGACAGCAGGGAGGCGATGGTCATGCAGGCCAGATAGGGCATGGCCAGCTGGGTCGCGGTGATGGCGACCCGCATGACCCCTGAATCGTCCTTCCAGGCCGACATCAGAAGCGGAATGATCCATGGCATGGCGACCTGCATGGCGATGCAGAATGCGGTCACGACCGCGAACATGAAGCTTAGCGCCTCGGACGCCGTGACGGCGGCGGCCTCCTCGCCCTCGGCGGCACGGACCCCGCCGTAGATGGGCACGAAGGCCTGGGCGAAGGCGCCCTCGGCGAACAGGCGCCGGAACAGGTTGGGCAGCATGATCGCCGTGGCCCAGGCGTCCATCATCGGCCCCTGGCCGAACCGTGCCGACAGGGCCAGATCGCGCGCGAACCCCAGGATGCGGCTGCCCAGGGTCAGGGTCGACTGGACGATGGTGTTGCGGGCCAGGCTCATGGTCGGCGCTTAGCGCGCTTCCGAGACCGGTGAAACGGCCTTTCGGCGGATCGGGCGGTTCAGGTCGGAGACGTCGCGGGCACTGGCCCGGGCGGCGGTGATGCGCCTGCCGGCCGGGGCGGCGGGCGTGCGTTCCAGCACCGCCTCCAGCGCCGTCTGGATCTCGATCAGCAACTGTTCGGCAAAGACCTTTCGGCCCTTGCGATCGACGACATAGAAACTGTCCACCGCCCGTTCGCCATAGCCAGCGACATGGGCCGAGCGGATCGACAGGCCCAGGTCCGTCAGGGTGCGCGACAGCTCGGCCAGCAGCCCCGGCCGGTCGGCACCCGAGACCTCGATCACCGTGGCAGTATCCGACGCCGCCGTGTCGATCATCACCACGGGCCGCACGTCGAAAACGGCCCGGCGCGGGGTGGCGGCGGGCATCGGCGGAGGGGCGATCGGGGTCTCGCCGCGCGCTGCGGCTTCCAGCGCGGCGACCAGGGTGGTCAGGCGGCGCGGCTCGTTCTGGCCATAGGGGGCATCGGCCCCGTCCTGGACCTGGAACACGTCCAGCACCGTGCCGTCCGGCGTGGTGGCGACCCGTGCGCCCGTCACGTCGGCTCCGGCGGCGGCCAGCGCAGCGGTCAGGTCGGCGAACAGGCCGGGCCGGTCGCGGGCGGCCAGAGAAATCTGGGTCGTCGATTCGATCCGGCCCGGTCCCTGACGGGTCTCGACCGCAGCGCCGGTCTGCGCCGCCCGCGCCACAAGGTCGGCATGGTCGGCCAGGGGATCGAGCGCCTGCACGTCCTCGCCCCGGAACAGGGCCTCGGTGGCGTTGTACAGGCTGGTGATCAGCTGGCCCTTCCAGCTGTTCCACACGCCCGGGCCCACCGCCCGGATGTCGGCGACGGTCAGGACCTGGAGCAGGCGCAGGCGCTCGGGATCGCCGACCAATTCGGCGAAACTGCGGATGGTGGCGGGGTCCGAGGTGTCGCGCTTCTGGGCATAGTCGGACAGGGCCAGGTGGTTCCGCACCAGCCAGACCACCAGCTCGATCCGGCGCGGATCGACCCCCAGCCGCTCGCAGGCCCGGCGCGCGGCGATGGCACCGTCTTCAAGCTGGCCCCGCTCGCCGCCCTTGCCGACGTCGTGCAGCAACATGGCCAGCATCAGCACCTCAGGATCGGCGATCAGGTGGATGATGGCCGAGGCGTTGGGGTGGTCGTGCTTCAGCTTGCCGCGCGAAATGTCGTTGATGATGCCGATGGCCTGAAGCGTGTGCTCGTCGACCGTATAGGCGTGGTACATGTTGAACTGGGTCTGGCCGACGATCCGCCCCCACTCGGGCAGGAACCGGCCGAGCAACCCGGTCTCGTTCATGATGGTCAGGACCCGATAGGGCCGCGCGCCGTGCGCCAGGATGTGCAGCAGCGCCGCCGTCGCCTCCGGATTGCGCCTCAGTTTCGGCGTCACCAGCCCTAAGGACCGGGTCACCGCCGAAAAGGCGTGGGGATGGACGTCAAGGTCGTGCTGGTCGGCGCAGACAAACAGTTTCAGCAGCTTCACCGGATCGTCGGCGAACACCTCCGGCCCCGTCACCGACAGCCGCCCGCCTTCCTCGATGAAACCGGGCACGCCCAGGTTCCGCTTTCGCCCGGGGATCAGCCGCGACAGGCTCATGGTCTTCTTCTGCTGGCGCGCCTCCAGCGTCGCGCTCATGGCGCGGGTCAGGGCCCCGACGTCGCGGGCGACCAGGAAGTATCGGCGCATGAACCGCTCGACCGCCGGCTCGTCGCCCCGCCCGCGCCAGCCCATGCGCCGCGCCACCTCGGGCTGAAGGTCGAAGGTCAGCTTTTCCTCGGCCCGCCCGGCGGTCAGGTGCAGGTGAGCCCGGACCCGCCACAGGAAGTCGAACGCCTCCTCGAAGGTGCGGCGTTCGCGCGCCGTCAGCAGGTCGTCCAGAACGGCGGCGCCCAGCACCGAATTGGGCGCCAGGGACCGCGCGATCCAGAACAGGGTGTTGAGGTCGCGCAGGCCCCCCTTGCCGTCCTTGATATTGGGCTCGACGCGGTATCGCACTGCCCCGACCTTCTCGTGCCGCGCGGCCCGTTCCTCCAGCTTGGCGGCGATGAAGGGGCGGGGATCGGCGTTGGTCACCATGCCCCGGAACCGCCACAGGAAATCCTCGGTCAGCAACCGGTCGCCGGCCAGATACCGCGCTTCCAGCAGGGTCGTCCGCACCACCATGTCGGTGCGCGACAGGGCCAGGCATTCCTCGACCGCCCGCGCCGCCGACCCGACCTTCAGGCCCAGATCCCACAGCACATAGAGGACGAAGGCGGCCACCGTCTCCGTCCGCGCCGTCGTCTTCCACGGCCGCAGGAACAACAGGTCCAGGTCCGAAAACGGTGCCAGGACGCCGCGCCCGTATCCGCCGACCGCGATCAGCGACAGCCGCTCGGCCTCATTGGGGGCCGGCGACGGATAGAGGGTCTCGGTCGTGAACCGCCACAGGGCGATCAGGATTTCGTCGGCCGCCTGGCAATACAGCCGCGCCACCTCGACCCCGCCCAGGCCGTTCGCCAGCTTCGACCCGATCCTGTGGCGGGCGGCGGCATGGTGCGCGCCCAGCAGCGCCGCGACCTCGGCCCGCACGTTCGGCCCGCCGACCAGGGCGTCAAGACGCCGGTCGAGGTCGGAGAGTTCGGTCGTGGCGGGGGGAGCGGCGGACATCGGCCCGCACACTATAGGCACAATCCTTGACCGTTTGGACGCCATCGACCGGGAATCTGTGGGTCTCATGCGACACCTCGTCGCCAAGCTTCGCCTGACGGGCGTGTGGTCTGGAAACCCGTGATTTCCTGAGGCAGTGTCGCGTCAACAAGTCGGGGCTGACTTCTTGAAACGCTTTCTATTCGCCGCAGCGGTGCTTTGCGCTGCCCCGGGCCTCATGGCCCTGGGGGCGACGGATCGTCTCGTGACCGCCATGCCGGCCAGCACCGGCCCCGGCGGGGGTGCCGGCCAGCTGTCACGCGAGGTCTTCGACGAGATGAACCTGATGCGGGCCGACCCGCAGGGCTATGTCGCTGTCCTGCAAGCGTATCGCGCCCAGTTTCGTGGCGACGTCGTCATTCGCCCAGGCCGTATCTCGATCCAGACCCGCGAGGGCGTCGCCGCCGTCGACGAAGCGATCCGATTCCTCCAGGCCCAGTCGCCGATGCCACCGCTTCAGCCCGACACCATCCTGGGCCTGGCCGCCGCCGACCATGCGCGCGATCAGGGACCGGCCGGCTATATCGGCCACCATTCCTCCGACGGCTGGGACTTCGCCACCCGCGTCGCCCGTCGCGGCGGCGAGCCGTATGGCGGCGAGAACATCTCCTACGGCTATGACACTGCGCGCGAGGTCATCATCCAGCTGCTGGTCGACGACAACGTCCGCGACCGGGGCCACCGCGTGAACCTGTTCCGCCCCGGATACGTCCGCGCCGGCGTCGGCTGCGGGCCGCACACGGTGTTCAGCTATATGTGCGTGATCGACTATGGATACGCGCCGAGGAAGCCGGCTGGCGCGGCAAGAGCGGCGATGCCCTGACCTTTTCTCCTCCTGTCGCGAAGCGATGGGGAGGAGAGGCGACACCTACCCTCTCAACGCCTTCAGCCGATACAGCGCCTCCAGCGCCTCGCGCGGGCTGAGGGCGTCCGGGTCGAGCGCCGCGACGGCCTCGTCCATGGCCGATCGCATCGGCGGCGGGGCCGGTTCCATCATGGCGAACAGGGGCAGGTCGTCGAGGCGGTCGTGGGCGGCCTTTTCGGCCTCCAACCGGTCTAGTACCGCCTTGGCGCGGGCGACGACCGAGGCGGGCACCCCCGCCAGCTTTGCGACCTGAACGCCGTAGGACCGGTCCGCCGCGCCGGGTGCCGCCTCATGCAGGAAGACCAGGTCGCCGTTCCACTCGCGCGCCTTCATGGACAGGTTGCAGACGTGGTCGAGCCGCTCCTCCAGCCGCGCCAGCTCGTGATAGTGGGTGGCGAACAGGGTCCGCGACCGGTTGGTCTCATGCAGGGCCTCGGCGCAGGCCCAGGCGATGGCCAGGCCGTCATAGGTCGCCGTACCCCGCCCGATCTCGTCCAGCACGACGAAGCTGCGGTCCGTGGCCTGGGTCAGGATGGCGGCGGTCTCGACCATCTCCATCATGAAGGTGGAGCGGCCGCGCGCCAGGTCATCTCCGGCCCCCACCCGGCTGAACAGCCGATCGACGACCCCCAGCCGCATCGATCGCGCCGGCACGAAACTGCCGGCCTGGGCCAGGACCACCATCAGGGCGTTCTGGCGCAGGAAGGTCGACTTGCCGGCCATGTTCGGCCCGGTCACGATCGACAGGCGCGGACAGCCTGACCCCGGCAGCGGGGCTCCGTCCAGCCGGCAGTCGTTGGGGGTGAAGGGATCGCCGGCCTTCTTGACTGCGGCCTCGACGACGGGGTGACGCGCGGCCTGGACCTCGAAGGCGCGGCTGTCGTCCACGATGGGGCGCACGCCCCCGACCTCCTGCGCCCATTCGGCCAGCGCCGCCGTGGCGTCGAGGTCGGCGAGCGCATCGGCCACGGCCTGCAGCGGCTGGGCCAGACGCTGGACCGTGCGTCGCCAGCCCTCGAAGGTCTCGCCCTCCATGGCCAGGGCGCGATGTCCCGCCTGACTGATCTTGGCGTCCAGTTCCGACAGTTCGACGGTGGTGAACCGGACCTGGGCCGCCAGGGTCTGGCGGTGGATAAAGGGGTTGTCGGGCCCGGCCCGGAACAGGGGCTCGGCGTGTTTGGCCGTGGTCTCGAGGAAATATCCCAGCACGGCGTTGTGGCGCACCTTGAACGGCACGCCGCTTTCGCGCACGGCCCGCGCCTCAAGGTCGGCGACGACCCTGCGGCTGTCGTCGCGCAGACCCAGGGCCTCGTCGAGCTCGGGCCGGAAGCCGGGCCGCACGAAACCGCCGTCGCGCGCCAGATGCGGCGGTTCCTCCACCAGCCCTTCGGCCAGTTCGACCATGAGGCCCGCCACCTCGGGCGACAGGGTCAGGCCGTCCAGACAGGCGACGATGCGCGCCGGCGGCCCGGTCAGGGGGTCCGGCGATCGGACGAACAGCCCGCCAATCCCTTCGGCCAGGCTCAGTCCGATCCGGATGGCCGCCAGGTCGCGTGGTCCGCCGCGTCCGAGCGCAAGGCGCGATACCGCCCGCGCCACATCGGCCGAGGCCCGCAAGCCGTCCCTCAGGTCGCGCCGCAGATCGCGCCGTTCCAGCAACCATTCGACGGCGTCCAGACCCTCATTGATCCGGGCCGGATCGCGCAGCGGCCGTGCGATCCGTTCGGCCAGGGCCCGCGCGCCGCCGGACGTCAGGGTCCGGTCGATACAGGCCAGCAGCGATCCTTCGCGTTCGCCCCTCTGGCTTCGGTCGATTTCCAGGCTCTGGCGGGTCGCCGGATCGATGGCGAGGAAGCCGACATCGCCCGAGCGGCGCGGCGGGGCCAGGGCCGGAACCCGCCCCGCCTGGGTCGTCTCCAGATAGGCGGCGATCAGGCCCAGCGCCGAAACCTCCGCCTCCTCGAAGGCTCCGAACCCATCCAGCGAGGCCACGCCGTACAGCCGTTCGACCCGGCTGCGTGCCGCCACCGGCTCGGCGACCGCCGAGGCCAGGGCCTGGACGATGCCGCCCGACCCGTCGAGCGCGGCCTTCAGCTCCGGATCGGAAAAGGCCTTGTCGGTGACCAGCACCTCGGACGGCCGGAACGCCCCCAGGGTCGCGGCGAGGTCGGCGAGATCACAGGCGACCGAATCCACCGCCCCCGCTGACAGCTCGACCACCGCAACCGCCGCCCGGCCCTTGCGCACGGCGACCGCCGCCAGCCGGTTGGCACCCCGCGCGTCCAGCAATGTGTCTTCGGTCAATGTGCCCGGCGTGACCACGCGGACGATGTCGCGGGCCACGATCGACTTGGAGCCGCGCTTCTTCGCCTCGGCCGGCGTCTCGATCTGGTCGCAGATGGCGACACGCTTTCCGGCCCGGATCAGCCGCGCCAGATAGCCGTCCAGCGCATGGACCGGCACCCCGGCCATGGGGATGTCCCCACCCTGATGCTTGCCCCGTTTGGTCAGGGTAATGCCCAGCAGCCCGGCCGCCACCTCGGCGTCCTCGAAGAACAGCTCGTAGAAGTCGCCCATGCGGAAGAAGACGATCGCATCCGGCTGCGCCGCCTTGGCCGCGAGGAACTGCGCCATGACCGGCGTCACGCCTTCCAGGGCAGGGGCCAGGGCGGGGGGATGATGGATCGGGGCGTTCATAGGATGGCGACAGGGTGACGGATCACGCGCGTCGTCTCAAGCCATGATCCGGGTCCTGATCTGGTCAGCGGTTGTCCCGGACCCCATCTTGCCTCACACAGGGGCGCTGAAGAAGGAAGTCTGAGATCCATGGCCAGGAAGCCCAACTACAGTTTCGAGCGCCAGGAGCGCGAGCGCGCCGACGCCAAGAAGGCCGCCGAAAAGGCCGCCAAGAAGGCTGAACGCAAGGCCGCCCAGGCCGCCTTCGAGGCCGGCGAGGGCCCGGACCCGGATCTGATCCAGGACTGACGCCGCTTTCGGCCGCCCCCGCATGACCGACCTGCCCGAGATCCACGGCGTCTGCCCGGCGCGGTTCGCCACCGTCCGTGACGCCTTCGCGGCCAACTTCACCGATGCGCCCGAAGGCCTGGACGAACAGGCCGCGCGGTTCAGCGTCGTGGTGGCGGGCGAGACGGTCATCGACCTGTGGGCCGGGATGGCCGATCCGCGTGCCCCTACGCCGTTCACGGAGACCACGCTGACGCCGGTGTTCTCGACCGGCAAGGCGGTGATGGCCCTGCTGATCGCGACCTGTGTCGAGCGCGGCCTGCTGGACTACGACCGGCCGGTCGCCGAGATCTGGCCCGAGTACGGCCAGGCCGGCAAGGACAAGATCACCCTGGCGCAAATGATGTCGCATCAGGACGGCCTGCCGGGCTTTGACGCGCCGGTCGATCCGACCATCTGGTTCGACCGACAGGCGGTGCTGGACCGGCTGTGTGAACAGGTGCCGATGTGGCCGCCGGGGACGGCGTCCGGCTATCACCCGATCACCATCGGCTATCTGGCGGGCGAGGTGTTCCGGCGCGCCGACTGCCGCTCCATGGGCCAGGCCCTGCGCGAGGATTTCGCCCAGCCCTTCGGTCTCGACCTGTGGATCGGCCTGCCCGAGACGGAGCACGGCCGCGTGGCGACGATGCGCAAGCCGGGCAAGGCCGTGGACCTCGGCCCCATCGATGCGGTCAAGACCGCCGCCTTCCTCGACAAGGGTTCGGCCCCCGGCGGGCGCGGGTCGGCCGAGTGGCGCACGATGGAGATTCCGTCGGCCAACCTGCACGGCACGGCTCTGGACATCGCGCGCATCCTCAACGTCCTGGCCAACGACGGCCTGCTGGACGGCAAGGCGATCCTGTCGCCGGAGGTAGTGGAGGCCGCGAGCCGCGAACGCATCCACGGCTTGGACCGCGTCCTGCCCTTCACCCTGAGCTGGGGTGCCGGATACACCCGCAACGCCGGGATCGGCATCTTCGGGCCCAATCCGGACGCGGTCGGTCACTGCGGCTGGGGCGGCTCATGCGCCTTTGCCGACGCCGATGCGAAGTTGTCGGCCGCCTATGTCATGACCCGCCAGTCGCACCATTTGATCGGCGATCCGCGCGCGCGGAGGCTGATCGACGCCCTCTATTCGGGGATCTGAAGCCGGATCGCCTGTCGCTCGGCCCGCCTGCGCCACAGGGCGGCCCCGGCGAAGACGGCCGCCCCGGCCCAGATGAAGCCGAACGACAGAATCCTCAGCAGCGTGAGGGGCTCGCCCGAGGCCACGCCGATGCAGAACTGAAGCGTCGGGGCCAGGAACTGCAGGAAGCCGATGGTCGACAGCGGGAGCCGCCGCGCCGACCAGGCGAACAGGACCAGGGGCAGGACGGTGGCCAGACCGCTGGAAATCGCCCAGCCCCAGTGCGCGGGGTTGGAGAAGCCGACGACGTCGGCCGTCTGGTTCAGCCACAGCAGCAGGCCGATCCCGACCGGGATCATCAGCAGGCATTCGACGAACAGCCCGGTCTGGGCATCGGCATCCACCCGTTTGCGGATGATGCCGTAGGCAGCGAAGCTGAAGGCGATGACCAGCGACAGCCACGGGGCCCGGCCCAGCGCGATCGCCTGCAACACCACCCCGACCGCCGCCGCCCCGATGGCGATCCAGCCCCACCGGTCGATCCGCTCGCGGAACACGACCAGGCCCGCCACCATGTTGAGCAGCGGATTGATGTAGTAGCCGAGGCTGGCCTCCAGGGTGTGATGGTTGGTGGTGGCCCAGACATAGGCCCCCCAGTTGATCAGGATCATCGCCGTGGACAGGGCCAGCCAGCCCAGGGTCGCGGGCGTGGTCAGCACCCGCCGGACCTGCTCCAGCCGCCCCGTGACCAGGACCAGCACGGCAGCGAACGCCACGGCCCACAAGCCCCGCTGGGCCAGAATCTCGGGCGCCGAAAACCCCGCCCTGGCCATGGCCATGAACAGCAGGGGAAACACGCCCCACAGGACGTAGCAGACTAGCCCCGCGATCAGGGCATTGCGGGTTTCGGTGGGGGCGGGTGAAGAGGGCATGATATTTCCTCCCTCTCCCATCGGGAGAGGGCTTGAGCGCCCGAGAGCCGCCAGGCGATCGGTCTTGCGCGAAAGGGTGAGGGGCGTTCCCTCGCCGGGACGCACCGTAATCCCTCACCCTTTCGGCTTAGCGCATCGCTGCGCTCTGCGAGCCTCAAGCCCTCTCCCGCCGGGAGAGGGTCAAGAGATCAAACCGCGATCGAACGATACCCCGTCGACGGTTTGATCGTCCCCGTCTCGTCCAGCAGCTGGGCGATCTGCACCGCATTCAGCGCCGCACCCTTGCGCAGGTTGTCGGACACGACCCAGAAGCACAGGCCGTTCTCGACCGTGTGGTCCTTGCGGATGCGCGACACATAGACGGCGTGCTCGCCCGCCGCGTCGACGGGGGTGATGTAGCCGTCGTGCTCCTGCTTATCGACCACCAGGACGCCGGGGGCCTCGCGCAGGATGGCGCGGGCCTCGTCGGGGCTGATGGGGCGATCGAACTCGACGGTCACGGCCTCGGAGTGGCCGACGAACACCGGCACACGGACGCAGGTGACTGTCAGCTTGATCTCGGGGTCCATCATCTTGTGGACCTCGTTCCACATCTTGGCCTCTTCGTCGGTGTATCCGTCCTCGTTGAACGACCCGATGTAGGGGATGACGTTGAAGGCGATCTGCTTGGGGAATTTCTTCGGCTTGGCGTCGCCCAGGCCATAGATGGCCTTGGTCTGGTTCCACAGCTCGTCCATGCCTTCCTTGCCGGCGCCCGACACCGATTGATAGGTCGAGACCACGACGCGCTTGATCTTGGCCGCGTCATGCAGGGGCTTGAGCGCCACGACCAGCTGGGCCGTCGAGCAGTTCGGGTTGGCGATGATGTTCTTCTTGATATCCTTGACCGCGTCCGGGTTCACCTCGGGCACGATCAGGGGCACGTCCTTGTCCATGCGGAAGACGGACGAGTTGTCGATCACGATCGGACCGGCCGCGCCGATCTTTTCCGACCAGGCCCTGGACACGGTCCCGCCGGCCGACATCAGGACGATGTCGACGGTGGAAAAGTCGAACGTCTCCATGTCCTCGCACTTGATGGTCTTGTCGCCCCAGGCGACGTCCATCCCCTTGGATTTTCGCGAGGCGATCGCGTGCATGATCTCGACGGGGAAGTTCAGTTCCTCGAGGATGGTCAGCATTTCCCGGCCGACATTGCCGGTGGCGCCTACGACGGCGACGCGATAGCCCATGATCTTAGTCCTTCGGACGCGCTAACGCTCGGCTCGCGGAGCCTCGCTGCTTGAGCGCGGTTGGTGCGTGGGTGTTGGTTTCGTGTCTGCTGCAAGGTTTCTTGCGGCAGGGCGAGGCATGTAAGCCTTCGCGCGGGCGAAGTCATCGCTTTTCACATCGCTTGCGCAAGACTATGCCCCAGTTCGATGGGCTCCCGTATTCGTTCCGCTTATGACATCCGCGTCGAGGAAGGCGTGATCGCCCCCGATCCGGCGCAGGTCCCCCTGATCGCGGCCCTGGAGCGGCTGGAGGAGGACCTGTCGAAGAAGGGGCTGTTCGGCAAACAGCCGGAGGTGCGCGGGCTCTACATCTGGGGGCCGCCGGGGCGCGGCAAGTCCATGCTGATGGACCTGTTCGTCTCGGCCTCGCCCGAGCCGCGAAAGACCCGCGCCCATTTCCACGCCTTCATGGCTCGCGTCCACGACCTGGTCCGTCAGTGGCGCGAGGGCGACCGGAAGAGCCGCAAGGCCGTGTTCGGTACCCACAGGGGCGACGACCCGATCGAGCCGGTCGCCGACCTGATCGCATCGGAGGCCCGGCTGCTGTGCTTCGACGAGCTCCAGGTCACCGACATCGCCGACGCGATGATCCTGGGCCGGCTGTTCGACGCCCTGTTCGAGAGGAAGGTCGTCCTGGCCATGACCTCGAACCGCAGCCCCGATCAACTCTACAAGGACGGCATCAACCGTCCGCTGTTCGTGCCCTTTATCGACGAGATCAAGGCGCGCTGCGCGGTGATCGAGATCGCGGGTGCCCGCGACTGGCGGCTGGATCGCCTGATGGGCTCGCCGGTCTGGTTCGCCGATGGTGGGGCGGGGCGTCAGGCCTTCGAGACCCTGTGGTACGACCTCAAGGGCGGCGAGCCCGAGGAACCGGCGCATCTGACGGTCCTGGGCCGCGACGTCGTGGTCGAACGCACCGCCGGGTCCATGGCGCGGAGTTCCTTCGCCGACCTCTGCGCCCGGCCGCTGGGGCCGCAGGACTATCTGGCGGTGGCCCGGCGGTTCCACACCCTGTTCGTGTCCGACATCCCCCGCCTCGGCCCCGAGAACCGTCAGGAGGCGGCGCGGTTCGTCACCCTGATCGACGCCCTCTACGAAGCCGGAACCCGGCTGGTCGCCACCTCGGCCGCCGAGCCCGAGGCTCTGTATCCCTGCGGCGACGGTGCCTTCGAGTTCGAGCGTACCGCGTCGCGCCTGCGCGAAATGGCCAGCGCCAGCTGGCTGGAGAAGGCGACGCATGAATAGAGTCTCACAACTTCGCCTTATTGCCAGTTAGTCTGACCGCGCTCAGGAGACACTACCCATGACCCTCGCCCTCGCCGCCGTCGCGGTGCTCGCCCTCGCCGCGCCCGACCTGTCGCTGGCCCAGACCCCGACAGCGCCTGTCGCCGCCGCCCCCGCTGTGCGTCCGGTCGCCGCAGCACCGGCCCGGATGGTCCAGGGGGTCGCGCCCGCCGCCGTCATCGCCTGGCTGACCACACAGGGCACCACCCCCGGCCCGGTCCAGACCGACGAGGGCCGCACCTTCGTCCGCGTCTCGGCCGACGGTCTCAGCTGGCTGCTGTTCTTCCAGTCCTGCGACACGGCCGGCATGTGTTCGGACCTGCAGTTCTCGACCGGCGTTTCCAGCGCCACCATCACGCCGGACAAGATCAACGGCTGGAACCGAGACCGCCGCTTCCTGAAGGCCATCTACGAGGCGCCGGAGGGCACCACCCCCGCCTCGGCTGTGGTCCAGTACGACGTCCTGCTGACCGGCGACGGCCCCGACCAGCTCATCGACCACCTCGCCATCTGGCGCGGCCTGTTGCCCGAGTTCGCCCGGCTGACGGTGGGCGGGGCGGCGGCGGCTCCTGCGGCACAATAGAAAAGGGCCGCAGTTTGCACCGCGGCCCCCATTCTTGATCGAAAGGCGCTCAAGCAGCGCGCGACCGCGTCGCGCGCATTAGCGCCCGCTGGCTATGCCAGCGACGGCTCGATGTCCTTGCAGGCCTGCAACAGGCCCTGGACCGAGGCGACCGACTTTTCGAACATCGCCTTTTCCTCGTCGTTGGTGGTGAATTCGACGATCTTCTCGACGCCGCCGGCGCCGATCAGGGCCGGCACGCCGACATAGAGGTCCGACAGGCCGTATTCGCCCGACAGCCAGACGGCGCAGGGCAGGACGCGCTTCTGGTCCAGCAGATAGGACTTGGCCATCGCGATGGCCGATTCCGCCGGGGCATAGAAGGCCGAGCCGGTCTTCAGCAGGGCCACGATCTCGCCGCCGCCTTTACGGGTCCGCGTGACGATGGCGTCCAGATCGGCCTGGCTCAGGAAGCCGGCCGCGACGGCGTCGGGCAGGGGCAGGCCGCCGAGGGTCGAGTGGCGCACCATCGGCACCATGTCGTCGCCGTGACCGCCCAGGGTCCAGGCGTGGATGTCCTGAACCGAGACGCCGGTCTTCTCCGACAGGAAATAGGCGAAGCGGGCCGAGTCGAGCACGCCGGCCATGCCGACGACCTTCTCGTGCGGCAGACCCGAAAACTTCTGCAGGGCCCAGACCATGGCGTCGAGCGGGTTGGTGATGCAGATGACGAAGGCGTTGGGGGCATGGGCCTTGATGCCCTCGCCGACGGCCTTCATGACCTTGAGGTTGATGGACACCAGGTCGTCGCGGCTCATGCCGTCCTTGCGGGGCACGCCGGCGGTAACGATGCAGACGTCCGCGCCCGCGATGTCGGCATAGTCGTTGGCACCCTTGAGCGAGACCGACGATCCGAACACGGCGGTGGCCTCGGCGATGTCGAGCGCCTTGCCCTGGGGCGTGCCTTCGGCGATGTCGAACAGGATCACGTCGCCGAGCGCCTCGCGCGCGGCCACGTGGGCCAGGGTTCCGCCGATCATACCGGCGCCGATAAGGGCGATCTTTGCGCGAGCCATCTGTATCTCCGTCTGGTGGCCCTTGGCGCGTTCGCGCGACTTGAGGCCGGGTTTGCGTGTGCGAGAGAAATCGTGGGCAGGGCTCTAGACCCGCGAACCGGGATCGGCAAGCGGCGGGGTTTACGACCGGCGCGACGCCTGCGAGGCTGGCCTGAAAACGGGAGTGAAACCATGCGTCAAGTCACCGCCGCCCTGATCGCCGGAGTCCTCGCAGGCCTGGCGGCACCGGCCTTCGCCCAGACCCCGCCGGCCACGATCGGCCAGCAGTATGTCCCTGCGCCGTGGTGGATGCGTGATCCGGTGATCGCCTCGGTGGGTCAGGTACGGACCGAGATCGCCGCCAACCGCGCCGACTTCACCGCCGGCTTCACGGCCCTGGACCGTTCGGCCGCCGAGGCGTCGCGCAAGGCCGCCGACCTGGTGCGCGCCCTGTCCCAGCAGCTGGCGACCTATGGCGCCGACAAGGTCCGGGTGGAGACCAGCCTGACCACCCGGCCGATCTATGAGCAGTACCGCGACGAGGCCGGGGTGATGCGCGACAACGTCCGGGCCGACAAGATCGTCCGCTACCAGACCGAGGCCTCGGTGCGGCTGACCATCCGTGACGTGGCGGTGCTGGAACGGGCCTATGCGACGGTGGTGGCGACCCAGCCGACGACGCTGAGCCCCGTCTATTTCAGCCTCGAACCCGAAAACGCCTGGAAGACGGCCCTGGCTGCCGAGGCGATGAAGGATGCCCGTCGCAGGGCGGTGGCGGCGGCCGAGAACGCGGGCGCGACCCTGGGCTCGGTGCGCGTCATCGACCCCACCGGCCGGGCCTGCGAGACCGACGTCCTGGCCGGCTGGCCGTCCTACAGCGCAGGTGGCGGGCAGATGCAGACCGATGTCGACGAGGTGGTGGTCACGGGCAGCCGCACCGTTCGGGCCGGGGCCATGATGGCTCCGCCCGCAGCGCCGCCTCCGCCTCCGGCCCCTGTCCGCCCCGGCGAAGCGCCGTCAGAGGCCCAGATCGAGGCCGCGCGCCTGGCCCTGCAGCCGCCGTTGCAGACGATGACCGATAGCGCCTGCGTCGTTTACGGGCTGAACTAGAACACAAGTTTCCGCTCATCCCGGCTTTCCCCGGGATGAGCGGAAGGCTGGGGGACGGGTCGGCTCAGCGGATACGCCAACTGGCCCAGAAACCCGTCCGGCACCGGATCGCTGACCCCGTACCGCTCCGGATGCCCCGTCTCGGGCAATCGGAAGGTGCCGAAGATCCGGTCCAGGATCGACAGCTGGGCCCCGAAATTCATGTCATAGGCTTCGCGCTGATCGGCGTGGTGCCAGTGGTGGAAGCGGGGCGAGCCGATGACCTGGGCCAGGGGCCCGAAGTCGAGCCGGACGTTGGCGTGCAGGAGCAGCGCATGCACGTGATAGGTCACCCCATAGATCAGCAGCGGCAGGGGCTCGATCCCGAACACGATGGCGGGGGCCAGCGCCACGCCCGAGAACATCAGCTGTTCCACCGGATGCTCGCGATGCGAACTCATCCAGTCCAGCTCGCGACTGGAATGATGCACCGCATGGAAGCGCCACAGTACCGGCACCGCGTGGGCCATCCGGTGGGTCCAGTAGATGCCGAGCTCGGCGGTGATCAGCACCATCAGATACTGCGCCCAGACCGGCTGGGCCCGAACCGCATCAGCGACCGGCCCCGGCACGAGCCGGACGGCGAGGACGCTCAGCACCACGGCGATGGCGATCATCCCCAGCCGGATCACGGCCCCGCCGACGAAAATATGCAGCACGTCGGTCAACCAGCCGCTTCGCAGCACCTTCTGGCCCCGCTTCAGGGCGACGAGCCGCTCCAGCAGGACGAAGCCCACCGCACAGCCGGCCAGCAGAATGAGGTCGATCATCGACATGGCCCCAGTCTAGGGCCTCGTCCTTGCGGGGCCCTTAAGGCTAGGATCGCCGCATGACGTTCGAGATCGATCCCCGCCTGCTGGCAAACTCCGCCGCCCTGCCGCCGCTCGGCTTGTCGGACCTGCGCCTGATGGACGATGCCCGCTTTCCCTGGCTGGTGCTGATCCCCCGGGTGCCCGGCGCGACCGAGCTCGACGATCTCGACGCGGGCCAGCGCGCCGTTCTGATCGAGGAGATCGCCGCCGCCGGTGCCATGGTCCGCCGTCTGGGTGAGGCGCTGGGTCGCCCGATCGACAAGCTGAACACCGCCGCCCTGGGCAATGTCACGCCCCAGCTCCACATCCACATCGTCGGCCGCCGCCGCGACGACCCCCTCTGGCCCGACCCGATCTGGGGCCGAGGGGCACTTGAGCCCCGCGCGGAGGGTGAAACGTCCCGGTTGGCGGGCATCGCCGCCGGCCTCAGATGAATTTTGGAACGCGCGTCTTGAGGATCGCGATCAGGGCCGGGTTCATGAAGGCATAGTCGTCGGGGATGTCGAGACAGACGACTCGGGCGCGACCGAGGTTCTTGCGGAAGCGGCGCTGCAGGATCGCGCGGTGGCGTTTCTCCATCACGAAGATGATGTCTGCCCACTCCACGAGTTCAGACGTGACTTGCTCGTCTGCATCCAGGGCAAGGCCAGCCGAAGCGGTCTCCACGTCCGGCCAGCCGGCGAAGACCTGTTCAGCCGTCGGCGAACGGAGCCGGTTACGCGAACAGACGAACAGGACCGTCTTCAGCTCCGATAGTCCCCGTTGATCTCGATGTAACCCTTGGTCAGGTCGCAGGTCCAGACGGTGGCCGAGGCCCGGCCGGAGCCGACGTCGACGGTGATGTCGATCTCGGGGTTCTTCATATAGGCCGACATCGCGGCCTCGTCGTAGGTCGGCGAAGGGGCACCGTCGATGGCCGCGACATTGGGGCCGAAACGGATGGCCAGGGCGTCGCGGTCGACCGGTTCCTCGGTCTTGCCAACGGCCATGACGACCCGGCCCCAGTTGGCGTCCTCGCCGGCGATGGCGGTCTTGACCAGGGGGCTGTCGGCGATCGACTTGGCCAGCTTCCTGGCCGAGGCGGGCGAGGCGGCGCCGTCCACGGTGATCCGCACGAATTTGGTCGCTCCCTCGCCGTCGCGGACCAGCTGGTGGGCCAGATCCAGCATGACCTTGTCGAGCGCCGCCGAAAACTCCTTGAGCCGACGGTCGCCGACCCGGCCGATGCGCGGGGCGTTGGAGGCGCCGGTCGCGAACATCAGACAGGTGTCGTTGGTCGAGGTGTCGCCGTCCACGGTCACCGAGTTGAAGGTGGTGCGAACGTGCAGACCCAGCAGGGCGCGCAGCACGCCGGGGTGGATGTCGGCATCGGTGACGATGAAGGCCAGCATGGTCGCCATGTCCGGGGCGATCATGCCCGACCCCTTGGCGATCCCGGCGATCCTGACCTTTTCGCCGTCGATCAGGCATTCGGCATAGGACCCCTTGGGGAAGGTGTCGGTGGTCATGATGCCGCGACCGGCGCGGGCCCAGCCGTCGGCGTCGAGGCCCGCCTCGATGTCGGGCATCCGGGCGGCGATCTTCCGGTCGTCCAGCACCACGCCGATGACCCCGGTGGAGGCCAGCATGACGTCCCGCTGGCGACAGCCGAACCGTTTGGCGACCTCGGACGCGGTGCGGCGGGCGGCGTCGGCCCCGGCCTTGCCGGTGAAAGCGTTGGCGCAGCCCGCATTGACCACCAGGGCCCGCACATCCTTGCCGCCCTCGGCCGCGTCGAGATGGCGCTTGCACCAGTCCACCGGGGCAGAGCCGATCTTGTGGCGCGTGAAGACGCCGGCACAGGTCGTGCCCTTGGCGAAGGAGAAGACCACCAGATCGTCACGCTCGTGCTTGTAGAAGCCCGCGCGCGCCGTCGCGATCTCGACCCCACCGATGGGCGGGATGGTCGGGAAGGGCACGGCCAGTGGCGAGACGGCCAGGCCGGGCTTGCCCGGGGCTGGGGTAGCGGCAGGCGTGGGTGCCGTGGCCCGCTTCAGCGCCGAGGCGAGCGGGTCCAGCGCCTTGCCGACCGCCGCCTCGAATTTCTGACCGGCCGAGGGCTTGCCGGGCGGCGGTGGCGTCCGGCTCATTTCGGGGCTCCGGCGGTGGCGGGTTGGGCGGCAGGGGGTGTCGCTGCGGCCGGTGCGGGCGCAGGCGCAGAGGCAGGCTCCTGCGGTTCGGGTCCGGTCGTGGTCTCGCCGGCCAGCAAAACCTCGACCTTCGCTCGACCTCGAAGCTGTTCCAGCAACTGGCGCACCCCCTCATAGGTCAGATAGCGCACGATCTGGGGCCGCGCCTGTTCCAGGGTCGGAGGGCTTTCCTTCCTCCGGTCCTCGACGCGCAGCACGGCCCAGCCGCCGTCGGTCTGGAACGGGCCGACCGTCGACCCGGCCGGTGCATCACGCAAGGCATTGGCATAGGCCTGGGGCATGACGTCGATGGTCGAATAGCCGAGGTCGCCGCCCGAGAACCGCGTGGCTTCATCCACCGACCGCTCCTGCGCCACCGCCCCGAACTGGGCCCCCTGGGCCAGGATGCCGAGCACCGCGTCGGCCTCGGGTTTGGTGCGCGACAGGATCAGGCGGATGCGGATCTCCTCCGACGTCCGGGCCAGGCGAAGCTGCTCCTGATACAGGGTCTGGACCGCCTGGTCGTTGATGCGGCCATTGACTTCGTTCTCGACCAGCATGTCGCCCAGAATCCGCTCCTGCGTCGCCTTCAGACGGCGCTGGGCCAGGGCCGAGTTGTCGAGGCCCCGCCGCTCGGCCTCGGCGGCCAGCAGCTTCTGGTCGATGACCTCGTCCAGCACCCGGCGGAACAGGTCACTGGTCACGTCCAGAGGCTCGCCCTCGCCGACCAGCCCTTGCGCCACCGCCTCGCGCTTGACGTCCGACGCCCACAGGGTCTCGCCCTGAACCTTGGCGACGGCCCGGTCGCCGGGTTCCGGCGGCGCATCGTCACCACTGCCGCGACCGCAGGCTGCGACGGCCAGAACGGCGACGAAAGCGACCAGGATCAGGGGGTTGCGCGAATGACGCCCGGTGGAAAAAAGGGACAAGGGGAGGCTCTCCGTCCCGGACCGCAAAGGCCCTCGCGTTGACAGGGGTATGGCCGGTGCTTAAGTCCCGCCTGCGCCCAAGTCGAGGGGTTTTCGATCGTTCGCGCGGCCCCGCGCAGCGCCCTGTTTCAGGCGCGCCGGGTCGTCGATGACCGGGCCCTGGACTGAAGACGCTGACGGCCTTCGTCGGCCAGACCCTGTCTCTTGAGCCTTCAGACGCTCGACCGCCCTCGGATACTCCATGCTCGGCTTTGCCAAGAAACTGTTCGGCTCTTCCAACGACCGCAAGGTCAAGGACTTCCTGGTCCGCGTCGAGAAGATCACCGCCCTGGAGCCCAAATTCGCCGCCCTGTCGGACGACGAGCTGCGGATGATGACCCAGACCTTCCGGGACCGGCTTGCGGCCGGCGAGACCCCCGACAAGATCTTGAACGAAGCCTTCGCCGTCGCGCGCGAGGCGTCCAAGCGGGTGCTGGGCCAGCGCCAGTACGACGTGCAGCTGGCCGGCGGCATGATCCTGAACGAGGGCGGCATCGCCGAGATGCGCACCGGCGAGGGCAAGACCCTGGTCGCCGTGGCCCCGGTGTATCTGAATGCGCTCTCGGGCCAAGGCGTCCACGTCATCACCGTTAACGACTATCTGGCTCGGCGCGACGCCGACTGGATGGGCCGGGTTTACCGGTTCCTGGGGCTTGAGGTCGGGGTCATCGTCAACGGCCTGTCGTCAGGCCAGCGTCAGGCGGCCTATGCCTCGGACATCACCTACGGCACCAACAACGAGTTCGGCTTCGACTATCTGCGCGACAACCTGGTCTACAATCGCGACGAGATGGTCCAGCGCGGCCATAATTTCGCGATCGTGGACGAGGTCGACTCCATCCTGATCGACGAGGCGCGCACGCCCCTGATCATCTCGGGCCCGACCGAGGACCGTTCGGACCTGTACAAGATCCTCGACGGCATCGTGAAGGACCTGATCGTCGACAAGACGACCTACGACCTCGACGAGAAGCAGAAACAGGCCCTGCTGACCGAGGAGGGCTCCGAGAAGATCGAGCAGATCCTGGAGGACGGCGGCCATTTCGCCGAGGACACGACGGGCCTCTACGACGCCGCCAACATCAGCCTGGTCCACCACGTCAACCAGGCCCTGCGCGCCAACACCCTGTATACCCGGGACAAGGACTATATCATCAAGGGCGGCGAGATCGTCCTGATCGACGAGTTCACGGGCCGGATGATGACCGGACGCCGCCTGTCCGAGGGCCTCCACCAGGCCATCGAGGCCAAGGAGGGCGTGCAGATCATGCCCGAGAACCAGACCCTGGCCTCGGTGACGATCCAGAACTATTTCCGGCTCTATTCCAAGCTGTCGGGCATGACCGGCACCGCCGCGACCGAGGCCCAGGAGTTCGGCGACATCTACAAGATGGAGGTGCTGGAGGTCCCGACCAACCGCCCCGTCCAGCGCATCGACTATGACGACGAGGTCTACCGGACCGAGCGCGAGAAGAATATCGCCATCGCCAAACAGATCGCCGACTGCCGCGATCGCGGCCAGCCGATCCTGGTCGGCACGGTCTCGATCGAGAAGTCCGAGACCCTGTCGCGGATGCTGGACGAGTACGAGCACAAGGTCGAGGTGTCGCGCACCCTCAAACCCGAGTTCGTCGGCAAGGCCAAGGAAGCGGAAAAAGTCGGCGACGCCGCCTATGACATCGTGTGGGAAACCAAGTTCAAGGGCATCCCGCACAGCGTCCTGAACGCCCGCCAGCACGAGCAGGAAGCCTTCATCGTCGCCGACGCGGGCCTGCCCGGCGCGGTGACCATCGCCACCAACATGGCCGGGCGCGGCACCGACATCCAGCTGGGCGGCAACCTCGAGATGCGGCTGGAGAAATTCCGCCTCGACCAGCGCAACCTGGGCATCCCGGTCACGCCGGAGGAGGAAAAGGCCGAGGAAGCCCGGCTCAAGGCCGATATCGCCGTTCAGAAACAGATCGCTCTGGAAGCCGGCGGCCTGTTCGTCCTGGGCACCGAACGCCACGAAAGCCGCCGCATCGACAACCAGCTGCGCGGCCGCACCGGCCGTCAGGGCGACCCCGGTACCTCGAAATTCTTCCTCTGCTGCGAAGACGACCTGCTGCGCATCTTCGCCGGCGACCGGCTGGACTCGATCATGCGGTCCTTCGGCGTGGCCGAGGGCGAGGCGATCTCCCACCCCTGGCTGAACCGCGCCGTCGAGACCGCCCAGAAGCGCGTCGAGACCCGCAACTACGACATCCGCAAGAACCTCCTGAAGTACGACGACGTCGTCAACGACCAGCGCAAGGCGGTCTTTGAACAGCGCCAGGAGTTCATGGATTCCGACGACCTGTCCGAACTGGTCGGCGAGTTCCGGCGCGACGTGGTGACCGACCTGGTCGACCGCTTCATGCCGCCCAAGGCCTATGCCGAACAGTGGGACATCGACGGGCTGGACGAGAAGGTCCGCTCGACCCTGGGCCTCGAACTGCCCCTGCACGACTGGGCCGCCGAGGAGGGCGTGTCCAACGAGGAGGTCGAGGAACGGCTTCAGGCCGCCGCCGACGCCCGCGCCACAGAACGGCTGGAACTGATCGGCGAGGGCCAGACCCGGGGGCTGGAGAAGCAGTTCCTGATGCAGCAGATCGACATGAGCTGGCGCGAGCACCTGGTCCATCTGGACCACCTGCGCGGGGTCATCGGCCTGCGCGGCTACGGCCAGCGCGATCCGCTGAACGAGTACAAGACCGAGGCCTTCTCCCTGTTCGAGAGCCTGCTCCATGACCTGCGCCACAACGTTACCCGCTGGCTGATGACGGTCGAGTTCCGCTTCCAGCCGCCGCCGGAGATGGAAATGCCCGTCTTCCAGGAAATCCACCTGAACCCCGGCACCGGCGAGAACGAGATGCTGAACGCCCGGGCCCAGAACCCGGAACAGCAGTTCACCGGCGACGACCGCTCGCGCTTCCCGGTCGAGTTGCTGCCCGAAGGCTGGGAACGCACCTCGCGCAACGCCGACTGCCCGTGTGGATCGGGCCGCAAGTTCAAGCACTGCCACGGAAGTCTGGTTTAAGGGCGACGGCTCACGGCTTGAGCCCAGTCGGCTTTGGGGCGAGAGAAGGGGGATGTCCCACAAACCCCTCTTCTCCCGCGCCCTCGCCCTCGATCCCGAGCGGCTGCATTTCGCGGCGCACAGCCATCACCTGTGGCCTGACGCCTCGTACGACGGGCAGGTGCGGGCCTGGGACGAGGCGAACCGGTTCGCGGACCGGAAATGGGACCTGGTCTTCGGTGAGGTGGTGCCGGAGGCGCAGAGGCATATCGCGTCCGAGCTCGGCCTGCCGGATCCCGAGACGGTGGTCTTCGCACCCAACACCCACGACTTCCTGATCCGCATCTTCTCGGGCCTGTCGAACAAGCCCGTTCGCATCCTGACCACGGACGGGGAGTTCCACGCCTTTCGCCGTCAGGCCGAACGCTGGGAGGAGGCGGGCGAGGCGGTGGTGACGCGGGTGCCGCTGGAGCCGTTCGCGACTTTCGCCGAGCGGTTCGTCGCCGAGGCCGAACGGGGGGCCTGCGACCTGATCGTGGTCAGCCAGGTCTTTTTCAAGACCGGTCAGGCCTTCGACCGGATCGCCGATCTGGCGGCCCTGGCGCGGCCTGAAGGGCCGTGGGTGGTCGTCGACGGCTATCACGGCTTCATGGCCACCCCGACGGACCTGTCGGGCGTCGCGGACCGGGTCTTCTACGTTTCGGGCGGCTACAAATACGCCATGACCGGCGAGGGTGCCGGCTTCCTGCACGCGCCGGACGGCTTCTGTCCCCGGCCGGTGGTGACGGGCTGGTTCGCCGAGTTCGGCAATCTGATGGGACCGCCGGGCGGGGTCCAGTACCGCGAGGACGCAGGCCGGTTCTGGGGCGCGACCTTCGATTCCACGCCGCTGTATCGGTTCAACGGGGTGCGGCGGATGCTGGACGAAGCCGGGCTGACCACGGCCGACGTCTCGGCTCATGCGCTGGGGCTGCAAATTAGGTACTCGCAGGCGCTGGCGGCGGGGGAGTGCGGCAGCCTGGATCAGGGCACGGTGCTCAATCCGGTCGAGGGCGACGGCCCGCGCGCACGGTTCATCGCCCTCCGGCACCCGGACGCTCAGTCCTGGCGGGCTGCGCTGCTGGCCGCCAATGTCGTGACCGACGTGCGCGACGACACCATCCGCTTCGGCTTCGGCCTGTATCAGGACGCCGAGGACGTCGAGCGCCTGATCGCCGTCTGCCGACGCCTGTTCTGACGCCTCAGTAGAACTGGGTGTCTTCGGGCTCGGGCGGCGGTGGGGTTGTCGGCCGGGTCTGGGCGCGCGGCGGCCGCGGACGGTTCGTCTCCAGCCGCGAGGTCGGACGCTGAGCAGAAGAGCCTGACGCCTGGCCCGTCGGGGCCGGAGCCGCCTGGCTCGGCTGGGGGGCGGTCGGCGTCGTCGCCGGGGGTGTCGCTGGCAGGTCGGGATAGGGCAGGCCCTGGGTCTCGGGCACAGGCGTCACCGGTGCGGTGGGCCCGACCGGAGCGGCCTCGACGGCGATGGTGTCCGGCGCGTCCAGGTCGTCGCGGATGAAGGCCCAGGACCGCCGGTCGGCACAGGCGCAGGCCTTCAGGAACCCCTCGCGGTCGCGCCAGATGACCAGGGGCCAGGTCGGCTTGACCCCGGCGTCCCGCATCAGGGTGTCCAGCCGCGCGACGAACTGGCGGCTGGCATCGACCACGGCGGTGCGGGCCAGGTTGCCGTCGGCGGGTGCGATGCCCTCGGCCTTCCAGCCGGCGCCCGGCGTATCCGTCCAGCGGCGGTACAGGTTCCAGTCCCGGTTCAGCCACAGCTCGGCGATCGTGGCCCGTTCGGCCGGCGTCGACTGGGTCGCCCCTTCGCGGTCGGACCGGGCGAACATCAGCACACGCACATCGGCCCCACCGGCACGCAGTTTCTCGGCCTCTTCGGCCTCATAGGCATGGGTCGAGGCACTGCCGCGATAGCCGATGATATAGAGGGGCTGGTCGCCGCCGCCCGGCGACACCCAGGACGCCTCGTCCAGCAGCCGCTGGATCTCGCCCTGGTTCCGCGCGATCGTAACCGGCTGGAAACGCGCATAAAAATGATCGTAGGCCAGGTATCCGCTCACGGCCAGGACAAGGCCGATTACGACCGCCAGGCCAGACCAGATCAGGAAACGACGCATGCGACAGGCGGCTCCAGCTTGAGCATTCAGCCCAACCTAACGCTCCGTAGCGAAATCAGTCGCGCAAGAACACCGCAGGCGCGAATGCAACTGTGACTGTGGCGGGGGTTCCGATCCCCGGTGGCTTCCCCATATCGGGCTCATGACCACGCTTTCCATTCTCGATCTCGCCCCCGTGCCGCAAGGCTCGGACGTGTCGCAGGCCCTCGCCAACACCATCGATCTGGCGCGCCACGCCGAGCGGCTGGGCTTCAACCGCTACTGGCTGGCCGAGCACCACAACATGGCCGGGATCGCCTCGGCGGCGACCTCGGTGGTGATCGGGGCAGTGGCGGCGGCGACGAAGACGATCCGCGTCGGAGCGGGTGGGGTCATGCTGCCCAACCACGCGCCCCTGGTCATCGCCGAACAGTTCGGCACCCTGGCGGCCCTGCATCCCGGCCGCATCGATCTGGGCCTGGGCCGGGCACCGGGGTCGGACATGGCCACGGCGCGGGCCCTGAGACGCACGCTCCAGGGCGACGTCGACAACTTTCCGCAGGATGTGATGGAGCTGATGCACTGGTTCGCCCCGGCGACCGAGGACCAGCGTATCCGCGCCAATCCCGGCGAGGGTCAGGATATCCCGGTCTGGATCCTGGGCTCATCCACCTATGGGGCCCAGCTGGCGGCCCATCTGGGCCTGCCCTATGCCTTTGCCAGCCATTTCGCCCCGTCCGAGATGATGGCGGCGATCCAGACCTATCGCCAGACCTTCCGCCCCTCGGAGCGGCTGGCCGAGCCCTATGTGATGCTGGGCTTCAACGTCTTCGCGGCCGAGACCGATGATCAGGCGCGGCTGTTGTTCAGCTCGGTCCAGCAGGCCTTCGTCAACCTGCGCGCGGGCCGCCCGGGCAAACTGCCGCCGCCGGTCGAGGGCTATGAGCAGGGGCTGGGCGAGGCCGAACGCGGCATGATCGCCCAGGCCCTGGCCTGTTCGGCGGTCGGGTCGCCGGCCACCGTCCGTCGCGAGATCGACGCCTTCGTCGCCCGCACCGGCGCCGACGAGCTGATGATCACCAGCCAGATCTGGTCCCACGCCGACCGGGTCCGCTCGCTGGAACTGCTGGCCGATGCGATGGGTGGACGGGCGATCGCCGCTTAATCCGCTTTCGGCGGCTTGGGCTTGGCGCGGGACTTCCGAGGCTTCTTCGGCCTGGCCGAGGCGGCGATACGCTTCTGGACGGGCCGGGGCGGTGAAAGCTGGAGCTGTCGCCAGGCCATGCCCAGGTCGATGGCCGTCTCGATATCCTCGGCGAAATCGGGACCGCTGCGCTCCGCCAGACGGGTGCGCAGCGTGTGGCAGTCTCGCAGCATGACCGAAGCTTCCTTCAGGTCGGGCGGGCTGTCCGGCTGATCGCCGATGTCCTCCAGCGAGCCGAACCGCCATCCTGACCCGTCCTTCTGGGCCAGGACCAGGGCCCAGCGTTCCTCGGCGGTCAGGTCGTCGGCCAGATAGCGCCAGCCGGCCGCGCGCAGTGACCGGGCATACTGTCCCGGTCGTGTCGGCAGGTCGTGGGCCTCATAGACGGCCAGGGCCGCCGCCTCGATCTCGGACAGCAGGCGCGCGGCCGGGGTGTCGTCCGGGGTCCGCTCACGGCGCGGTGCCCCCTGCCACGGATCGCTGATGATGGCTTCGACCCGACGCCGTCGCGACCCCGGCCAGGCCCATGGAATGCGCGGCGGCCGCCAACCCATGGCTACTGGTTCAGGGTGTTGGTCACCGAGATGTCGTAGATCACGCGGGTAAAGGTCTGGACCAGGGTGAAGAATTTGCTCAGTTCCGCCGAATCCGAGTTCGGGACATACAGGATGTCGTCCGGCTGGATCATGAAGTTGTTGGCGGTGAAGAAGCCGGTCCCTTCCTCGAGGTTCAGGCGATAGACGACGGGCACACCGCGCGGCAGCGCCGGCTGGGTCAGGCCGATCGCCTGGGCGACCTCGGGCCGCTCGAAGCGGAAGACCAGGACCGAACGTGCATTGGCGATGGTGGAGTTCAGCCCGCCGACGCGGCTGAGGGCACCGGCCAGGGTCAGGGGCCCGGCCGCCATCTCGACCTGCGAGATCGCGCCCAGGGCCCCGAACGTCGAATAGCGGCGGGGGCGGTAGGTCAGGTTCACCTGATCGCCGCGTTGCAGGCGGATGTTCTCGCCGAACTCGGTCGTGACCACGCCGAGCGGCGCCGTATAGGTCCGGCCGTCGCGCTGGATGTTGACGATCACGTCCTCGGGCGTACGGGTCGAACCCCCGGCGGCGGCGATGATGTCCAGGATGGTGTTGGCGTTGCCGCTGAGCAGGGCACGGCCGGGCTGGCGAACCTCGCCCAGGACGGTGACGGTATTGTAGGCGTTGTTGGCCACGGAAACGACGACCTGGGGGTTGCCGACCTTGCCGCGAAGCGCGCGCTGGATGGCCTGACCGGCCTCGGTGGCGCTCAGGCCTGCAACATTGACCGATCCGGCATAGGGGATGGTCACGGCACCGGCCGAGTTGACCACGATGGCGGGCAGGTTCTGGTTGCCGGGACGGATGTTCTCGCCCCCCGATCCGCCACCGAACAGGGTGCCGCTGGGCTCCAGAATGGCGACGGCCAGGGTATCGCCGGGACCGATCATTCCACCACCCGCAGGCTCTGTCGCGTCGGTCAGCGAGCCCAGGAACTGGGAGGGCTGGGCCTTGATCCGCTCGGTCAGCGCATAGTCCAGGTCGATGATCACATAGTTGGCCTGCTCGGCCGACGCGCCGCGGGCCACGGCTCGGCCCGAGGGTCCATCGCGCGGCAGGGTCGAGCATCCACCCAGAATGGCGACGAGCGCCAGGATCGAGACGGTGCGGGTCAGGGCGTTGGGCATGGTCATACGCCAGTGATTACCGGCCTTTGCGGACCGGAGCCAGACCCCTCGCAATGATTCGACCGACAGCGCGACCCTAAGGCCTCATACGACGGCGAGGCGACGGTCCAGGCCGGTCCGTTCCTCGACCTGGCGGAAGTGATCGGTCCAGGTCGGCGCGCGATACGGCGCGGCCAGAGGCCGAACCCGCGTCGCCCGCTCCAGAGCCGCAAGCCAGCCCAGTCCATCCAGCGGATCGATCAGTTCGGCGTGGGGCACGAGCTCGCGATGGGCGGGGATGTCCGAGGCGATCAGGGGCACCCCCAGCGCGCACGCCTCCACCGCCGGCAGGTCAAACCCCTCGACCGACGACGGTGCCAGCACCGCCTGGGCGTTGTTCATCAGGGTCGCGAGGGAAGCGTCCGGCAGGTTGGCCGACTGATGCACCAGCCCGCGAAGATTAGGCGAGCGTTCGAGATGATCCAGAACCGCCTCGTTCTCCCATCCGTAGCGGCCGACCAGCACCAGTTGAGGCGTCTCGGCCCCCATCCGCTCCTGCAGCCGTCGCCAGACGGTCAGCAGGAAGGCCAGGTTCTTGCGTGCCTCGATCGTGCCCACGTGAACGAAATAGGGGCGTGGCGGTGCGGCCTGGGGCTTGGCCACGAAGACCGATTCCAGGCCCAGATGCACGGCATCGATCGGCGGGGCCGAAACCCGCTCGAAGGCGGCGAACCGCAGCAGTTCCTCGGCCGTATACTGGGAGTTGACGATGATCCGCGAGGCGTATTTCAGCGCCGTCAGCACCCGCAGCCGGTGTTTGGCACCGTCGCCTGGGCGGCAGAACTCGGGATGGGTAATCGGGATCAGGTCGTGCAGCAGGACCACGCTGGGGATCGCGCGCGCCTTCAGCGAGGTCAGGATCTGTGGCGTGTTCAGGCTGGTGTGGCCGACGTTGAAATAGACCCGGCTCGGCGGCAGATCGAGCATCTTGCGCGACCGGAAGAACTGTTTGAACACCCTGAGCTGTCGGCGACGGTTCTTGTCGCCGCCCGAGGTCGGTGGCGGGGGCGGCGCGCCGATCACGGACTGGGCCGCGGGGCGTTCGGAGTGCAGGGCTTCCAGAAGCCGTGTCGCATTGCCGGTCAGGGCGTGTTCGGCGTCATCGCCGGTCCAGCGCGCCCGCAAGGTCTCCACACAGGTCCGGAACCAGCTGTCGTCCACCGCGACCAACTCGTCATGCTTGGACCGGACAGGGATCATCTTCAGGTCGGGTCGCGCCAGCAACCATTCGGCATAGGCCAAGCAGACCCGGTCCACGCCCGTCGGCGCGGTACGCTCGGTCCGGCTGAGCAGCCGGCTGGCATCGAACAGCACGCCCTCGATCATGATACGCCGACCTGACTGCAAGACCCGTGAGACCCGAACCGATAAGCGCCAGGTCCAAACGCCGCCTTAAGGGACAACCTCCGGGCGATCGATCGCGAGCGTACCGGCCTGATCCGTGAAGGGCGAACCTTGTCCAAGCAGCCCTCGTTCCCAGCCGTCAGTCCGGTGCTCGTGCGACCCGGGTCGCGAGCGTGGGGGCTGGCGTAACCCCTTGTCGGGGAACGGTCAATCATGGCGTCCTGACGGTTTCCGATCACGAGACGTAGCCCGCCTGCATCAGTTCGGCGACATGGATGATGGCCACCGGTCGGTCGCTCTCCATCACGAACAGGGTCGCGATCTTGTTGGCCGCCAGCAGGTCGACGACGTCGCTCATCCGTTGATCCGGGTTCACGGTGATCGGGGTCCGGCTCATGATGTCGGCGGCGGTGATGCTGGAAATATCGTTGGCGAAGGCGCGGCGCACGTCGCCGTCGGTGATCATTCCGGCCAGGGCCCCTTCGCCGTTGAGCACGGCTACGGCCCCCTTGCGACCCGCGGTGATCGTGGCCACCACGTCGGCAAACGAGGCGTCCAGCGGCACGCTGGCCGGCGGAGCATGGTTGTCGCCCATCCACTCGCGCACGCTCTGCAAACTCATGCCCAGGGCGCCGCCGGGGTGATGCAGGCCGAAATCGGTGGCGGTGAACTCGCGCCGGTCCATCAGAACCATGGCCAGGGCATCGCCCAGCGCCAGGGTCATCAGGGTCGAGGTGGTCGGCGCCAGGCCGTTGGGACAGGCCTCGGCGACATTGGGCATGATCAGAGGGACCGCCGACATCCGCGCCAGGAAGCTGGAACTGCGCTGGGTCATGCCGATGACCGGAATGCCGGCACGCTGGCAGAAGATCAGCGGATCGCGCAGCTCGCGGCTCTCGCCCGAGGCCGAGATCGCCAGCAGGGTCGTATCGGACCGCAGCATGCCCAGGTCGCCGTGGCTCATCTCGGCCGGGTGGACGAAAAAGGCGTTGGTGCCGGTCGAGGCCAGGGTCGCGGCGATCTTGCCGCCGATATGGCCGGACTTGCCGATGCCGGTGACCACCACATAGCCGGGCCGCGACAATATGACCTCGCAGGCGCGGGCCAGGGAGGCGTCGATCGTCCGCTCCAGGGCCTGCAAGGCTTCGATATTGAGCTGCATCACCTCTCGCGCCCGGCCGGTCATCACGGCGATGTCTGCGGGCGATGAGTGGGGAATTTCGGGCATAATCCAGGCGTCCTGACCGAGACCATCGCCTCGTTCCGAGCCCGGAATTGCCCCAGAACGGCGCCCGGCACAATCCTACGGAAAGTCGTAGGACGGCAAAGCGGGCCGATCGGCCAACCTTTGCCGTCGTGGCGCGTTGGGGTGTGCAAGGGGACTTGAAGATCATGGGAGATCCAATGCCGAACGCCGAAAGTCGTGCGCCCGACGCCGCGTCCTTGGGGCTGCCTGCCCTGACGCCCCCGCCGGTGCGGTTCGATCGGCTGGCCCTGTTTCTGGACATGGACGGCGTCCTTGCACCCCTGGCCGAAACCCCCGACGCGGTCGGCCCCGTCGCGCGGCGCTCGGCGGTGCTGCGTCGTCTGGATGAGCGGCTTGAGGGCCGGCTGGCCATCGTCAGCGGTCGCACCCTGTCCGAGATCGACCGTATCAGCGCGGCCGGCCCGCTGGCCGCATCCGGGGTGCATGGACTGCAACGGCGTCGCCGGGACGGTTCGACCGTGATCGCACCGGCCTCTCCCGGTATCGCGCCCGCGACCCGTGCTCTGCGCGCCTTTCAGGATGCGCACCCGGAGGTGATCGTCGAAGAGAAGGGCGTCTCTGTCGGCCTCCACTACCGTCAGGCCCCAGACATCGCTGAGGCCGCCTTGGCCCTGGCCCGCTCGGTTGCCGCCGAACACGGACTGTCGGTCCAGCCCGGGGTCATGGTGGTCGAGCTGAAGACGCCCGGGTCGGACAAGGGCTCGGCGATCGCCGCCTTCATGGCCGAGCCGCCGTTTCAGGGTGCAACTCCGGTGATGCTCGGCGACGACCTGACCGACGAGAATGCCTTTCGGGCTGCGGCCGAACGTGGCGGATTCGGGGTCCTGGTCGGGCCGATGCGGGAGACCCTGGCCAGCCACGGCCTCGACAATGTGGATTCGGTCCTGACCTGGCTGGAGGCGGTCGCCGACGGCATCGACGCCTCGGCCGGGGAGAAGGCGGCATGAGCGGCATGGCCCCCCTCCGTCCCAACCTCGACCTGGCCCCCATCGGCAACTGTTCGATCAGCGCCCTGATCGATCGTCAGGGCCGCTTCGTCTGGGCCTGCGCCCCGCGCATCGACGGCGATCCGGTCTTCTCCGCCCTGATGAATGGTGAGACGCCCGAACACGGCTTCTGGTCGGTGGAACTGGAGGGGCTGAAGGATGTCTCTCAGGCCTATATCCGCAACACGCCCGTGCTCAGGACCGTCCTGACCGCCGGGGACGGGGCCTCCGTCGAGATCATCGATTTCGCCCCCCGCCACATGAAGCATGCGCGGACCTATCGTCCGCTGGCCTTCAGCCGGATCATCCGGCCGCTGGCCGGGGCGCCGCGTGTGACCATCCGACTGCGCCCCTCGGCCGACTGGGGCGCGCGCCGGGCCGAGGTGACCTCGGGCTCGAACCACATCCGCTATCTGTGTTCCGACATCACGCTCAGGCTGACCACCGACTGCCCGGTCTCGCATGTGCTGGAAGAGCGCACCTTCCGGCTGGAACAGCCGCTGGCCTTCTTCCTCGGGCCGGACGAGGGGTATGACCAGGAGGTCGGGCCGGGCGTTTCGGCGACGCTGGACCGCACCATCGCCTACTGGAAGGACTGGGTCCGAACCCTCTACATCCCGCTGGACTACCAGGATGCGGTGATCCGCGCCGCGATCACGCTGAAGCTCTGCGTCTACGAAGAGACCGGTGCCATCGTCGCGGCCATGACCACCTCAGTGCCCGAGTTCCCCGAGAGCGGGCGCAACTGGGACTATCGCTACTGCTGGGTCCGCGACGCCTATTATACGGTGCGCGCCCTGAACCGGCTGGGCGCGGTGGACATCCTCGAGAACTACCTCGTCTATCTCAGGAATCTGGTCGATCAGTCGGCGGGGGGGCACGTCCAGCCGGTTTATGGGGTCGGACTTGAAGAGGACATCGACGAGCGGATCGTCACGTCTGTCGCCGGCTATCGCGGCATGGAGCCCGTCCGCGTCGGCAACCAGGCCCGCGAACACCTCCAGCACGACGTCTATGGCCAGATCGTCCTGCCGCTGGTGCAGAGCTTCTACGACACCCGCCTGCTGCGTCCCGGCACGATCGACGACTTCTATGCGCTGGAAAAGGTCGGCGAGAGGGCGTTCGCCATGCACGATCAGGTCGATGCGGGTCTATGGGAGTTCCGCACCATCGCCCGGGTCCACACCTATTCGTCGGTGATGTGCTGGGCCGCCTGCGACCGTCTGGCCAAGGCCGCCGATCACCTGGGTCTGGCCGAACGCGCCGCCTTCTGGGCCGATCGCGCCCGGATAATCCACGAGCGGGTCGAGAAGGAGACCTTCATTCCCGCAGAAGGCCGGTTCGGGGCCTCCTTCGGCGGGACCGAGCTGGACGCCTCCCTGCTGCAGTTGGTCGATCTGGGCTTCCTCAAGCCTGACGATCCGCGTCAGGTCGCCACCTTCGAGGCCATCGAGCGCGACCTGAAGAAGGGCCCCTATCTGTTCCGCTATGTGATCCCCGACGATTTCGGCGAGCCGGAAACCGCGTTCAACTTCTGCACCTTCTGGTTCATCGAGGCCCTGCACCTGAACGGTCGCAGCGATGAGGCGCGGGAGATATTCGAGCAGATGCTGTCGCGCCGGACCAACGCCGGCCTGCTGTCCGAGGACATCTCGCTGGGCGACGACGAACTGTGGGGCAACTACCCCCAGACCTACTCGCTGGTGGGCATCATCAACTGCGCGATTGAGCTGAGCAGGTCGTGGACCGACGTCCGCTGACGCACAATCCGTTCACATCCGGTTCATCGGGGTGATCCATTCGGCGAGCTTGGCGTTATAGGGCCATGTCTCGACTGATCGTTGTCTCCAATCGGGTGTCGGCCCCCGCCGACCCCGCCGCCGGCTCGGCCGGTGGCCTGGCCATGGCCCTGTCCGCCGCCCTGCGCAAATACGACGGCCTCTGGTTCGGGTGGTCCGGCGAAACGGTCGATCACTTCACCGGCGACATCAAATGGGAGGACCGGGCCGGCGTGACCGTCGCCCTGGTCGATCTGGAGGCTCAGGACGTTGACGAATACTACAATGGCTACGCCAACAAGACCCTGTGGCCGCTGTTCCACCACCGTGTCGACCTGACGGCCTATGAGCGGTCCTATGGCGAGGGCTACGAGCGGGTGAATGCCCGGTTCGCCGAGGTGCTGCGGCCCCAGATCCAGCCGGACGACATCATCTGGATCCACGACTATCACCTGATCCCGATCGCGCGGGACCTGCGGCGGCTGGGCGTGACCAACCGGATCGGCTTCTTCCTGCACACCCCCTGGCCCGCCCGGCAGCTGCTGGTGACCCTGCCGCACCATCGTCGGCTGGTGGAGAGCCTGTTCGCCTATGACCTGATCGGCTTCCAGACCCAGGAGTGGCTCGATCTGTTCCGCGACTATGTGGTGTCCGAGGCGCGGGGCGATCTGGTCGGTGACGGCGGGATGGAGTGTTTCGGCCGCACCGTCCAGGCGGGCGTCTATCCGATCGGCATCGACGTGGACGCCTTCATCGACGCGCGGAACTCGCCCCAGGGCAATCGCACCTACGACCGGATGGCGGCTTCGTCGGCCTTCCGCTCGATGATGGTCGGGGTGGACCGGCTCGACTATTCCAAGGGGCTGGAAGAGCGGATGCTCGGCTATGAACAGTTCCTGCACGATACCCCGGATATGCGCGGCAATGTCTTTCTGGTCCAGGTCACACCGATCAGCAGGGACGAGGTCGATACCTATCAGGACATCCGCGCCCGGCTGGACGCCCTGGCCGGCCGCATCAACGGCGAATATGCCGACATGGACTGGCAGCCGATCCGCTATCTGAACCGCAGCTATCGCCGGGACCAGCTGGCGGGGATCTACCGCGCCGCACGGGTCTGTCTGGTGACGCCGCTGCGTGACGGCATGAACCTGGTGGCCAAGGAGTTCGTCGCGGCCCAGAACCCCGAGGATCCGGGCGTGCTGATCCTGTCACGGTTCGCAGGAGCGGCCGAACAGATGGGCGAGGCCCTGCTGGTCAATCCCTTCAGCCGAGAGGAGGTCGCCGACGCCATCAAACGCGCCCTGACCATGCCGCTGGAGGAACGGGTGCGGAAATGGCAGGCCCTGATGAAGGTCGTCCGCGACACCGACGTCGGCATCTGGCGCGACGACTTCGTCGGCGACCTGAAAGATGTGGCCATCACCGGCAACGGCGGCGGCCTGTTCCATCAGGACCCGTTCCACCACCACGACCAGGCCGACGCGGCCTGACACCTATCCGTCAGGAAAGCGCTCGGTATGGGTCTCGCCGGTTCGTCCGACATACAGCGCGCGCCGGCCGATGAAGGAGACCAGATACTCCGCACATCCGGCTGCGGTGACGGTCCGGCAGAAACCCGGATAGCTATAGCCCTCGGCCTGGGTCTGGGCCGCACGGATCGCATTCCGGATCGTGTCTGCGTCAAATCCTGCGGCGACTGGAAAGGCGGGAAACGGCGCTGCCAGGTCGAATGAAGACCCATCCGCCCGAAAATAGATCGCGACGGCGCGCCTGAAGTCGATCCGGTAACTCTCGATGCCTGCTTCCATCAGGGTGCCGACGATCTGCGGAAAACTCATTGCGCCGGTTTCAGCGGCCTCCAGACAGGCGCGTGCCGCATGGATCGAGGGGTCCATCGCGTCAGGCTCCATCACGCGGCTCGCGTCAGGGTGAGATCACCGTCGCGCGCGTCGGCGCGAACCTTGGCCGGCCGGGCGTTCAGGCGCTCGATATAGCGGTCGAACACCGGACTGTCCGGCAGATAGTCCCGGCCCCAGGTCAGGGCGCTGCCGATGATGACATCGGCGATGGTGAACCGGTCCCCCATCAACCACGGCCCCTCCCACAGCGCCTCGATCAGCCGATTGGTCGCCTGTTCATAGCGGCGTTGGGCCATCGGGTCCGTCGCGGTCGCGCCGCTGATTCTGCCCCAGAAGGCCGGCTCCATCTCGCCTGCCGCCCAGAACATCCAGCTCAGCAGGACGCCGCGCTCGGTTGACCCTTGTGGAAAGCCCAGACCCGCCTCGGGATAGAGCCCGGCCAGATAGACGGCGACCGCTCCAGACTCGGTAATCAGCGCTCCGTCATGCAACAGGGCCGGGACCTTGCCTTCCGGATGCGGGTTTTGCGGATCCCGGGCACCCGAACCGTCACCGCGCCGGATGTCGCAATAGTGGATATCGACCTCGGCCCCCAACTCCTCGATCAGCCAGACCAGGCGCGACGAGCGCGATTGCGGGGCGTGAAACAGCGTCAGCATGGTGAAACCCTCCTTGTGCGCTATCGCTCGCCGCGCGGCGGCTCGCGGCTTGAGCGCGATGGCGGCCGAGCCCTCCCCGGCGGCAGGGATTGACTACTGCCACCCTGCTGCCAGCATGCTGTCAGCAGCGAAGATGCAGGTTGCTCGGATAAACCCGTCGCTATTCGGCGAGTGCAGAGAAGGAGAACGCGCTCAAGCAGCGAGCGACCGCGTCGCGAGCGTTAGCGCACCCTAATTCATGAGACGCGCCGACCGCCTGTTCCAGATCGTCCAGCTGCTGCGCCGCAGCTCGCGCCCCCTGACGGCCGAGGCGATCGCCGTCGAGCTGGAGACCTCGAAACGCAGCGTCTATCGCGACATCGCCGCCCTGATGGGCCAGCGGGTGCCGATCCGGGGCGAGGCCGGCATCGGCTATGTGCTGGAGGGCGGCTTCGACATGCCGCCGTTGATGCTGACGTCGGACGAGATCGAGGCGGCGGTACTCGGCGCCCAGTGGGTGGCCGGGCGCGGCGATCCGGCCCTGGCCCGCGCCGCCCGTGATCTGGTCGCCAAGATCGCGGCGACTGTGCCGGAGCGGCTGCGGCCTGTGGTGCTGGAGCCCGCGGTGTCGTCCGGACCGGTCTGGAAGCCGGCGGAGGCGGATCGACTGGACATGGCTCAGGTCCGGGCCTGGATCCATGCGGGGCGCAAGCTGACGCTCGACTACTCGGATGAACAGGGGCGCAACAGCCGGCGCATCATCTGGCCCTTCCTGATCGGTTATCGCGAGACGACGCGACTGCTGGTCGGCTGGTGCGAAAGCCGCGCCGACTTCCGCACCTTCCGCACCGACCGGGTGGTGGCGGCGACCTTTCTGGACGACCGCTATCCGGGCCGCCCGGCCCAACTCCGCGCCCGCTGGCAGGCCAAGATGGACGAAGAGCACCGACGGTATCAGGCCGCGGAGGGTGCGAACGAAAAATCCTCCCCCATGGGGGGAGGGGGACCGCGAAGCGGTGGAGGGGGC
>NZ_JBIIAY010000025.1:0-29971 GCF_044239655.1 Brevundimonas sp.
GCGAAAAGGCGAAAGCGGAGCGGCCGTCGGTCGATACCCGCCAATACTGGCCCGTTGGCGGATCGCCACGTCGTTCCATCATGACAAAGGCCGAAGGCTCCGCGAACCTGCCGCCCTGCGCAATGAAAACCGTCAGGACGCCCGCGTCGCAACGCCCGACGATCGCGGCGACGTCCCATTGGAGAGCCGCCGCCCGGTTTTCGCCAGACGCAGGAAGACTGCGCCAGGTCGTTTGGGCTGAGACCGGCTGGGGCTGCGCCGTGGAGGCAAGCAACGCCAGGCCAAATGCGACGGCCCAGCGCATCACGCCGTCGCCCCCACGCGGCTGTCCAATCCTCCCGACAGCACACGCCGGACGCGGATGAACATCTCGACGCGCTGCATGACGGCTCCTCAAGCCGGTCCTACCGTCTGTTCGATGGCGCCGAAGAGGGAGTGGTGTTTGTCGTCCAGCATCTCGATGCGGACGGTGTCGCCGTGTTTGAGGAAGGGCGTCGAAGCGGCACCGGTCTGGATCGTTTCGACGGTGCGGACCTCGGCGATGCAGGAATAGCCCAGGCCGCCTGCGGAGACCGGCTGGCCGGGGCCGCCGTCGGTGCCCTTGTTGGACACCGTGCCCGAGCCGATGACGGTGCCTGCGGTCAGGCTGCGGGTCTTGGCCAGATGGGCGATCAGGGTGCCGAAGTCGAAGGTCATGTCGACGCCGGCGTCGGCCTTGCCGAAGTCCTGGCCGTTCAGCTGGACGGTCAGTTCGCCATGCAGCTTGCCGTCCTTCCAGCGGTCGCCGAGCGCGTCGGGGGTGACGAAGACGGGCGACAGGGCGCTGGCGGGCTTGGACTGGACGAAGCCGAAGCCCTTGGCCAGTTCGGCGGGGATCAGGTTCCGAAGCGAGACGTCGTTGACCAGTCCGACCAGCCGGATGTGGTCGAGCGCCTGCGTCGCCGACGTTCCTTGCGGCACGTCGCCGGTGACGACGACGACCTCGGCCTCCAGGTCGCAACCCCAGCTTTCGTCGGCGAGGGGGATGGGGTCGCGGGGGGCGAGGAAGGCGTCCGATCCGCCCTGATACATCAGGGGGTCGGTCCAGAAGCTGTCGGGCATCTCGGCGCCGCGCGCCTTTCGCACCAGTTCGACGTGGTTCACATAGGCCGAACCGTCCACCCACTGATAGGCGCGGGGCAGGGGGGAGGCGGCGTCGCGTTCATGGAACCGGCCGCGCGGCACGGCCTCGTGTTCGAGGCTTTCGGCCAGGGCCCGCAGCAGGGGCTCGCACCGGTGCCAGTCGTCGAGCGCGGCCTGGAGACTGGGCGCGATCAGGAAGGCGTCGGTGAACCAGTGCAGATCATTGGAGACGACGACGAGGCGACCGTCACGGCCGTGCTTGAGCGATGCGAGTTTCATGAGGCGAAGGCTAGACCCGTTTATCGCGAGGGGAAACCGGGCTTTGTCGGTGATCGACGATCAGGGAGCGCGCCGGTCTCCGACCCGGTTGTCGGAGGACGGCGGTGGGGTGGTGGTCAGCTGTTTCCGGGCCTCGCGCAGGTCCTTGAGGCGGGCGGACTTGTCGCTCCAGTAGTCGGACAGATCGTGGACGGCGGCGCGGACGGCCGCGAGCTGGGCCCTGGCGTCCAGGGGTTTGGTGTGGCCGTGGCCGCCCCCGTGTCCCGTTGCGTGTCCCGCTGCGTGGCCCTGAGCCGGGTGGGCGTCCGCATGGGGATCGGGGGCCGCGCCTTCGACGGGCGCGGCATGGGTGTTCAGGACGACGCTGCGGGCGTTGATGGTGACCTTGTTGACGCCGGTGTGGGGGTCGGCGGGGTGGTCCTTGTCGGGTTCGTGGTCGGCGGGGCCATGGCCGTCGAGCGCCTGGGTCAGGGCCTCGTGGGGGCCGCCCAGGCCGTGACCGATGCGCAGGACGGCCCCCAGCCGATCTTCGAGCACGGTGTTCAGATGGCGGGCGGTGATCATGACCGAGTCGCGCGGCGCCCCGGCGGCGGCGGTGACGGCCTTCTTGATCGCGTCATAGATGGCCTGGCTGGGGTCGTCGCCGTCGGTCTTGCGCCGCCCGATCCACCAGCCCAGCAGGCCGGCCAGGACCAGCAGCAGGGCGACGGCCAGCAGCAGCAGGGGCGACAGGGTGAACAGGACGCCGCCGTCCTGGGGCTCATAGAAGCCGTCGACGGACTGGAACTCGCTCGGACTGGGCAGTGACACTCTGGCGATCCCCTCACGCAGGCTCTGGCATCATGGCGCCACGGCTGCGCTTGGCAATGAAAAGGTTAACGCGGTTCGGTGAAAGCTCTTACCCCGGGGGCGCGAGGAGGCGTTCGACCGCGCCTCCCCGGATCGCCTCGGCTGCGCCGCGTTGTCCGGGGATGACGTGATTCAACGGACTCCCGCCGCAAGGCGTCGGGAGTGGGAAGGGCCGGCGGAGCGTCCGGGCCTTCGCCCGGGATAGGGGTAGTGATTACCGTTTCGGCGAAAGACAGACGCTCCGCGTATGTGGTTATCCGGGAGCTGTACGGCTCGGTCTCCCGAACCAGCGGGGGTATTCGCCCCTTGCCGCTACCGCGCCCCCGACGGGAAGGTGATGCCCTTGCAGCATCGTCCCCTGAACGATCCGACTCTCTGCGCCGGACCCTTTGCACGGCCGGCGACATCGCCCCCGATCCCCCGGGCGCCGCGCCCGGTCGAAACCGGACCTCGGAGCTCGCCAGGGCTGACCGGAGACGAGGCCTCGACCGCCCCGCTCCACACACCCTCGCCGCAACAAGATCGCAAGGCCTTGCGCCCTTCCCCGCGACGGGACGGAAAGCATCATAGCGGGGTTGGGGACCTGGGCGCGTTTGGGAGGCCGAGAAATCCGCAATCCGTTGCGGGGCAAGGGATTGGTGGCTCGAAGTTTGAAAGTTGGAGGTGCTGGACAAGCCGGATTTCTTCTTCTCCCGCGCAGCGGGGGAAGTGGCCCGGCGTCGAGCGCAGCGAGACCAGGGTCGATGGGGGGCGTGTGAAGGGAAAGAATAAGCAAGACTTCCCCCATCGGTCCTGGATCGCTGCGCGATCGACGGACCGCTTTCCCCCGTGAAGGACGGGGGAAGAATGCGATAATCGGACAGACCTCGTCGCCCCCGCCTGATCGGCCAAGAGGCCGATCTGTCCTCTCCATTGCCCTTCGGCAATGGAGAGGGTGAGTTTTGGCCGTTACGCCGGCGGTGCGAGGACGGCGCGGGCTTCGGCGCCGGTGCGGTTGGATGCGTCGCGGACCTCGACCTCGACGACGACGGCGCCGGCGGGCTCATGGGCCCAGAGGTAGCGGCGCTCAATCTCGACGGTGCGGCCGGACGGGGCGAAGCCCTCGAAACTGTCGCCCCAGGGGGTGATCCGCACGATCTCGGGCCACAGCAGGGAACAGGCGGCGGCCAGTTCCTCCTCGGCCATTTCGGTGAGTTCGTCGGGGGTGGGGAGGGGTTTGGTCATTGCGGCGCCTCGTCGGCGTAGATGGCGACGCGCGCGGGCTCGCCGGGATGGATCTCGCCGCGATACATGCCGGAGGTGGACATGGCGAACTCGGGACGACCGTCGCGGCCCATGACGATCACGCCGCCCTTGCCGCCCAGGCGTTCGGCATCGGTGATCTCTGCATTGGCGGCCACAAGAGCGAGCGGGGCCTCCTCTACGACGCATGGGATTTCTGGCGACGCCGAACGACAAACAATGTTGGCCCGCCAATGCGGCGTCGGTTCGGAGCGTTCGGCCTCTTGCCGTTGCTCGGGAGTTTGCACTCGAGCGATGGCCATCCGCGCGCAAATATCCCGCGCCACGGTAGCCCGGATGAAATACTCGCCGTCGCCCGTCGCCGAGACCGCGCAGCCGTCGCGGTTGGAGGCGTAGGTGCCGGCGCCGATGACGGGGACGTCGCCGACGCGGCCCCAGCGTTTGGCGGTCATGCCGCCGGTGGAGGTGCCGGCCGCGAGGTTGCCGTGGGTATCCAGCGCCACCGCGCCGACCGTGCCGAACTTGCGCTCGTTGAGCGGCGGGGCCGAGGCGTCGTTGTCGGCCATGCCGCCCGGCCCAGAGTTCAGGGGGGGCGCGGGCGGTGCTCCGGCAGGGCGTTCGGGGACGGGCAGGCCGGCGTCGGTCAGGGCCTTGACCAGACCCTGCCAGCGCCGCTCGGTGAAGAAGAAGGCGGGGTCGACCTGTTCCAGGGTCTGCGACGCCGCGAAACTGTCGGCGCCGGGGCCGATCAGCATGACGTGGGGGCTGTGTTCCATCACCGCGCGCGCCGCCGCGATCGGGTGGCGGGTGGTGGTCAGGCCGGCGACGGCACCGGCCGTCAGGTCCGCGCCGTTCATGACAGCAGCGTCGAGCTCGTTGCGGCCTGCGGCGGTGAAGACCGCGCCGCGGCCGGCGTTGAACAGGGGATCGTCCTCCATCAGCTCGATCGCCGCCTGGATGGCGTCGAGCGCCGTGCCGCCGCGTTCCAGCACCGCGCCGCCGGCCTCCAGCGCGCGGGTCAGGGCGGCGCGATAGGCGGCGTCCTGTTCGGGGCTGAGGCTGGCGCGCTCGATCACGCCGGCCCCGCCGTGGATGGCGAAGGACCAGCGGGGGGGTGTATCCTCTCCAGCCAGGGCCGGTGACGCGCCTGTGAGCAGGGCTGCCACAAGGGCGAAGGCTCGGAAAAGTGGCGTCATGCGGGCTCTCTCCGGCGGAACGGATTTGTCCGCGATTCATTAACAGGACAGAAGGGGTTTCCGCCATGTTCGCGTTCGTTCTCGCCGCCGCCCTGCTGATCGATCCGACGCCCAAGAAGGACGTGGCGGTCAAGGCTCCGCACGCCACGGTCGAGCGGACGCTGGACGCCGGGTCGGGCCCGACCCTGACGGCCGTGGCGGTGACCCTGGAATGCACGGCGCGGGCTACGGGTCGTGTGACCGGATGCCGGGTGCTGGGCGAGACCCACCCCGGACTGGGCTTCGGTGAGGCGGCGATCGCGCTGATGCGCGGCGCCGAGGTGGAACCTGGGCCGCGTGACGTTCAGTTCGCGCGCACCATCCAGTTCATGCCTTGAGGCCTGTCCGTCTGGGCTATTGCGGCGGTCGCCGATGGTGCGACCATTTCCAGATGCGGTAGATGATGATCGGCAGGAAGCCGCAGACGATGCCCGCGATCAGCACCGTCCAGAAGCTTCCGTCCAGCCACATCCGCCCGGCCAGGGCCCCGGCCACGGCCGCGAGGACCGGGCCGAGGTAGGGTAGCCAGGACGGCGGCTTGAGCTTCATGGTCAGGCGTCAACCACGATCACGCCGCGACGGATTTGATCGAGCTCAATTGAGTCGAACAGGGCCTGGAAATTGCCGTTGCCGAAGCCTTCGTTGCCCTTGCGCTGGATGATCTCGAAGAAGATCGGGCCGAAGGTGTCGGTGGTGAAGATCTGCAGCAGCAGGCCTTCTTCGTCCGAGCCGTCGATCAGGATGCGGTTCTTGCGCATCCGCTGCAGGTCGTGGCCGTGGTTGGGAAGGCGTTTGTCGATCAGCTCGAAATAGGTCTCGATGGTGTCCTGGAACTCGACGCCGCGGGCGCGCATCTTTTCGACGGTCTCGAAGATGTCGTCGGTGGCCAAGGCGATGTGCTGGATGCCCTCGCCGTTGTAGCGTTTCAGGAACTCCTCGATCTGTGAGGTGTCGTCCTGGCTTTCGTTCAGGGGGATGCGGATGGCGCGGTCGGGCGCGATCATGGCCTGACTGAACAGGCCCGTTGCCTTGCCCTTGATGTCGAAATATTTCTGCTCCTCGAAGGCGAAGACGTCGCCGTAGAAGCCGGACCAGGTGCGCATCTGGCCGCGTCTGACATTGTGGGTCAGGTGGTCGAGCAGGTGCAGGCCGACGTTGTTGCGGCGCTCGTCCTCTTCCCAGCCCTCGATCTCGTCCCAGTTGTCGTACAGGGACCCGGTCTCGCCATAGGCGTCGATCAGATAGAGCAAGCTGCCGCCGATGCCGCGCAGGACATAGGCGCCCTCACCGAGCGCGCCGCCGGCGTGGCCGTCGGCCGGATGGGCACCGCGCGCCACGGCGCTGTCATAGGCGGCCTTTGCATCCGCGACGCGGAAGGCCATGCCGTTGGCCGAGGGGCCATGGTCGCGGGCGAACTCGCCGGCGTGACCGGTCGGGGTGCGGTGGACCAGGAAGGAGATGTCGCCCTGTTTCAGGCGCACGACGTTGGTCTGCGGATTCACATGGGTCTGGACGAAGCCCATGGTCTCCAGCCGGGCGATCATGGATTGGGGATCGGGGCCCGTGAACTCGACGAATTCGAAACCGTCCACGCCGAGGGGATTCTCGACGGCGGCAATAGTGGCGTCTGGCGTCATTGGGGGCGCTTTCCACGAAGGGGGGTGCGGGCGGGTCGCCTGCGGTTGGGGGGAACCTAAGGGTTCCAGGGGGAGACGCCAAGCTGGGCTGACTGCGACGCGGCGACGAATGGACCGTTAAGGGCTGGGAAGGTAGGGCAGGGTTCGATCAGGGAATGGCCGATGCTGCGCAAACTGTACGACTGGGTCTTCGAGCAGGCGCGAAAGCCCTATGCGGAAAAGGCGCTGGCCGTGGTCTCGTTCGCCGAGAGCTCCTTCTTTCCCATCCCGCCCGACGTGATGCTGGCCCCCATGGTGCTGTCGCAGCCGGACCGGGCCTATCGGTACGCGGCCGTCTGTACGGCGGCGTCGGTGCTGGGGGGGCTGCTGGGCTATGCGATCGGGTTCTTCCTGGAGCCGGTCGGGATGTGGCTGCTGGCCGTCATGGGCAAGGCCGACACCTTCGAGGCGTCCAAGGCCCTGTTCCAGCAACACGGCGCCTGGGTGATCCTGATCAAGGGGCTGACGCCGATCCCGTTCAAGCTGATCACCATCGCGGCCGGCATCTTCAGCTTCAGCCTGCCGCTGTTCATCGCCCTGTGCGTCATCACGCGGGGCGCAAGGTTCTTCCTGGTGGCCTTCGTGCTCAAGACCTGGGGGCCGGCGATGCTCGAGATGGTCGAGAAGCGGCTGGCGCTGTTCACCGTCATCGGCATCGCCGTGCTGGTCGCCGCCTTCGCTGCGGTCAAGCTTATCCCGCACTGAGGCCCGCGCTGCGCATTGGCGGATGCGGCGGCGTACAGTAGGACTGTCGGGTGATGATCGGGATCTATCGACTTCTGACGCGGTGGTGGACCGCCTTTGCCCTGGCCATTTCCCTGGCCATGCTGGGGGCCGCCCATGCGTCGGAGCGGTTCCTGGGCCTGTCGCCGTGCAACCTGTGCCTCAAGCAGCGCGAGGTCTTCTGGGGGGCGGTGGCGATTTCGCTGATCGCGACGACCTGGGCGGTCATTAGCCGGGCGTCGCGCGGGACGCCCCGCATCGCGGCCTTCCTGTTGTTCGCCGTGTTCGCGACGGGGGCGATCACCGCCGGCTTCCATTCGGGCGGCGAGATGAAGTGGTGGAGCCTGCCGGCGACCTGCATGGCGGCCAAGGACGTCGACCTGGAGGGGCTGACGGCGCTGGCGTTCGGCGGGGGCGAGACCCCGCGCGTGGTCATGTGCGACGCCGTGACGTGGCGCTTCCTGGGGTTGAGCATGGCAAGCTGGAACTTCCTGATCTCGTCCGGCCTGGCCATCTTCAGCCTGCTGGCCGCCAAACGTCCCAAGGATGCGCGTGCCCCCAAGCCCTGAGCCCGATTCGAGACGCATCCCCCTGGCCCGGCCGGGGCGGGGATCGACGCGCGCAAGGACAGCCGAGATCCTGAGGGTCGATCACGCCGGTGAATATGCGGCGGTGCAGATCTATCGCGGACAGGCGGCGGTGTTTCGCGCGGGCGGCCGAACCGAACTGGCGGCCGATATGGAGCGGATGCAGGGCCAGGAAGCGGTGCATCTGGCGCGGTTCGAGACCCTGCTGAACGACGGGCGGGTGCGGCCGACGATGATGCTGCCGGCCTGGCGGCTGGCGGCCCAGGCCCTGGGCGTCGGGACGGCCCTGATGGGCGAGAAGGCCGCCCACGCCTGTACCGAGGCGGTCGAGAGCGTCATTGCCGAACACTATGCCGAACAGATCGCCGAGGTCGGCGACCGCGACCCGGCCCTGGCCGCCGAACTGACCGGCTTTCGCGACGAAGAGGTCGAACACCACGACCATGCCGTCGAACAGGGCGCGCGCGAGGCACCGGGATACCGGCTGCTCAGCGCCGTGATCCGCACGGGCTGCCGGGCGGCGATCCGGATCAGCGAACGGGTGTAACCAACGTTCACTGAGCATCCGCAATATTTTTGTTGCAGTTGCGAACATCTGAGGCATCATGAGGTCTTTCCAACCTTCGCGGGAGTGATCTCCGATGATGTTTGCCCTTATCGCCCTGGTCGCGACGCTTCAGGCCAAGGGGCCGGACGTGCAGCCGGTTTCGGCCCCGGCCCCGGTTTCCCAGCCGGCCCCCGCGCCTGCACCCGTCGTCGTCGAGGAGCCCGTGGCCGAGCCCGAGTTCGTCGAGGAGGCTCCGCTGCCAACGCGCCAGGTCTGCCGCTATGTCGAGGTGTCCGGGTCGCGCTTCCCCGTTCGGCGCTGCCGGACGGTGACCATCTATCCCGAGGACTGATCCGCTCAGCCCCGCCACGCCTGCAGACTGCGGCGTGGCGGGGATGGCTGTCTCCTGATCCTGCCTGTCCCGGAGTTGTCGCGTGCTTCTGACCGCCCTTGCCCTCATCGTCGGACTGTCCGGCCAGCAGACCCCGCCCGCCGGATCGGCCGAGGCGCGTGAACCGACTGTCCCCGCCGAGGCGCCGGTCTAGGTCGCCCCGGTTCCGGTCGATGCGACCCCGCCCGAAGAGCCGGTCCGCCAGCGTCTGATCTGTCGCAACATCCAGGTGACGGGAACTCGCTTCCCGGTCCGCAGCTGCCGCAACGCCGTCCAGACCGATGCCGAACGGCGCGAGGCGGCCGAGATGCTGCGCCGGATGCAGGGCGCGCGGACGCCACCGGCGGGCTGACGTACTTCAGTCGGCGACGTCGAAGGCCAGCAGAAGGGTCTTTTCCAGGGGGTTGGCGTTGTCGTCGCTGACCAGATACAGGCGCGTCCCCCTGGCGGTTCGCACGGCGGCGATCCCCTCCATATTGTCGACCGAGGCCGGCGGGCGCAGGGCGATCAGGACGGGCCCCATCGTGCCGTCAGGGGCCATGCGGCGGACGCGGGCGCGCATGTCGAGCGGCGGGGTGTAGGACCGCTCGACGACGAACCATCCGCCGTTCGGATCGACGTCGGCCCCGGTGATCTTGTAGCCATCGGTGAAGGCGGCGGGCGCGCGGGGCAGGGCGGTGCAGGCATCGGGATCGCAGGTCCAGGCACCGCCGGCCTCGCCCATGACCAGCCAGCCGCCGGGTGCGGCCGCCAGACCTTCCATCCCCTCATTGTCCTCGAAGACGGCGTCGGGGCGGCGCAGCGGAACGGGCAGGCCTGTCCCGCCCGGGCCGTAGGACCAGATGCGGTGATCGCGCTCGAAGCTGATGGCGACGCCGGAGGGCAGCAGGGCGATCCCTTCCGCGTCGGCGGCGGCCTTGGGCTGGAGCACCGTGCCGTCCGGGCCGATCAGGCGGCGGCTGGTCGCCCCGCCCGCGCCGACCAGACGACCCGCGCGGTCGAGCCGGATGGTGAACCGGACCAGGCTGCCGAAATCCGAGACGCTCCAGGCCTGATCGCCGTCCAGCTTCAGGTCGGACAGGCCATGCAGATTGGCACCGTGCAGGGACAGGCCACCGGCCCAGGTCACGCCGGGGGCGAGGTCGGCCCCACCGACGCCGAGCGGCACGCGGCGGGCGTCCATCCGGATCGGATGACCGGCGTCGCCCGGATCGCGGGGGACGCTGGTGGCGACGCCGGCACAGGCCGCCAAGGCGATCAGGCCGGCGGCGGCGAGGGCCCGGAACACGGTTCTCACGCGGCGCGGCGGTGCGGCGCCTGACCCGAGGCACGGCCCTTGCGGGTCATGGCCTTGGGCTCGACCTCGAACAGTTCGGCCAGTTTCTCGACCATGACCCCGGCCAGCTGTTCCACGTCGACAATGGTGACGGCGCGGCGGTACCAGCGGGTCACGTCGTGGCCGATGCCGATGGCCAGCAGTTCGACCGGCGACTGGGTCTCGATCCGCTCGATGACCTGACGCAGGTGTTTGTCCAGATACAGGGCGGCGTTGGCGCTCTGCGTGGAATCGTCGACCGGCGAGCCGTCGGAAATGACCATCAGGATGCGCCGCGCCTCGGTGCGGGCGACCAGCCGGTCGTGGGCCCAGGTCAGGGCCTCGCCGTCGATGTTTTCCTTGAGCAGACCCTCGCGCATCATCAGACCGAGATTCTTCTTGGCCCGTCGCCAGGGGGCATCGGCGGACTTGTAGATGATGTGGCGCAGGTCGTTCAGGCGGCCGGGCATGGCGGGCTTTCCGGCCGTGATCCAGGCCTCGCGTGACTGGCCGCCCTTCCAGGCCCGGGTGGTGAAGCCCAGGATCTCGACCTTGACCCCACAGCGCTCCAGCGTCCGGGCCAGGATGTCGGCACAGACGGCGGCGACCATGATCGGGCGGCCGCGCATGGAGCCGGAGTTGTCGAGCAGCAGGGTCACGACCGTGTCGCGGAACGGGCTCTCGCTCTCGGCCTTGAACGACAGGGGGGCCGTCGGGTCGGTGATGATCCGGGTCAGGCGGGCGGTGTCCAGCATCCCCTCCTCCAGATCGAAGGTCCAGGTGCGGTTCTGCTGGGCCATCAGCCGGCGTTGCAGCTTGTTGGCCAGGCGCGACACGATGGAGGACAGAGCGGTCAACTGCTGGTCCAGCAGGGAGCGCAACCGTTCCAGTTCGTTCGGGTCGCACAGGTCCGAGGCGTCGATGGTCTCGTCGAACTGATGGGCGAAGACACGATAGGCGTCGATGGCCTTGCCGTCGTCGGGGGTCTGTTGCCGGTTGGGCAGGTCGCCTTCGGACATCTCCGGGCCGTCGTCGGTCTGATCGCCGTCCATCTCGGCTGGTGCGCCGTCGGGGCGGCTGTCGCGTTCTTCCTCGGCGGTCTGGTCGTCGGAGGAGCCCTCCATCGACTGGCCGCCCTCGCCGCCGCCTTCGTCCTCTTCCTCCTGATCGTCGGAGGTGTCGGGATCGGCGGGGTCGGGTTCGTCCTCGCCCTGTTCGTCATTGGGTTCGTCGCCGCGGCCGTCGCCGGGGTCCAGATCGAGGGCGCGCAGCACGTCCTTCATCGCCTGGCCGAACGCGGCCTGATCGTCGGCGGTGGCGACCAGACGGTCAATCTGTTCGCCGGCCTTGGCCTCCAGCTCGGGCCGGACCTTGTCGAGCAGGGCGCCGGCGCCGTCGGGCGGACGCTGGCCGGTCAATCGCTCGCGGACCAGCAGGGCCAGGGTCTCTGCGACGGGCACGCGATCGGCCTCGGCGCGCAGGGCCCCCATACGGTCCAGCCGGGTCAGAAGGGCCGCGTTCATATTGGCGCGGACGCCCGCGAGCGAGGTCGATCCGACCGCCTCGACGCGCGCCTGTTCCACCGCCTCGAACACTTCGGCGGCGCGGCTGTCGACGGGACGCAGGCGGGCGTGGACGGCATCGTCATGGTTGGCCAGGCGCAGGGCCAGCCGGTCGGCCTGTCCGCGCAGGGCGGCGCTCTCGGGTCCAGACGGATCGCGCGACGGATGAGGCAGGGTCAGGACGCCGTTCGCCAGCTTGGGCCCGTCCGATCCGAAGGCGACCTCAAGCTCGGACTGTTCGGCCAGGGCACGCGCGGCATGGGCCAGCGCGCGCTTGAAGATTTCGGCCGGGGTTTCGGGGGCGGACATGGGGCGACGCTTACAGCGTCGAGGGGCGAGGGACTAGGGATGAGGGACGAGGGAATGGCGTCGCGGATGACGCAGAGGGACTGGCTGCGACCGAGCATCTTGCGCTCGTGTCATCCCTCATCCCTAATCCCTCGTCCCTTATCCCTCCCCTTCGGACTTCGACATGACCCCCTTCGACTGGTCCGCGCTGGCGCTCTTTTTCATGTGCTGGCTCGGCTATGATCCGATGCTGAAGCTGCTCGCCCGGCGGTCGGGCGCGCTGAACGAGGACATGCTGACCGTCCGGCACGCCTGGATGACGGCGATGACCCGGCGCGAGATCCGGCTGCTGGACAGCCAGCTGCTGGGCCATTCGATCAATTCGGGATCCTTCTTCGCCTCGTCCAACCTGCTACTGATCGCGGCGGTGGGCGGCATATTGTTCGGTGGCGAGAGCGCGCTGAAGAGTTTCGCCTCCGTCGGGGCCGAGGCCGTGCCGATCCCTTTGCTGGAAGCCAAGCTGGCGCTGGTGCTGGCCTGTCTGTCGCGGGGCCTGCTGGATTTCATCTGGTCGATCCGACAGATGAACTACACCCTGGCCCTGATCGGCGCCGCGCCCGAGATCAACGGCGAGGCGGCCCATGCGGCCTTCGGCGAGGCGACGGCCCAGGTTCTGAACCCGGCGCTGGCGGCCTTCAGCCAGGGGGTGCGCGGCTATTATTTCGCCTTGGCGGCAGCGGCCTGGCTGTTCGGGCCGGCGTGGCTGGCGGCGGGGGTCATATCGGCCTTCGCCCTGCTGGTCTGGCGCCAGTCCGGTTCCCCGGCGGCGCGGGCCATTCGTACTGCACGGCGGCTTCTGGACGCGAACTCATCGCTGTGAAGCCGTCTATTTCGCACTTGCAGCATCGGGTCGTCCGCGATCAGAGCATAAATCGTGTCCGCGATGCCCCGGAAACGCCGTCTCAGTGCCGTAATCACCGTAACAAGCCGTGATGAACGGTGATTACATGGCGCTTGACGCATTGTGCATCGCAACCTAGATTGACCTTCGACGCCTCGCGGCGTCTTGCCCTTCCTGGGCGTTTCCTCCCTATAAACTTTTCATGCCGCGCCTTCTGGGCGCGGCTTTTTTTTGCCCGCGCTCAGCCGGTCCAGTCGTCGGCGGCCAGGGCTGCGATGACCCGTTCGACGGCGCGACGGCATCGGTCGAAATCGGCGCTGGGTTCCAGCCGGTCTTCATCCAGATAGAGGGCGCGGTTCAGTTCGATCTGGACGGCGTGAAATCCGTCGGCGGTACGGCCCCAGCTCTGGGTGGACCAGCCGCCGGCATAGGGTTGGTTCAACCCGACCCGCCAGCCCAGCCCCTCGAACAGGGCTCGCAGCCGCCGCGTCAGCCGCGCCGTGCAGGACGAGCCGTGCCGGTCGCCCAGCACAACGTCCAGACCGGGTCGGCTGCGCGTGCCGCCGCCGGCGGCGCGCGAGGGCATGGAATGCCAGTCGATCAGGATGGCGGTGCCGTGGCGCGATCTCGCCGCCTGCATCAGGTCGGCCAGGGCGGCGTGATAGGGACCATGGACGTTCGCCAGCCGCGCGGTCGCCTCGGCCATCGTCAGGCGGCGATCATAGAGGTCCAGGCCGTCGCCGGATCGCCGGGGGATGACGCCAAACCCCGCCGCCGTCTTGGCCGACAGCGCGTCGGTCCCCGCCAGCCCGTCGATCAGGCCGGGGTCGAGTTCGCAAGGGTCGCGGTTCAGATCGACATAGGCGCGGGTGATCCGGCCCAGGATCAGGGGCACACCGTTCGCCGGTCCGCAGGCAATCAGGGCGTCGACGCCGATATCCTCGGCACTGCGCAGACTGGCTTCCGGCAGATTGGGCCGCGCACGTAGATCGTCGGGCCGGATCACGCCGGAATGGGGCGAGGCGAAGACCAGCGGCCCCGGCGACGGCGCAGCCACGATCTCGAACGCGGGGTGCAGGGCGGGGCGCTCGGGCGGCGTCATGACCGACGCATAGCGGGTTCGCCGGCTTCTCCACAGCCCGTGCCCTCGCTCAAACGGTGTTTTTCATCGCCGGTTTACCGTTCTGAGCCTAGCGTCAGCATTCGGGACCCTGTCAGGTCCGTGGGGACAAGCACGAGATGGCGCGAATTCTGCTGGCCGAAGACGACGCCTCGCTGCGCGGGTTCCTGACGCGGGCGCTGGAACGCGCCGGCCATCAGGTCGTCGACTGCGAGAACGGCGACGACGCCATCGACGCCCTGGAACACGGCCCCTACGACCTGCTGCTGACCGACATCGTCATGCCGGGCGCCGATGGGATCGAGGTGGCGCGCGTCGCCGCCGCCCGCATGCCCGGCCTGCGCATCATGTTCATCACCGGCTTCGCCGCCGTCGCCCTGTCCGCCGCCCAAGCCTCGCCGCAAGCCAAGGTCCTGTCCAAGCCGGTTCACCTGCGCGATCTGGTGAACGAGGTGGAGCGGATGATCGCGGCCTAGCCCTTTTCTGGACCAGCCATGCCTTCAGCTGTGGCCAGAGTTGCGGTGGTGCTCCTTGCGGTGGGGTTGCAAGGATGCATGACCGCCCTCTACCTCGCTGATCGCCCGTCGCAGTCAGTGATCGACGAGATGGCTCGTCGCTGCGCCAAGGATTCAGGCATCCACTGGTATGGGGATCGACCCGAGGGGATCGATCTCTGGCTCCCGGGCGAAAGCACGCTCGACCCAGCCGAAGACCCCGAACTCCGATCTATTCGGCCCTACAGACTGTACTCGGCGGACGAGGCATTTCTTGCAACTGGGGTGGCGAGAGCGATCTATGTCCAGATTCAGCCGACGAGCGACTATTATTTTGGTCCAGGTCGCTCTGAACCATCCGGCACTTATCGTTTCCGCATGTTCGAGGAAGGTGATCCCCACTGCGGCCCTTGGCTCGCGTATTGGGCGGCTCAGGCACGGCCGGGCGCGAAGCCGTATCGACGGCCGGACGGGAAATGCTTGGCCTGGGATCGCGTGGGTCCGATCAGCTCTGCGGGAAAGCTGAACGTCTTCATTCGCTACATCGACGGCCCCGCCAGAGCACGGGGACTTTGGCGTGACGGCGAGGTGTTGTTCATTGATGGCAAGGAACGCGCACGCTTTACCAGCTATGCAGCAATTAACCCGAACAGTGCCGCGGAACGTCGGGGTCGGCTGGGAATAGCAGCCTGCGAAACCGGCCCCATAGGAACCACAGCGATTCTGGGGCCCGATTAGGTCGCCGCCCAGGCCTCTCCGCAAGCCAAGGTCCTGTCCAAGCCCGTCCACCTGCGCGACCTGGTGAACGAGGTGGAGCGGATGATCGCGGCGTAGCAGCCCGATCTCCTCCCCGTCGCGAAGCGATGGGGAGGTGGCAGCGAGCCACTTGCGAGCTGACGGAGGGGGCGACTCGGTCGCTCGTATCGACCTCGATAGCCCTCGCCTCAAACAGCGTGTCGCCCCCTCCGTCACGGCCCTGAAGAAGGGCCGCGCCTGAGGACGGCTCGTATACGAGCCGCCCGCAGCCCCATTGCTGCGCAACGGGGAGGAGAGGTTCTAAGCCGCCACCAGCTCCGCCTTCGGGCCTTCGGCGAACTGGCCGCCCTTGCGGTAACGCCAGAGGTATGAGGGGGCGATGGCTTCCAGGCCGGTGGGCTCGATGCCCAGGGCGGACAGGCCCTCGGCGCCGGGGGCCACGACGTTGTCCGTCTCCAGCATGATCACCTGATCCTTCGTCAGGACCGGGGCGATGCCGACGATCGTGCTCATCTGGGCCAGGCCACCGATGGTCTTCGCGACGAAGAAGGGCAGGGGGGCCAGCAGGCGGTCGCGGCCGGTCTCGCGCAGGATGTACTGCAGGATGTCCTTGAACGACCAGACGGCCGGGCCACCCAGCTCAAACGTGCGGCTGGCGGTGTCGTCGCGGGTCACGGCGCGGGCCACGGCCTCGGCGACGTCGGCGACGTGGACCGGCTGGAACTTCGTCTGGCCGCCGCCGATCAGGGGCAGGGCCGGGGCCATGGTCGCCATGGACCCGAACTGGTTCAGGAAATTGTCGCCCGCCCCGAACACGATCGAGGGCCGCAGGATGACCGCGCCGGGGATCAGCGCCCGCACGACCGCCTCGGCCTCGCCCTTGGTCCGGGCATAGTCGGACGGGGAGCCGGCATCGGCGCCGATGGCCGACATCTGGACCAGCCGGCCGATGCCGCCGTCGACGCAGGCCTGGGCCACGTTGCGCGAGGCCTCGACGTGCATCAGGTCGAAGGTGCGCTTGCCGCTCTCGTACAGGATGCCGATCAGGTTGACGGCGGCGGAGGCGCCCTTCAGGGCGGCGGCGACGTCGGCGGGCCGGGTCACGTCGCAGCGGACGGGCTGGACCTGACCCACATCGCCCAGCACCCGCAGGTCGCCGGCCATGCCGGGTTTCCGGACCGCGACCCGAACACGCCAGCCGGCTTTGGCCAGGGCGCGGACGACCTGGGATCCGATGAAGCCCGAACCGCCGAAAACAGTAACCAGACTGGGGCCGGGCAGGGACATGGGACGCTCCTTGGAAGATCGAAACCGCAGATAGACGACCGATGAATAGGTCGCAACGCGTCAAACGCGTTCAACCCCTGTTGACCGACCGCAATCCCTCCCTTAAGGGTCCGCGCCTTCCGGTCGAAACGCCTTTGCGGGCGCTTCAGTCGGGGCCCAGGTGGCGGAATTGGTAGACGCGCTGGCTTCAGGTGCCAGTGATCGAAAGGTCGTGAAGGTTCGAGTCCTTTCCTGGGCACCAATCAATGAAACGGCGTCGCACTTCGGTGCGGCGCCGTTTTGCTTTTGGGGGGTGCTTGAGTGAGTAGTGCTGGTGCTAGTGAGCACGCGTTGCCGGTCGTAGGGCGCACTCTCGCACCGGTCGCCGCCTGGCTCACCAGCACCAGCACTACTCACTGACGCCACGCCCTCGCGTCCCGCCCCCCGCTGGTCTAGAAGCAGCCCATGACCGTATATTTCCACGAAGGCGACCTGCCCGACGGCCTGGACCTCGGACCTGAGGTGGCTGTCGATTCCGAGACCATGGGGTTGCGCTACCATCGCGACCCGCTGTGCGTGGTCCAGCTGTCGGCCGGGGACGGGGATGCCCACGTGGTGCGGATGCGTCGGCCGACCTATGACTGTCCGAACCTGAAGGCCCTGATGGCCGACCGGGCGGTGCTCAAGATCTTCCATTTCGGGCGGTTCGACATCGCCATGATGCAGCTCTGGCTCGGGGTCGAGACCGGGCCTGTCTATTGCACCAAGATCGCGTCCAAGCTGGCGCGGACCTATACCGATCGGCACGGGCTGAAGGACGTGACGCGCGAACTGGCCGGGGTGGACCTGTCCAAGGCGCAGCAGTCGTCGGACTGGGGCGCGGACGTCCTGACCCAGGCGCAGCTGGACTATGCGGCGTCGGACGTCCTGTATCTGCATGCGGTGAAGGCCAGGCTGGACATGATGCTGGCGCGCGAGGGGCGGACCGAACTGGCACGCGCCTGTTTCGACTTCCTGCCGACCCGGTCGCGTCTGGACCTTGAAGGCTGGGAAGAAATGGACATCTTCGCACACCTGTAATGACCGACACGCCGCCTCCACAGTCCGGGATCGATCCCGCCGAAGCGAGGCGCCTCGCCGACGAACAGCGCCTGGCCGAGGCGGCGGCGAAGTGGCGTGTGCGGTCGAAACGGGTGCAGCTGTATCGGCGGCTGCTGCCGATCCTGATCGTGGTCCTGGCGGGCGGGGCCCTGACCTGGACGGTGTTCCGCACGGTGATGTCGGGCGTCGAGCGCAAGGCGGCCCAGAGCCGCGAGGTCCGCCTCGACAACCCCATGTTCCACGGCCAGGACGCGGCGGGCCGGTCCTTCATGATCGGGGCGCAAGGGGCGGTTCGCGATCCGGCGACCGGCCATTTCCGCCTGAACGGCCCGGCGCTGAGGCTGAACCTCGGGGGTCGCAAGGTCACCGAGATGACGGCGGACGCCGGCATCTATGACGAGGCGAAGCGGACCGTGACCATCGGGCCCAACGTGAAGATTTCCGATGGCGGCACCGGCTTCACCCTGACGACGCCGGAGGCGGTGGTGGATACGGCGACGGGGATCGTGACCGGGTCCAAGGGGGTTGAGGGGGCCGGCCCTCTTGGAACCATCTCGGCTTCGTCCTATGCCATCTATGATCAGGGCGAGCGGGTCACGTTCTCGGGCTCTGGCGACAACAAGATGCGGGGGGTCGTGAACCCCGTGCGATCCGGCGGATGACCATGCGCAAGACGACTTCGATCCTGTTTGCCGCCACGGTGGCCTTGGCGGGTCTGGCCGTGCCGATGACCGGCGACGCCCAGAACGCCGCGCCCTCGGTTTCGGCCTCGGGCCAGCCCGTGGCCTTCGGTGCCGACGGCGGTGAGTACACCCCGACCGGTTTCTCCCTGCGCGGCCGGGCCGAGATCACCCAGGCCGGAAACCGTCTGCGCGCCGATGCGATCACGGCGACCACCGCCAACAACGACCTGTCCCGCGTCGAGGCCAGCGGCAACGTCTATTTCGTGACCCCGACCCAGTCGATGCGCGGCGACCGTGCGGTCTATACCCTCGGCAACGGCGAGGTGGTCGTGACGGGCGACGTCATCCTGACCCAGGGCAAGAACGTCCTCACCGGAAGCCGGCTGGTGTACAATGTCCGCACCGAGACGGCGCGGATGGAGTCCGGCACCGGCGGCCGGATCCAGGGCGTCTTCTATCCGCAGGGGAACTGAGGCCGTTTCGGTCCGGTAGCGCCCTTGGCCCGTAAGGAACTCTCCGCCCTCAACGTCAACGACCCCGCGGTCACGCCGGTGGCGAGTGCGCCCGTGCGCGGGTTGCAGGTGCGCAATATCGCCCGGGCCTTCGGCGCGCGTCAGGTGGTGCGCGACGTGTCGCTGACGGTGCAGCGGGGCGAGGTGGCGGGGCTGCTGGGGCCGAACGGGGCGGGCAAGACCACGTGCTTCTACATGATCACCGGCCTGATCCCGGCCGACTCGGGCTCGATCTGGCTGGACGGTGAGGACATCACGGCCCAGCCCATGTACCAGCGCGCCCGGATGGGCCTGGGCTATCTGGCGCAGGAGGCCTCGATCTTTCGCGGCATGACGGTCGAGCAGAACGTCAAGGCCGTCGTCGAACTGCGCGAGACCGGCAAGGGCATCGATACCGAGACGACCCGGTTGCTGGAAGAACTCCATATCGACCATCTGCGCCACGCCCCGGCCTCGGGCCTGTCGGGCGGCGAGCGTCGGCGGGTCGAGATCGCGCGCTCGCTGGCCGGGCGGCCCAGCTTCATGCTGCTGGACGAACCGTTCGCGGGCATCGACCCCCTGGCCATCGCCGACATCCGCCAGGTGATCCGCTATCTGGCCAATGAGGGGATCGGCGTCCTGATCACCGACCACAACGTCCGCGAGACGCTGGACATCATCGACCGCGCCTCGATCATGTCGGGCGGGGGCGTGCTGTTCGAAGGCACGGCCGACGAGATCGTGCATGATCCCGAGGTGCGGCGCGTCTATCTGGGCGACCTGTACGGGTGAGCTGGGTCGGACGCGATCATCGGAACCAGAAGCCGTCCGCGTCCGTGGTTTCGAAACCGGAATAGGATCGTAGCCGTCCGTTCTCGAAACGGGCGCTGGACGTCTGATAGATCACATCGCCGTCCGGACCGCGTTCGCCCCGACTGACCACGATGCTCTGGTCGTCGCCGACGGCTCCGCAGCGAATCTGGAAGCGATAGACGGCGGAACCTGACGACAGGTCTTCGATCAGCCGACCTGCCGATTCCCCGCCTATGGCGCGTCCATCGATCCTGACTTCGGCCCTGCGATCCGATGGCCGCCGGGGACCGTAGCCCGAGATCGTCAACCTGCGGCGACCGCAGCGCCCCTCCACTGTCTGGGTCCAGGGATCGGCGGCTCTTGGCTCCCGTATGCTGACTACGACCTCGTCGCGAGCGTCTGCCTGCGTGGTCGAAGGCTGGGCAAGAAGGAGAGTAACGAGCACGGCGATCATGGCTCATCCTGTCAGCAGCCCGTGACAAGCTCAACCGGAGCGCGCGCGGTCTGACCGAAATTTCACTGGCGATCCGACCCCGAACGGCGCTTGATCGTCGGGCCGATCATCAGGACGCCGCCATGACCGCCCGCCCGCCCAAGAAGTCAGAGACCCTCGAGGTCCGCCTGCCGTTCGAAACCAAGGCCGCCTTCATGGCCCGATGCCAGACCGAGGGCCGGACGGCGTCGGACGCGGTGCGCGGTTTCATCGACGCCGAGCTTTCGCCCGTTCGCCGGACGCGCATGCGGGGTTGGCAGGCCCTGGTGGCGGCGGTGGCGGCGGGGCTGGCGATCGGGGCGGTTGCGGCGCCCTCGCTGGCGCAGACCACCGGTCACGCGAGTTTCGCCCAACTGGACCGGAACGATGACGGCGTCCTGAGTCCTGTCGAGTACGCTACGCGATAAGGCCGCTTGCTCTTTTTCTCGTCATTCCGGGCGAAGGGGAGCGAAGCGATCCGCAGACCCGGAACGAGGCGGCGCGCGAGAGCGCGAACCTGTCGCGAGCGCGTCTGTGTCCGCCATCGCCTGCGCTTCGCTTCGGCGCCGCCTTGTTCCGGGTCTCCGCTGCGCTTCGCCCGGAATGACGAAAGAGAAAGTCAGAGGACCCGTTTGAAGAACCGCCCCGGCTGAAGGTTCAGCCAGGTCCAGGGCTTCCACAGGGCGGCACCCGGCTTCCAGGACGCCACCACCAACTCCGCCTTGCCGACGATATTCTCGGCGGGCAGCAATCCGACTCCCAGTTCGCGCGGCCAGCGGCTGTCCAGCGAGTTGTCGCGGTTGTCGCCCATCATGAAATACTGGCCGGCGGGGACGAGGTATTCGCCAGTGTCGTCGCCGGGTTGGCCCGGGCCGCCGTCATAGGTGACCCAGGTCCGGCCGTCCGGCTGGGTCTCGCGGACCTGCAGGACCGTGCGCAGGGGCGAGTCGTGATCCTGGGTCAGGCCCTCGGCGCGCTGGGGCAGGGCGCGGCCGTTGACGAGGACGGTCCCGCCCAGAACCTGGACCCGGTCGCCGGGCAGGCCGATGACCCGCTTGACCCAGGTCTGTTGCGGGTCACGCGGCAGGCGAAAGACCACGACGTCGCCCCGTGCCGGATCGCGGCCGAACAGCCGGCCCGACCCGACCGGCGGATGGAAGGGCAGGGACGCGCGGCTCCAGCCATAGGCGAACTTTCGCACCACGATGTAGTCGCCCGTGACCAGCCCCGGCTCCATCGAGGACGAGGGAATGGTGAAGGGCTGGAACAGCACGGTCTGGATGGCGACGGCGGCCAGCAGGGCCAGTCCGATGGTACGGACGAGTTCGAACGCCTCGCGCCACAGGCTTTGCGGCAGCCGCACGGGCTGCGGGGACGAGGCGGCGATGGGAGGATGATCGGTCATGGCCGACAGGATCGCCGACGGGCCACATCATGCAATCAAGGCCGTGTCCGGACAGGCAGGCTATCGTGTCCGGACATGCCGTCTGGCGCATGACAGCCTCGGCCCTTGCATCCCGAGGCGTCCGGCCGCATCTGCGCAGGCATGACCGATCTCGCCTCGACTCGCCCTTCCGGCCTGCCCACGCCCCGTCGCTATGACGGCGTCAACTGGATCGGGGTGCAGACCCTGTATCTGCGCGAGGTGCGGCGGTTCTGGAAGGTGGGGGCCCAGACGGTGGCGGCACCGGTGGTGACGACCCTGCTCTATATGCTGGTCTTCGTGGTGGCCCTGAAGGGGTCGCGCCCGCCGCTTCACGGGACGCCGTTTGCCGAGTTCGTGGCCCCCGGCCTGATCATGATGGCCATCCTGAACAACGCCTTCGCCAACTCCAGCTCCAGCCTCATCCAGGCCAAGATCATGGGCACGGCGACCGACTTCCTGACCCCGCCGCTGAGCCCGCTGGAGCTGACCATCGGGTTTTCGCTAGGGGCGGCGACGCGGGGGATCGCGGTCGGGCTGGTGACCGCGATCTGCGTCATGCCGTTCGCGAAGCTGGGCGTCACCAATGTGGCCCTGATCGTCTATTTCGCCCTGGTGGCGTCCCTGCTGATGGGGATGGTCGGGGTGTTCGCCGGGCTCTGGGCCGAGAAGTTCGACCAACTGGCGGCGGTGCAGAATTTCGTGGTCATGCCGATGACCTTTCTGTCGGGGGCCTTCTATCTGGTCGAGAACCTGCCCGAGCCGTTCGCCACCATCAGCCATTTCAACCCCTTCTTCTATCTGATCGACGGCTTCCGTTCGGGCTTCATCGGCCAGGCGGAAGGATCGGTCTGGATCGGGATGGCGGCGAGCGCGGTGCTGACGGTGGTCATGGCCTGCGCCTGCTGGCTGGTGTTCCGCTCGGGCTGGCGGCTGAAGAGCTGATCGCGTGATCGAGATCGAAGTCATCAAGCGGCTGCGGTGTTCGTCCGGCTATGACGCCGGAGCCTCAGTGAACACCCATGTTCCGAGACGCATGTGGGAGAGAAGTGAGGCTGGCGATCCCCGAGGGACCAGTCCAGGCGTTGCTGTTCAGATTATAGCCGTTCACACCTCCGCCCACTGGCTCTAGCGAGAGCGTGGCTCGCGCCGATGGAATCGGCATTACTGAGGTTGGGCTGATCTGACCCACGATTCGTGCTGGAGCGGGCTGGGCGAGACGGCAATGGTTCTCGCTCATAAGCTAAACCAGCCTCTCACCGCCGCCACGTCCTACCTGCACAGTGTCAAGACGAACCGGGCCAGCGCGCCCTGACTGAGGCAATCCTGGCGACCGAACACGGCGGGCCGACCGGACCAGAGCCGACCCGCTATGGGGACTGGGACAAAAAGGGTGTGGCCGTCGATTTCTGAGGCGACGGCGGGGGGCCTCAGGTCGCCAGCGGTCGCTGGCTGACCGAGCGCAAGCCTTCCAGAAGGACGTCGCTGGTGCGGCCGGGACGACAGCCACCCGCCATGATCAGTCGCATCGCCTGCAGATGCACGCGGACCGAAGGCCAGTGCCAGACGTCCGCCCCGATCATCCGGTCCGCCACGTCGCACAGACTGTAGGCGGCCTCATGCAGGGGACCGGTGTCGAAGAAACCGCCGAGGTCGATGATGCTCGAGGCCAGCCGATAGACCTGCGGGCCCGCATCGGGCGCCGCGTCGGCCGCGACCCTGTCCAGCTCGTCCAGGGCGTCCGCGATCGTCGCCATCACGCCGTCACGGTGCTGTTCCAGCTTCTCGCCGGCCATGCGGGTGGCGTCCTGAACGGTGCGGCCGCCGGGTTCGCGCAGTTGTTTGGCCAGGGGGCTCTTGATCTTGTAGGTGCGGACCTCGTTCACAGGGCGACCCTCATTGGTTTCATCATCATGTCGATGTCCGCCTGATCCATATTGGCTCCGGTGGCTTCGCCGACATGTTCGGACAGGTCCCCGGAACGACGCCCTGGGATCCCCACCGGCGGCCCGAAATTGCGCACCCGGCGATCGGGGCCGCAGTAGCTTTCGCATTCGATGAAGCTGCGTTCGTCCACGCCCAGCCAGAGGATGCGTTGCAACAGTACGCTGGGCGTCAGCGGTTTGGTCACGACGAAACTGGCACCGCAGTCGCGGCTCTTGAGGACCTGCGACGAGGCCGCGTGGCCGGTCAGCATGATCAGCGGCGTATGGCGAAGCGGGGCGTCCGTCTCGCGCCGGAGCCAGCGGGTGAAGTCGCATCCGTCCATCTCCGGCATCGCGCTGTCGATCAGGATCAGGTCGATGCTGCGCGTCTGGACCAGCCGGACCGCATCGGTGGACGATCCGCATTTGGTCTGCTCGCGCACGCCGAAGCCCTGGAAGATCGAACTCAGCATGTCGAGCGATCTCTGGTTGTGATCCACCAGCAGCACCGAGGAGTGCGCCAGATTGATCCGATCCGTCGGGGACGCGACCCGGGCCATCTCAGTCGAACAGCATGACGTCGCCCGACACCGCCGAGGCGCCGGACGCGAGGCCGCCGGTCAGCCGGGCGGTCTGATCGGACAGGGTCAGGACATGCAGGGCGACGTCGATCGGAACGCCCGCGCCGAGGGCGGCGACCAGGCCGCTGAGACCTTCGAGGCGCTGCAGCAGGAGGTCGAAAGCCTGGACCTGGGCCAGGGCGTCGGCCCGCGCCTCGGGCGGACACCAGACCATCAGGTCGGTGATCAGGCCGGACAGGCTGTCGAAATCCGCGCGGATGTCGCCCATCTCGTCGGCGACGGCGCTGAGCAGGATGTGGTCGCGATCCATGCCCATCAGAACAGCTCCACGGCGCCGGAGGCGACGGGCTGGACGCGCGGCGGGGGGGCCTGGGTCGGGACGTGGCTGTCGGTCACCGCGCGTTGCAGGGCACGGCCGCTGACGGGCCAGTAGTGCAGACGTCGTCCACCGGCACCGCGCAGGCTTCCGCCGACTACGGGAATGCCCTCGTCGCGCAGGAAGCGTTCGGCGAAATCGGCGTTGGCCAGGCCCACGTCCCTGAGCGAGTTGAACATCCGTCCACCGCCGAACAGCTTGGCTTCCAGCCGGTCACGGCGCGCGCCGGCCTTGAGCACGTCGTTGATCAGCAGTTCCATCGCATAGGCGCCGTAGCGGCGGCCTGCGTCGGTGCCGGCCCCGGCACCTTCCGGCAGCAGGAAATGGTTCATGCCCCCGACCCCGGTGTCGGGATCGCGCAGGCACATGGCGACGCAACTGCCCAGGATGGTGGTCAGCATCACATTGGGATCCGACGTCACATGGTGCTCGCCCTGGCCCACGTGGATCCGCTGCTCGGTCGCCAGGGCGGCGGCGGACATCATGTCAGCGGTCCGAAAACGCCTTCCAGCTTGTCTTTCAGCTGGGTGACGGTGAACGGCTTGACCAGATAGTTGTTGACCCCGAACTGCACCGCCCGGGCGACCAGCTCCTTGTCGGCACGCCCGGTCAGCATGATGAAGGCTGCCCCTTGCGTCGGCGGGTGCGAGCGCACGGCGCGCAGCAGGCCAAGGCCGTCGAGCTTGGGCATGTTGAAGTCCGAGATCACCAGGTGCGCGGGTTTGGTGATCATCTCGCGCAAACCGGCCTCGCCGTCCGCGGCCTCGCGGAACTCACGGAAGCCGAGCTGTTGCAGGCTGTTGCGGATCAGGGCGCGCATCGACATCTGGTCGTCGACGATCAGGGTATGGATGGCGGAAGCGGCGGGCATTCTGGGGGACCTCAGGCGGCAACATGGGCGTCGCGGGAGGGCGCGGCGCACAGGTCGAGGATGGCGGACGAAAGACGGGGCAGCGGCAGCTGGCGCTCGACGGCACCGATCTCATGGGCGACGCGCGGCATGCCGTAGACGACGGAGGACGCCTCATCCTGACCCAAGGTGTGGGCGCCGGCGTTGCGCATCTCCAGCAAGCCTTGCGCGCCGTCGCGGCCCATGCCGGTCAGGATCACACCGGTCATGGGGCGACGCATGCGGGCGACCGAGCGGAACAGGACATCGACCGAGGGACGGTGGCCGCTGACGGTGTCGCCCTGGCTCAGGCGGCAGCGCGGCGTGGTTCCGAACACCTCCAGATGGGCGACGCCGCCGGGCGCCAGATAGACGTGGCCGGGCATCAGGGGCGCGCCGTCGGTGGCTTCGCTGACCGTAGCGGCCGACATCTTGTTCAGACGCGCCGCAAAGCTGGGGGTGAAGGTCGCGGGCATATGCTGGGTGATCACGGTCGCCGGGCAGTTGGCCGGGAAGGCGGATATGATCGTCAGCAGGGCCTCCACGCCGCCGGTCGAGGCGCCGATGGCCAGGATGTGATCGGCCGCGGGGCGATAGTCGGTGCGCAGACGCGGCGCCTCGACGGCTTCGCGGGTCCGGACGCGGGAGCGGGCGGCGGTCTTCACCTTGAGGGTCAGTTCGGCGAAGGCCTCGGTCGCCGTGACGCCTGCGCCCGGTTTGCCGACCGCATCGACCGCGCCCATCTCGAGCGCCTCGATCGTGATCTCGGCACCGGCCTGGGTCAGGGTCGAGACCATGACCACGGGCATGGGCCGCAGCCGCATGATCTTTTCGAGGAACTCCAGCCCGTTCATATTGGGCATCTCGATGTCCAGGGTGATGACGTCGGGATTCAGTTCCTTGATCAGGGCGCGGGCCTCGAGCGGATCGGCGGCGGTGCCGATCACCTCGATCTCGGGATCGCGCCGGAGAGCGGCCGTGATCAGGCCACGCATCGTCGGTGAGTCGTCCACCACCAGGACGCGGACGGGACTGCTCATGCGCCGAGCCTGTAGGTTGTCAGGCCGCTGGTCTGCAGCTGTTTCGTGGCCGGCCCACTGACACGTTCGGAGTGGCCGATATAGAGGGTGGCGCCCGGGTTCATCAGCGGCGTGAACCGGCTCCAGACCCGCTCCTGGGTCGCATCGTCGAAATAGATCACCACGTTGCGGCAGAAGATGACGTCGAACCGGCCGCGCATCGGCCAGTCGCCGATCAGGTTCAGTTCCCGGAAGGACACGAGGTCGCGCAGGGTCGAGTTGGCCGACAGCAGGGCCTGACCCCGTGGGCCGACCTCCTTGTCGAAGAACCGGTTACGCAGCACCGGCGGGGCCGGCTCCAGCGCCTCTTCCGGATAGACGCCGATGGCGCCCTCGGCGACCATGTTGGGATCGATGTCCGTGGCCAGGATACGCACGTCCAGATCGGCGGCCTCGGGCAGGACAGCCAGGACGGTCATGGCCATGGAATAGGGCTCCTGACCATTGGAACAGGCGGCCGACCACAGGCGGACCCGGCCGCCGCTGCGCGCGCGCTCGGCCAGGGCAGGCATCACCTGATCGCGCAGGTGATCGAAATGGTGCGGTTCGCGGAAGAAGCGGGTGACGTTGGTGGTCAGGGCGGCCGTCATCGCCTGACGCTCGTCCACGCCCTGGACTCCCTCGATCAGGGCGCAATAGTCCCGGAAGCTGCGCAGGCCCAGGGTGCGCAGCCGCTTGGCCAGTCGCGAATAGACGAGCGCGGCCTTGCCCTCGTTCAGCGCGATGCCGGCGTGGCTGTGCAGGATCTGGGAGATGTTGCGGAAATCCTCGGCGGTGAAGACGAACTCGCCTTCGACCAGGGATTTGCGCCCGGCGGAGTTCGTCATGCGGCTTCGGCCTCGGTCTCGGGGATGATCCGGTCGAGTTCGATCAGGCTGATCATCCGGCCGTCGATGGCGAACAGGCCCTTCACGAAGGACTTCACCTGTTCGCTGGCGATGTCGGGGGTCGGCTGGACGGCTTCGTCGGTCAGCTGAATGATGTCGGACACGGCGTCGACCAGAAGGCCGACCATGCGGCCGCCGATGTGGGCGACCATGATCACGTGACGCGCCGACGGTTCCGACGTGCGCAGGCCGAAGCGGGCCCCAAGGTCGATGATCGGCAGGACCGCGCCGCGCAGATTGATGACGCCCTTCATATAGCCCGGCGCGCGCGGCAAGGGCGTCGCGGGCGTCCAGCCGCGGATCTCACGCACAGCCATGATGTCGACGCAGAACTCCTGCTCGCCGATGCGGAAGGCGATCAGTTCACGGCTGGCGGTGGTGGTGGAAACTTCGTGCATGATCAGCTCGCGAGTTTGAGGTCAGGACGAGAGGCGGCCTCGATGCGCACCGCCTTCTTGCGCCATGAGGTGACGATGGCGTCGACGTCCAGGATCAGGGCGACGCGGCCGTCACCCAGGATGGTCGCGGCGGCGACGCCCTCGACCTGCTGGTAGTTGGTCTCCAGGCTCTTGATGACCACCTGGCGCTGGCCCTGGATGGCGTCGAACAGCAGGGCGGCGCGGGCGCCGGCCTCGGTCTCGATGACCACGGCGACGCCCTTTTCCGGCAAGGCGGGCGTGTCGCGGAAACCCATGCCAAGGGCGACGTCGATCAGGGGGACGAACTGGTCGCGGAAACGGATCACCGGGTCGTGGCCGCCGACATAGTGGATGTCCTGTAACCGCGGCGTCAGGCTCTCGACGATGGCCGTCAGAGGCGCGACCAGGGTCTGGTCGGCGCCGGTGACCACCATGCCGTCCAGCACCGCGAGGGTCAGAGGCAGGCTGAGGGTAAAGGTCGAACCCTTGCCGGGGTTGGACGAGATCGAGATGCGGCCGCCCAGGGCCTGGATCGAGCGGCGGACCACGTCCATGCCCACGCCACGGCCCGAGACGTCGGTGATCGTCTCGGCGGTCGAGAAGCCCGGCAGGAAGATCAGGTTGTCGATCTCCTCGTCGGTGAGGACCGCGTCCTCGGCGATCAGGCCGCGCGAGACAGCGATGCCCTTGACCCGCTCGCGGTTGATGCCGGCGCCGTCGTCGGAGATCTCGATGACGATCCGGCCCGAGCGGTGCAGGGCCGCCAGACGGACCGTGCCCTCTGCCGGCTTGCCGGCGGCGACGCGATCCTCCGGGCTCTCCAGCCCGTGGTCGATGGCGTTGCGCAGCATATGGGTGATTGGCTCGGCCAGACGTTCGACCACGGTCTTGTCGACCTCGGTGTCCTCGCCGGCGGTGACCAGACGGACGCGTTTGCCGGTCATCTCGCCGACTTCGCGGACGAGGCGGGGCATGCGCTGGAACACCGATTTCACCGGCTGGGCCCGGATAGCCATGACACTGTCCTGGATCTCGCGGGTCAGCAGTTCGAGATCCTCGAGACCCACCGAGATGCCGGAGGAGCGGGCCAGACCGCTCTCGACCACCCGCTGGGCCAGCATGGCCTGCTGGATGACCAGTTCGCCGACGACGTTGATCAACCGGTCGACGCGGTCGAGGTCGACGCGGATGGTGACGGCGGCAGGCGCGGCGGGGGCTGCAGCCGCGGCAGGTGCAGCAGGTGCGGCGGCAGCGGCGGAGGCCGCGATCGGGGCGGGGGTGGCCGCCGGTGCGGGTTCCGCGATCCGGGCGGCGACGGGCTCGGGCGTTTCGGGCGACATCGGGGCGGCCATGGTCGTGAGTTCCGGTGCGACCGCGACGGGTGCCGCGACCTCGGCCTGGGCGCGCATCAACAGGGCCGCGATGTCGAGGTCTTCAGGCGGGGCCGGGGTCGTGGTCGGGGTCGAGGCCGGGGCGGCGGCGGCCGGTTCGGCGTCGGCGTTCAGGGGCATGATGGCCACGTCACAGTCGCTCTCGACGAAGTCGAACACGTCGCGGATAGCGGCCTCGCCGGCCTCGGTCGTCAGATCGACCGTCCAGGCCAGATAGCCTTCCTCGGCGACCAGTTCGGACAGGTCGGGCAGGGCGGAGGCGTCCAGCAACACCGTCATCTCGCCCAGGCGCGACAGCTCGCGCAGCAACAGGCCGGACTCGTTGGCGTGGACGTACATCCGACCATGCGGCCGGAACACCACGCGCCAGGCCTGACCGGCGGGCGTCTCGGCCGGGGTGTCGTCGCCGAGGCCGGCGAAGCTGAAGGCGACGGGGCGGAAGCCGAAATCATCCTCGTCGACCACCGCGTCGGGGACGGGCGTTTCAGCGACGGTGGGGCTCACCGCGACAGGCGCGCTCGCCTCCCCGTGGGTCAGCATTTCCAGTTCGGCGACCAGTCCGGCCGAGCGGGCTTCATCGACCGGTGCGGCCTGGCCGCGCGCGGCGGCGATATGATCGGCCAGGACATCGGCGGCCCGCAGCAGGGTCTTGACCGTCACGTCGTCACAGGATTTCCGCCCCGAACGGATTTCGTCCATCAGGGTCTCGAAGACGTGGGCGAAACGCACCAGGGCGTCGAGGCCGAAGGCCCCGGCACCGCCCTTGACCGAATGCACGGCCCGGAACACGGCGTGGACGGTCTCGTCGTCGGCCGTGCCGGACTCGATCGCCAGCAGGCCCGCTTCCAAGTCGCCGAGCAGTTCGTCGCACTCCTGGAAGAAGACGACCTTGATGGCCTCGAACGGATCCACGGCGTCGCTCATGATCAGGCCGCCACGCGTCGGACGGCTTCGACCAGCTTGACCGGGTCGAACGGCTTGACGATCCAGCCGGTCGCGCCGGCGTCGCGGGCGCGCTGTTTCTTGACGGCGTCGCTCTCGGTGGTCAGGACCAGAACCGGGGTCGCGCGATGGTTGGGGTCGGCGCG
>NZ_JBIIAY010000027.1:0-29618 GCF_044239655.1 Brevundimonas sp.
CCCGACACCGAGTCTCCCCCTCCGTCTCCTCGCAAGAGCTCGGATCCACCTCCCCATCGCTTCGCGACGGGGAGGAGACGGCTTGTCCGACGCCTCGAACTTGCGAACTTCAAACGTCCAATCCCTTGCCCTGCAACGGATTGCGGATTTCTCGCCCCCTCGAACGCGCCCAGGTCTCAACGTCCGCTATACTGCCCTTCGTCCCGTCGCGGGGAAGGGCGCAAGGCCTTGCGATCTTGTTGCGGCGGGGGTGTGTGGAGCGGGGCGGTCGAGGCCTCGTCTCCGGTCAGCCTTGGCGAGCTCCGAAGCCGGCGTCCCTCGGGAGGCTGGGCACGGCGCCCGGGGGATCGGGGGCGGTGTCGCCGGCCGTGCAAAGGGTCTGGCGCAGAGAGTCGGATCGTCCAGGGGACGGGCACGCAAGGCGCCCGCCTTCCCGCCGGGGGCGCGGTAGCGGCAAGGGGTTAACACCCCCGCTGGTTCGGGAGACCGAGCCGTACAGCTCCTGGAAAACCACATGCGCGGAGCGTCTGTCTTTCGCCGAAACGGTAATCACTACCCCTATTCCGGGCGAGAGCCCGGACGCTCCGCCGGTCCTTCCCATCGCTTCAGCGCAACCGCGCGTGAGGACGAAGAGGTGTGTGTGGTGAGTGATTAGTGGTTCGTGGTTTGTGGTTGCTGCGTCTGGCTGCGGCGACTCACCGCCGCCGTGGCGTGGGATCGAAGATGCGACAACCACGAACCACGAACCACGAACCACCGACCGGGCAAGGCGGAGGGTGCCTCTGACCCCGACCTAGCTGACGATCGAGATGTTCGGGCGACCGGCCATCGCGGGTTCTTCCAGCCAGGGCGGGGCGGGCATGGCGCGGTGGGCATGGGCGAGGGCCTCGGACCAGCGGCGGCCCAGATCCTTGAAATAGGGGTCGTCGGTCTCGATCCGGCGTTGCGCGCCGGTAAGCCCGTCGCGCGGGATGACGATCATGTCGAACGGTGGGCCCACGGCGATGTTGGAACGGATCGTGGAATCGAACGAGATCAACCCCAGCTTGACCGCCTCGGCCATCGGCGTTGCGGGACGCAGGGCCCGATCCAGAATGGGCTTGCCGTACTTCAACTCGCCGACCTGCAGATAGGGGGTGTCTTCACCACATTCGATGAAATTGCCCTGGGCATAGATCAGATAAAGCCGCAGCTGACCGCCCTTGACCTGTCCGCCCAGTAACATGCTGGCGCTGAGGCGCAGGGCGTCGGCTTCCTGCGAAGGCGGTGAAATCTCGTCGCGGACACTCTTGAGCGCATGGCCGACGATCTGGGCCGCGCGGAACATCGAGGGCACGGTCTCCAGGGTTTCGATCTGGTCGCTGCCCGGCATCTTGATGCCCTTGGACACCGTCGACAGGGCCATCTGGGTGACCGAAAGATTTCCGGCGGTGGCGATGGCGATGACCCGGTCGCCCGGAACCTGGGTGACGTGCAGCTTCTTGAACGACGAGATGTTGTCGACACCCGCGTTCGTGCGCGTGTCGGCGATCATCGCCAATCCATCGTTCACCAGCATTCCGACGCAATAGGTCATCGGTTCAATTCGGACCCCAAACGCACGACATCGCCGCAAGGACAGGAAACGCTAACAGATTCGTGTCGCACGGCGACCCTTGCCAAAGGGTCACCAGCCAATTCCTTGCTGTTGCTGCTGAAGCTGTTGCATCTGGCGCACACGCAGGGCCACGGTCATGGTCTCCATCCCGCCGCCGTAGCTGGTCCCCCTGAACGGCGTGGCCCCCAGCGCATCCAGGCCCGAGGCCACCCGGACATAGTGTTCGGTGGGCGCGATCCCGTTGGCGGCGTCGAACCCGACCCAGCCCAGGTCCTGGACCCAGCCCTCGGCCCAGGCATGGGCGGCGTCCTGATTTTCAAGCCCGTCGGTGCGGTGCAGATGGCCCGAGACGTAGCGGGCCGGGATCCCGATGCGGCGGGCGCAGGCGATGAAGATCTGGGCGTGGTCCTGACACACGCCCTGCTTCTGGGCGAAGGCGTCGGCGGCGGTGTGGTCGGCCGTGGTCGACCCGACCATGAAGGCCACCTCCTCGTGGATCATGGCCATCAGCCGGTGCAGCCGGGTCAGGTCGTCGCCGGGGCCGACCCGATCGGCGAAGGCGCGCAGTGCGGCATCGGCATGGGTCAGCGTGCTGTCCCTCAGATAGACCTGGGGCGACAGCCGCTCGGGCACACCGCGCAGCACGCCGCCGGTCTCGGTCGTCGCCACCTCCCCGGTGACCCGGACCGTCAGTCGCTCGGTCGGCCGCTCGGTGTACAGGGTGTGGACGATGTTGCCGAACGAGTCCTCGGCGCGGCGCAACTTGGTGTCCACGTCGGTTTCGATCCGCCACTCCCGCACCTGCTGGCTTTCGGTCGAGCGCGGCGTGACCCGCAGATTCTGGACGATGAACCGCGCGGGCCTCGAGTAGGAATAACGGGTTTCGTAGTCGATCCGGATACGCATGATCTAAACCAGATACTGGTCCTGGATCGCCGCCGCGAGCTTGTTGTTCTCGCCGAGGAAACCCAGGATGTATTCGTGCAGGCCGGACTGGAAGATGTCCTCGATCCTCGCATCGTTGAACTGGGCCAGTCGAGCCGAGGCCAGCCGCTGGGCCGGGCCCCTTCGCCCATAGTCGGTCGCCAGCCGCTCCAGATACGACACGATCATCCCCTGACACGAGGCCAGCGACCGCGGCATCTGGCGGTTCAGCACCATCAGGTCGGCGACCAGCCAGGGCCGCACGGACTCACGGTAAACCCACCGATAGGCGGTCAGGGCCGAGACCTCGCGCAGCAGCGTCGTCCACTGGAAATAGTCGAGCTGGCCCCCGACCCGCTCGCCCGCCGGCAGCAGAAGATGGTATTTGACGTCGAGCAGACGGGCGGTGTTGTCGGCCCGCTCGATCGCCATGCCCAGCCTCAGGAACCAGTAGGCGTCGTTCCTCAGCATGGTCCGCGACGAGGCCCCCTCGACGTTCAGCGACGTCGACTTGACCCATTCGAGGAAGCGCACGAAGTCGTCGCGCTTGCCCGGCTCGCCCAGCTCGTTCAGCCCGTTCCAGGCGCCGTTGATCGCCTCCCACAGCTCGATGGTCAGGGCGGTGCGAACAGACCGGGCATTGGTGCGGGCAGCGGTGATGCAGGCCCGGATCGACGACGGATTGTCCGAAGCGAAGGCCAGATATTCGCGCACCGACTTCTCGGTCGGCGACCGGCCCGAGGCGGCGAAGGCGCGACTGACCCCGGCCGAAGCGATGGCGCTCGCCCAGGCAGTGGCGGCCGCCCCATCCTTGGCCGGCAAGGCGGCCAGACGCACGGCGGCTTCCAGGATGCGCGCCAGGAAATCGGCCCGCTCCATATAGCGGCCGGTCCAGTAAAGGCTCTCGGCAGTCCGGCTCAGCATGGGCGATCACTCATCCAGCACCCACGTATCCTTGGTCCCGCCGCCCTGGCTGGAGTTGACGACCAGCGACCCCGCCTTGAGCGCCACCCGCGTCAGGCCGCCGGGCGCGACCTTGACCCCCGCCGGGCTCGACAGCACGAAGGGCCGCAGATCGACGTGGCGCGGCGACAGGCCAGTACCGTCCAGCGTCGGCGCGGTCGAGAGCGACAGGGTCGGCTGGGCGATGAAGTCGTCGGGGTCGGCGATCAGCTTGGCCCGGAACTCTTCGATCTCGGCCTTGGTCGAGGCGGGGCCGACCAGCATGCCGTAGCCGCCCGATCCCCCGACCTCCTTGACGACCAGTTCCGGCAGCTTGTCGAGAACCTCCTTCAGCGCGTCCGGCTCGCGGCAACGCCAGGTCGGCACGTTCTTGAGGATCGGCTCCTCGCCCGAGAAGAACCGGATGATCTCGGGCATGTATGTGTAGACGGCCTTGTCGTCGGCCACGCCGGTCCCGACCGCGTTCGACAGGGTGACGTTGCCGGCCGCATAGGCGTTCATTATGCTGGGCACCCCGACCGACGAATCCGGACGGAAGGTCAGGGGGTCCAGCCAGTCGTCGTCGATGCGGCGATAGATGACGTCGACGCGCTTGGGTCCCTGGGTCGTACGCATGAAGACGATGTCGTCGTTGACGAACAGATCGCCCCCCTCGACCAGTTCGACCCCCAGCTTGTCGGCCAGGAACGAGTGCTCGTAGTAGGCCGAATTGTAGGGCCCGGGGGTCAGGACGACGATGTTCGGATCACCGCCCGCCCCTTCCGGCGCCGAGGCCTGGAGCGAGGACAGCAGCATGTCCGTATAGGTCTCGACCGGCCGGATGCGGTGTTCGGCAAACAGGTCGGGGAACAGCCGCATCATCATCTCGCGGTTCTCCAGCATGTAGGAGACGCCCGACGGGGTGCGGCAGTTGTCCTCCAGCACGATGAAGCCGTCCTCGCCCGTGCGGACCAGATCGACGCCGCAGATATGGGTCCAGATGTCGCCGGGCGGACGACGGCCCTGCATTTCGGGCCGGTAATGCGGGTTGGTGAAGATCAGGTCGGCCGGGATGATCCCCGCCTTGATGCATTCCTGGGCACCGTAGATGTCCTTGAGGAAGGCGTTGAGCCCGTTGACCCGCTGGACCAGGCCCTTCTCCAGCGCAGCCCATTCGGCGGCGCCGATGATGCGGGGCACCACGTCGAAGGGGATCAGCCGCTCGTTGGACTCGACGTCGCCATAGACGGCGAAGGTCACCCCCATGCGGCGGAAGAACAGCTCGGCCTGACGCGAGCGCGACGTCAGAAGGTCAGCCGGCGCGGCATCCAGCCACCGGGACAGGGTCCGGTAGGGGTGACGGACCTCTCCGGGTCCGCTCGTGCCTGTCATCTCGTCGAACGTGGCCCTGCTCCTCTAAGGCTGGATGTCAGATTGGGCTGGAGGCCACCGTTCGCGCAACAGAAATGTTGCAGCGCGAAGACGATAGGCGCCGATTCCGTGTCAGCGCGTGACCACGTCGGGCTTCATCGGGGCAAGCTTTGCCAGAAAACGGTTCTGCACCGCGAAGGGCACACCCTCCTCGCGCATGGCGGCCTGAAGGTTCTCGACCAGCGCCCCCATGTCCGCCGCCTGAGCTCCCATCTCGGCGTGGGAGGCCGCCATGTCGCGACCCGTATAGGCACAGGCGCCGCCCAAGATATAGCAGAACTGCTCCTTCAGTGTCCGGCGCAGGCGCACCAGATCCGAGGCCGCGAAGATGCCCGAGATGCGGGGATCGGCGACGCTGCGCGCGACCAGTCCATCCACGATCCGCCCGACGCCGGCCTCGCCGTGAAAGGCCTCGTACATGGCCGTGCCCTCGAACGGCGTCGCACCGGCATGGGCGTTGGATTGCGCGTAGGGGGCCACGGCCAGTTCACCGGGATGCTCGGTGGACATGACATCGGCAGGAGCGGTTGGGGCGGCATCCTGGGCCAGGACCGGCGTAGCGATCAGAGCGAGGGCGGCGACAAGGGCGATGCGGATCATGGTTCAGAACCCGACCTGGAGGGACAGATAAAGCCCGCGCTGATCCTCGAAGGTCGCGATCGACCCCAGATCAGCCCAGGCGGCCGTGACGGACAGGTGCTTGTTCAGCGCATAGGCGGCATAGACGTCCACCCAGTCGTCTTCCTTCGCAAAGCCCAGGTTGTCGGGCTTGGTGCGATATTCGGCCCCAACGACCAGGTTGGGGCTCAACAGGTATCCGACCGATCCCTCGAACTGGGGCTCCAGGTCGTCGTTGCGATCACCCCCATAGCCCAGCAGGCCCGTCTGGTTGGCGTTGGTCCAGCGCACGGCCCCCGAGACCAGCAGGCTCTGTCCCAGGAACAGTTTGGTCGCGGCGACATAGACATCCGTCCCCTCGTCGTCCCGGCCGCCGACGGCTGCGATGATCGCGCCCTGATCGTTGGACTTGAACTGGGCCCCCACGGCGATCTGGGGCATCCAGCTGTCGGAGTCATAGACGGCGTCGCCGGCCACCTTGACCTTCAGCCCCACGATGTCCTGGGTGAAGGTGAACCCCTTGCCGAGACCCAGCAGGGCACCGGTCGCGCCGGTGTCGAACTCCTGACGGGCGATCGACAGCTCGACCCGGTCCCACAGACCGACGGCAGCACCGACCGAGCGAAACTCATAGTCGGGCAGGTTGATCCAGGTGGCGTGCAGATTGGCCCCGACGCCATCCTCGGCACCATAGCCCGTCGTCACGGCCCAGGTCGCGATGCCGCCCCCACCCGACCCCTCGACCGCGGACACCCCGCCGGTCAGCAACAGCTTGCCGCCGGTTCGCGATTCCGGAACCCAGTCGAAGACCTGTGCCGCGACAGGACCAGCGCTCAACAGGACGGCGGCGATTGCCAACGATGCGCTCAACTGCAGACCAGGCCGCAATACCCGCAAGAGCGCGGGGACAGGGAGAAGGGACACGATCAGCCTCTATGCCGGAAAGGACAAGCAAGGCCGAACAAGCCCGAGTACGGTTAACGACACTTGAATGCCGCCACCTTTGCTACCTCAAAGGCAAGCAAGCCAAAACAGATAACAACTTGGGATTGCATTATGGTTTACGCCAAGTTCACCGCCGTCTGTTACTTCAGGGAAATGCGCTTTGTTCTTGCCATGGCCTTGGCCTTGCTTTTCGGGTTGCCCGCGGTCGCCGCAGATCTGACGGTCAGCGTCCGCGACACCGCCGGGCGGCCCGTGCGCGACGCCGTGATCACGGTGGTTCCCAACTCCGGTGTGCCCCGGGGCCCGATCCGGTTCCCCTGGCCATTGCGAGTGACCCAGGCCAACGTCCAGTTCGATCCCTTCGTCCTGGTCGTGCCGGTCGGCGCGACCGTCAGCTTTCCGAACCTCGACCGGGTCCGCCACCACGTCTATTCCTTCTCGCGCGGCAACCGGTTCGAGATCGAGCTGTTCGGCCGTGACGAGACACGAAGCCACGTCTTCTCGACGGCCGGGGTCGCCGCCCTGGGCTGCAACATCCACGACCAGATGCTGGCCTATGTGAAGGTCGTCGATACCCCGTGGGCAGCCAAGACCGGGGCGACCGGCGACGTCACGGTGACCGGCCTGCCCGCCGGCGGTGCCACCCTGCGCGTCTGGCACCCCCGCCTGACCGGACGCGGCAACGAGATCGCCACGATCTATACCCAGGCGGCAGCGGGGTCGCGCCAGCTGATCACCGGTGATTTCTCCGGTCGGGCCGCCGTTCGATGAAGATTCGCTTCAACCGGCTCCAGACCCGACTCACGGTCCTCTACATGGGCCTGTTCGGGATCGCCCTTGTCCTGGTCGCGATCGCCGTGGTCACGGCGGTGACATCCAGCGCCCACCGCGTGGTGCGCGACGAACTGACGGCCTCGGGGGCCGTCTACAACCAGATCTGGGCGGGTCGGTCCGAACAACTGCGCCAGGGTGCGGCCGTCCTGGCCCAGGATTTCGGCTTCCGCGAAGCCGTCGCCACCAATGACGAGGCCACGATCCGCTCGGCCCTCGACAATCTGCGCGCCCGCCAGAAGGTGGACGGAGCCATGATCGTCGGCATCGACGGCTATGTCACTGCCGCCGGCCTGAACCCCGATGAAGCCTCGATCGACACCCTGTATGCGGGCCTGGAATCCGGCCGGCTCGACGCCGGGGTCATGACGATCGGTACCGGCCCCTATCAGGTTGTCGCCGCCCCGATCATGGCTCCCGTCCTGATCGGCTGGGTCGTGTTTGTGGACGCGCTCGACGTCGGCCAGATGCAGAATCTGGAGAGCCTGTCGGCCATTCCGCTGAACGCCACCGTCGCCACCCGCGCGACCTCGGGCTGGCGCGACATGGCCGGGGCCGCCAGTCCGCTGGGCACCTTGCTCGACCGCCAGACCTTCGACGGCGCAGCCCGGGCCGTCACGACCCGCACCCCCGAGGGTTCCGCCATGGTCCTGGCCAGGGCCCTGCCCTCGTTCGACGCCGATGCGCCGGCGGTGCTGGTGCTCAACTATCCCCTGAAGCGGGCGATGAAGCCCTATGAACCGCTGTTCCTGGCCCTGGCCGTGATCGGTCTGGCCGGTCTGGCCCTGCTGATGGCCGGAACCTGGGTCCTGGCGCGCGGCCTGACCCGGCCGATCAGCGCGCTCGACGACGCCGTCCACCGCCTGCAACAGGGCGAGCATGCCGAGGTCGAGGTCGGATCGACCGACGAAATCGGTCGCCTGGCCGCAAGCTTCAACTTGATGGCCGGCGACATTCGTGATCGTGAGGCTCGCCTGACCCACATGGCCCTGCACGATCAGGAGACCGGCCTGCCCAACCGGCTGTCGCTGGAACGCCAGGCCGCTGCCCATCCGGGCGTCTATGTCGCGGTGGTCGGGGTCGACCGGTTCGAGGTCGTGCGCAACGCCATCGGCTATGACTCCATGGCCCAGCTTCTGTCGGCCCTCGGCACCCGGCTGGGAACGCTGACGGAGGGTTCCGCGATCGCCCGTGTCGGCGGCGGCACCCTGGGCTTCAGTTTTGCAGCCGGCGATGATGCCGAGGCCCAGGCTATCGCAGAGGCGATCTGCACCCAGGCCGAGACACCGGTGCGGCTCAACGGCGCGACCGTCGATGTCTCGCTGACCGCCGGCCTTGCGCGCGCGGGCAAGAGCCTGTCGGGCGTCGATTCGACCGTCGACCGCGCCGCCATCGCCCTGGACCAGGCGCGCGCGGCGCGTCGTCGGTGCAGCCTGTTCGATGCGGCCAGTTACGGCGATCCCGGCGGCAACCTGTCGCTGATCTCGGAACTTATGGCGGCGGTGGAATCCGGCGACGTCTGGATGGCCTATCAGCCCAAGCACGACCTGCGCGCCAATGCCATCACCGGGGTCGAGGCGCTGATGCGCTGGCGACACCCCCGGCGCGGCTTCGTCTCGCCCGACCTGTTCATCGGCATGGCCGAGGAAACCGGCCACATCCGCCCCCTGACCGAATGGGTCATCCGCCAGGCCATCACCGATCAGAAGGTCCTGGCCGAGCAGGGACACGCCCTGATGATGTCGGTCAATATCTCCGGCCGGTTGCTGTCCGACGAGGCCTTCGCCGATTTCGCTCTGAACGAGGTCGCGACCAGCGGTGCCGACCTGTGTTTCGAGATCACCGAGACCGCCGTCATCGACAACCCCGAACTGGCCCTGGCCATCATCGACCGGTTCTCGGCGGCGGGGGTCAAGGTGTCGATCGACGACTATGGATCGGGCCTGTCGTCCCTGGCCTATCTGAAGCGGATCCGGGCCGACGAACTCAAGATCGACAAGGCCTTCGTCCTGGCCCTGGACGAGAGCTCGCGCGACGCCCTGCTGGTCAAGTCCACCATCGACCTGGCTCACAGCCTGGGCCTCAAGGTCGTCGCCGAGGGGGTCGAGACCGCGACGGCCATGGCCCTGTTGCAGGGCATGGGCTGCGACATCGCCCAGGGCTATTTCATCGGCAAGCCGATGGCGCTGAAGGACCTGGTCGAGCGGCTGGCCGAGCCTGCTGCGGCGGCGGCCGTAGCAGCCTGAGGGTTTCGCGACGGCTCAGGTCAGGGCCGCGACGACCCCCTCGATCCGCTTGCGAATATCCGGAACCGCTATGGTTTCCCAGAAGGCCGCGCGCGCCGGTGGGCCCAGCACGAACAGTCGCGGATCGGCGACACCCCGGGCGTCCAGCACCCTTCCCGACGCATCGAGATCCAGCCCCAGTCCCAGCGGGTCCAGACGAGCCCGACCCGAGGCCAGCAGGGGCGCGGTCAGGGGATCGGTCGCGGGCGAATGCGCCGGTCCCGTGCAGTCGATCAGCCAGTTCGCGGTCAGCGGCGGCTGAGCGCCCCCTGCGCGCGGCGACCAGCCGGCCCAGACGCCATCCCGATCCGTCTCGACCACCCCCAGCCGACCGGCGACGACCCGCAGCCGCCGTGATGCGACCAAGCCGGTCAGGGTCTCGGCGATCCGGGGGGCGATCCGGTGGCGATGGACGTCCCACCAGGGCCGCAGGTGCCGCACCATCCGGGCGCGCTGATCCACGTCAGCCGCCGCCCACAGATCGGCGGTGATTGGACGATAGGCCTCCATCACGCCGCGCCAGCCGCTGGCGCAGATCGTCGACCGCGCCGCCGCGAGACGGTTCGACACCGGCCCGGTCAGGGCCTCCGCGGGCAGGTCGGCGGGAAGGTCAGGCGTGGCGGCATGGGCGCGGGGCAACAGGCCGCGTCGCGACAGGGCGGTGGCCCGGCCCTTCCAGCCTTGGGCCAGAAGGCTCTGGATCATGTCGACCATGGTCAGGCCCGTGCCGATGATCAGGATGCTGTCGTCGGGTTCGATCCGGTCCAGCGCCCCGACGGCCCAGGGGTCGCCGATGACCCGCCCTCCCACCTCTCCGGACGCCGTCGCCGGGGCCGGATTGCCGGTGGCCAGAACGACGGCGTCGGCCGGGATGGTGCAGCCATCGGTCAGCTGTACGGCACCATCGCCCATCGCGACGGCGCGGCCCGGGACCCGCTGGATTCTGCCGGGAAACGCGGCCTCGACAGTCGCCAGCCGGTCGCGGACGTAGTCGCCGTAGACCTTCCGCGGTGCAAAATCGATCGGGTCGGCCAACGCGGGCCGGTTCGTCCGCAGCCACGCCACGAAATCGTCCGGCCTGCCCTCGACCGCGCTCATCCGGCCGGAGCGAACGTTGAGCAGATGGCCTTCGAACGCCGTTGAATAGGCGACGCCCAGGCCAATCTCCGCGCCGTCGTTGATGAGGACCGAGGCGATGCCGGTCTCGGCCAGCCGCGCCGCCAGCATGGCTCCGGAAAAGCCGCCGCCGACGATCGCTACCCGGTACGCCGCCTCAGCCACTCGACCTCCAACTCAGGCGGCGACACTGGACCCGCCAGTGTCCTCGCGCAATCTGGTGTCAGATTTCCTGATTGTAGGCGCCGATTTCCGGGTGGGCGGCCAGGCGCGGCTTGATCTCTTCGCGGAACAGGGCGCGCATGTCGTCCTCGGACCGCATGGATTCGACCACCACGACCATCTCGGGCTTGTTCGACGAGGCACGGACCAGGACCCAAGAGCCGTCCTCGAGATGGACGCGGGCACCGTTGACCGTGATGACCTCAAGGATCTTGCGCCCCAGGATCGAGCCGCCCTCGGCCGCGAGTCTCTCGTACTCGGCGACGATCTTGTCGAGCACCCCGTATTTCACCTCGTCGCCACAGTGGGGCGACATGGTCAGGCTGGTCCAGGCGTCCGGCAGGGCGGTCTTCAGCTCGGACAGGGCCTTGCCCGGATTGCGGTCCATCATCTGGAGCACGGCGGCGGCGGCCACCAGGCCGTCGTCGTAGCCACGGCCGATCGGCTTGGCCAAAAAGAAGTGCCCCGACTTCTCGAACCCGGCCAGGGCCCCCAGTTCGGCGGTCTTGCGCTTGATGTAGGAGTGGCCCGTCTTCCAGTAGACGGTGGTGGCACCGTTGGCCTTGAGCACCTCGTCGGTCTTGTACAGGCCGGTCGACTTCACATCGACGACGAAGGTCGCGTCCTTGTAGATCGCTGACAGATCGCGGGCCAGCAGCAGGCCGATCTTGTCGGCGAAGATCTCGTGGCCCGTATCGTCGACCACGCCGCAGCGGTCGCCGTCGCCATCGAAGCCCAGGGCCAGGTCGGCGCCCGTCTCGCGCAGCCGCTCAGCCATGGAGACCAGCATCTCGTGGTCTTCGGGGTTCGGATTGTATTTCGGGAAGGTGTAGTCGAGGTCGCAGTCCATCTCGATCACCTCGGCGCCCATCATGCGCAGGGCGTCGGGGGCGAAGGCACCGGCCGTGCCGTTACCACAGGCGGCGATGACCTTGAGCGGACGCGACAGCTTGATGTCGCCGACCACCTCCTTGAGATAGGTCTCCCGGAAATTCTCGATCCGCTCGACCCGTCCGCCCGGGCGCGAAACACCCAGGCCGCCCAGCACGATTTCCTTCAACCGGCCCATCTCGTCCGGTCCGAAGGTGACGGGCGGATTGGTGCCCATCTTGACGCCGGTCCAGCCGTTCTCATTGTGCGAGGCGGTGACCATGGCGACGCACGGCGCATTCAGGGCGAACTGTCCGAAATAGGCCATCGGCGACAGGGCCAGGCCGATGTCCAGCACCTCCATCCCGCCCTCGATCAGGCCCAGGATCAGCGCCTGCTTCACCATCAGCGAATAGGAGCGGAAGTCGTGGCCGACGACGATGCGAGGCTGGACGCCACTCTCGTGGACGAAGGTGGCCAGACCCAGACCCAGGGCCTGGATGCCCAGCAGGTTGATCTCCTTGTCCAGGATCCAGCGCGCGTCATACTCCCGGAACCCCGTCGGCTTGACGAAGGGGATGTTCTCGAAGTCGATCGAGTTCGGCGTCAGGTCCTGGCGCGGCTTCATCATGGGGTCGGGTCCTGGTGGTCGCGGTGTGGATAGGCAAGGAAGCAAACCCGAGACCGGCCGCCCCTCGTGAAGGATCGCGCGGGTATAGCCAATGCCCCTACGGGTCACAACCAACCTGCTGAAAGTCCTCGGATTGCGACTTTCGGATGACACGGTTCGGTCCCGACCCGCTTGACCCCCGGCGAGGTGCGACCTACGCCGGGGCGCTGAACTTCGCGGAGCCGCCCATGCCTCGTCTGATCCTGTTGCGCCATGGCCAGAGCCAGTGGAACCTGGAAAACCGCTTTACCGGCTGGGTCGACGTCGATCTTACGCCTGAGGGCGAGGCCCAGGCGCGGCGGGGCGGCGAACTGATCGCCGATGCGGATTTCAGGCCGATCGTGATGTTCACCTCGGTGCTGACGCGCGCCAAACGCACCGGAGCCCTGGCCCTGCAATCGGCAGGGCTTGCCGGAGTGCCTGTCATCGAGGACTGGCGTCTGAACGAGCGGCACTATGGCGGCCTGACCGGGCTCGACAAGGCCGAGACGGCGGCGAAACACGGCGAGGATCAGGTCAAGGTCTGGCGCCGCAGCTATGACGTCCCGCCCCCGCCGCTGGCCCCCGGCGGTGAATGGGATTTCAACGCCGACCCCCGCTATGCCGGCCAGACCATTCCCGACACCGAGAGCCTGAAGACCACGCTCGACCGCGTCCTGCCCTACTGGAACGAGGCCATCGCCCCGCGCCTGAAGGCCGGCGAGGATGTGCTCATCACGGCCCACGGCAACTCGCTGCGGGCCATCGTCAAACTGCTGTTCGATGTGCCGGACGACCAGATCGTGGGCGTCGAGATTCCGACGGGGAATCCGCTGGAAATCACCCTGGGTGCCGACCTGAAGCCCACGGCGGCTCGGTATCTCGACGAAGGACGGGCCCAAGCCCTGCCGCCGGTCGCATGACGGCGTCATCCGGCGAGGGCGGATCCAACGATACCCAACACATGGGGCGGGCCATCGAACTGGCCCTGTCGCGGATGGGCGAGACCTGGCCGAACCCTGCCGTCGGCTGTGTGATCGTCAAGGACGACGTCGTGCTGTCCGAGGCGGCGACGGCGCCGGGCGGCCGTCCCCACGCCGAGGAACAGGCTGTGCCCGCCGCTGGCCCGGACGTTCGCGGCGCGACGGCCTATGTCACCCTGGAACCTTGCGGCGCGCGGTCGTCGGGCCGACAGTCCTGCGCCCAGTTCCTGGCCGAGGCCGGGATCGCGCGGGTGGTGGTGGCCTGTCTGGATCCGTCCCCCTTCGCCTCTGGTCGCGGCACCGAGCGGCTGCGCCAGGCGGGGCTCGCGGTCGAGACGGGGCTGCTGGGATCCGAGGCCCGGGTGCTGTGCGAGGGCTTCCTGCACCGGCTGGAAACGGGCCGGCCGATGGTCAAGGTCAGCGCCGACGGTGCCGGCTTCGACGCCCGCTTCGCTGCCTCGCCACGCGCTGATCTGGTCACCGAACTGCAACGGCTGGGCGAGGCTGGCTACACCCGCCTGTGGACCGGTCCCGGCGAACTGGCCGACGCCCTGTCGGCCCAGGGGTTGCTGACCGCCTGAGGGTGACAGAACGCTGATTGTGCAAGGCTTCCTTAAGTGAGCCGGGTGCAAGCTTCGACCATGACTCCGCTCGCCGAGCATCCACCGAGACGCCGCATCAGCCAGTCCGAGCTGAACGCGATCTGCGCGCGCCATGACCGGCTCTGGCAGGCCAGGCCGGGCGGGGCTCGCGCCGTCTTCGCCTGGATGGATATCTCGGGTCTGGTCCTGACCGGCCGGAACCTGGCCGATGCCGATTTCACCGCAGCCTGCCTGAGCGGGTGCGACCTGACCGGAGCCAAGCTCGACAACGCCATCTTCTTTGGGGCCGACCTGCAAGGTGCCAGCCTGACCGAGGCCAGTTTGCGACGGGCCGACCTTCGCGGCGCCTGTCTGCGCGGTGCCGACCTGTCGGGGGCCGATCTGTTCGAGGCCGATCTGCGCGAAGGGACCCTGGCCACGGCACGGCCCGAAGGGGGTTTCGCCATTGTCGAAGCGGCGCGGTCGCACGACACCCAGGCCCAGGGCGCCTGTCTGGCCGGGGCCAATCTGCAACGCTCGCGCCTGTCGGGGATCGCCGCCCAGGCGGCCGACTTCTCCAACGCGATCATGAAGGACTGCAAGCTGGTCCGGGCCAATCTGAAACAGGCCTGCTTCCGGGGCGCGGACCTGGCCGGTGCCGACATGTCGGGCGCGGACCTGTCAGGGGCCGACCTGCGCGACGCCGTCCTGGTGGGGGTAACGGCCGCGATGTGGCGCACCGACGGGGCCAACCTTGAAGGCGCCCTGACCGACGACCGGTCCTCCGGTTCGCGGATCGACGCCCTGCCCGCCGCCGACATGCTGCATGACCATGCGATCTGGTGCGAGACGGGCGGAGCCCAGGGACAGCCCTCGGTCTTCGACGACGTCGACCTGCGGCCGCTGCGGTCGATCACCGGCCTGAACCTGACCGCCCTGTCGGCCCGCCGCGCCGTCTTCTACGGGCTCGACATGGAGGGGGTGCAGCTTCAGGGTGCCCGCCTGGAAGGTGCAGACCTGCGTCAGGCCCATCTGCGCCGCGCCGACCTGCGGGGTGCCCGTCTGACCGGCGCGAAACTGTCGGGGGCGGATATGCGCGAGGCCCAGCTGGGCCCCTTGATGATCGGCCCCGACCGGTTGCTGGCCGCCGACCTGACCGGCGCGACTCTGAGAGGGGCCGATCTGGGTGGAGCCGATCTGCGCCGGGCCTGTCTGGCCGGCGCCGACCTGACCCGCGCCAACCTGCACGGGACGCAGACACGACATACCGATTTCGCCGGAGCGACCCTGACCGGCGTCAAGGGTCTGAATATCGAGGAGAAGGCCGCATGAGCGTAGTGCGACGCAAGCTGGGTCAAGGCGACCTGGATCTGTTCGTGACGGCCCACGTCCGCTTCGTCGAAGGCAAGTCGGGCGGCCGCCGCCTGTCGCTGAAATTCGTGGACCTGACCGGGCTGGACCTGACCGGCCGTCTGCTCGACGACGCCGACTTCACCGGATCCTCGCTGGAGGGGGTCAGGATGTCGGGCGCGCGGCTGGAACGGGCGATCCTGTTCGGCTGCGACCTGCGTGGTGCGGACCTGTCGGGGGCCTGTCTGCGGCGCGCCGACATCCGGGGCACCTGCCTCCAGGGGGCCAACCTCAGCCAGGCCGACCTGACCCAGGCGGACTTCCGCGAAGGCGTCATCGCCATCCCCCACGCCACCAAGGGGCTGGCGGAGATGAAGCATGAACAGCGGCCGGGCCTGGCCGACGGGGCCCGGTTCGCCGGCGCCACCCTGGACGGCTCGCGCTTCGAGGGCGTCAGCGCCTTCAAGGCCGACTTCACCGACTGTTCGATGAAGGGGGCCCGGCTGACGGGGGCAAACCTCAAGGATGCCGACCTGTCGGGTGCCATGCTCGAAGGGGCCGAGGTGGGCGGTGCCAACCTGGCCGGAGCCCGGCTGATCGGAGCCGACCTGTCGGGCGTGGTCATGGAAAGCGCTCGCCTGGACCGGACAGACATGACCGGCAGTCTGCGGGCGCCGAGCGCAGCCGCCATCGACCGCGCCGAGACCCTGATGGAGATGGCGCTGGACGCCAACGCCTGGGCCGAGAGCGGCGGCGAACTGGGGGCACCGGCCTGTTTCGACGGCGAGGATCTGCGTCCCCTCGGCGATCGCCTGACCGGGCTCAAGCTGCCGGCGCTCAGCGCCAGGGGGGCCTGTCTGGTCGGCTTCGACCTGCGCAAGATGTTCCTTCAGGGGGCCAATCTGGAGAACGCCGACCTGCGCGGGGCCGATCTGCGCGGGGCCGACCTGCGCGGGGCCCGGATGTCGGGCGCGATCCTCAACAAGGCGAACCTGGGCGGTGCCCAGCTGGGGCCCCTGCCTCTGGGGCCGACCCGGTCGATGCCGTCGGTCCTCAAGGGGGCTCGCCTGCGCTACGCCAGCCTTCATGGAACCGACCTGACGCGGGCCAATCTGGACGGAGCCGACCTGGCCGGAGCCGATTTCACCGGGGCGACGGTGATGGAGGCCACCTTCGTCGAGGCCCACCTCGACCATGCCCTGGGCCTGCCTGCCCAGCGGATCGCGGCATAGAAAAGGGGCGACGCACCGCGCCGCCCCCTCGCCTTCATTTGTGGCCTATCGCCCGTTAGCGCGACTTGAGGCAGGTATTTTGGGCCTGCCGCGCGTTCGCGCTACTTGAGGCCGGCCACGGGATTAAGCAGCGGCGGCTTCGCCTTCGATCAGACGCGCCGCGCCCGTGCCGATCTCGATGCGGCGGGGCTTGAGGGCCTCGGGCAGTTCGCGCTTCAGGCTGATGGACAGCAGGCCATTGTCCAGGTTCGCGTCGGTGACGATGACGTAGTCGGCCAGCTGGAACCGGCGCTCGAAATCGCGTTCGGCCAGGCCGCGGTGCAGATAGGTCTTCTGCGCGGCGGCGGCGTCGTCATTGGCGGCCTTCGTGCCGACGACGGTCAGCAGGTTTTCCTTGACCTCGAGCGACAGCTCGTCGGGCTTGAAGCCGGCGACGGCGATCTCGATCCGATAGGCGTTCTCGCCCGTCGTCTCGATATTGTAGGGCGGCCAGCCGTTTTCCTGGCTGGTGCGCGCGGCGCTTTCCAGAAGGCCTGCCAGACGGTCGAAGCCGACGGCCGAGCGATAGAGGGGTGTGAAGTCGATGGTACGCATGTCGATCTCCTGATCATCAGCAAGACGGAGCCGCCCCGCGTTTTGTGCCCGGGACGGCGGTGGGTGATCAAAGTTCCGGTCCCTGATGGGCCCCGGCGCTCTGGAAGGCCCGCGAGCGGCACCTTCGATTGACGATGTGGGAAACGGTTTTCGGCGCGCAAGAGGTCAGCTCAGGACGTTTCGCCGCCTTTCCTTCGCCGGCATGACCGGGCTATCTGGGGGCAACCCTCTGGAGTTCGCCATGCGCCTGATCGCCCCCGTCCTGATTTCCTGCGCCCTGCTGGCGGCCGTTCCCGCCGCTGCGCAGCAAGCCACCCGGCTCGACCTGCCGACCCTGGGCGAGACCCCGGCCCAGCGCGTCGCCCGTCGCGCCGCGATGACCCCGCCCGTGCTTCAGGAGGACGAGGCGTTGCAGGCGGCGATCGGGTCCGACACCCGTCCCGCCGCCGACGTCGCCCGCGACGGCCAGCGCCGCCCGTTGGAGACCCTGACCTTCTGGGGTCTGAACCCCGGCACAACCATCGTCGAGATCGAGCCCGGCGCGGCCGGCTGGTGGCGCAACATCCTCCAGCCCTATGCCACAGCGACCGGCGGAACCTATGTCGGGGTGGCCAAGCCGCTGGAGGGGATGGGGGTCGCCGACGGGACGGCCGACATCGTCATCGTGGCCCGCGCCCTGCACAACTGGGCCCGCGACGGCCGCACCGAGCCTTATCTGGCGGCCTTCTTCAAGGCGCTGAAGCCCGGCGGCATCCTCGCCATCGAGGAGCAACGCAGTGTCGACGGCATCAATGTCGCGACCGTCGCCTCCACCGGCTATGTGCCCGAAAGCTATGTGATCCACGCCGCCCAGGACGCCGGCTTCGTGCTGGAGGCGCGCAGCGAGCTGAACGCCAATGCGAAGGACGACCGCGACCACCCGTTCGGCGTCTGGACCCTGCCGCCCGCACGCCGCTCGGCCAACCGCGACGGCACGGGGGCCCTGACCCCGGAACAGCGCGCCGAGTACGATGCGATCGGCGAAGCGGACCGGATGACGCTGCGCTTCCGTAAACCGGGCTGACCCGCCCCTTTTGACCGCACGATAGAACCCCGTTAAGCCCTCACCCTTGGGCGGCCGTGGGTCAGCACGGTTGGGTGGGAGACCTTGATGGGACAGCGCGCGCCAACCTCGCGGACGACGCCCTCGCGGCGATCCATGCTGATGATGGCGGCGGCGACGCTGGTCCTGCCCAGCGCCTGTGACCGCAAGCCCGAACCCGCCGAGACCAAGGCCCCGGACACACCCGCCGGTCCGCCCGAAGGCACGCTGGAATGGGCCATCCAGGGGCCGTGGCGCGCCGCCGACCGGGTCCGCGATCCGGCGCGACACCCGATGGAGACGCTGCGTTTCTTCGGCCTTCAGCCCCGGATGACGGTGGTGGATTTCTGGCCCGGCAGCGGCTGGTACACCGAGATCCTGGCCCCCTATCTGTCGCGGGGTGAGGGCACCTATTATGCGGCGGGCTTCCCGACCGGGCCGGGAGCCGACCCGGCGCAGGCGGCCCTGATGGCCAACTACGAACAGCGGTTCACGGCCGATCCGAAACTGTATGGCGAGGTCAAATTCTCGGCCTTCGGACCGACGACCGGCGCGGTCGCTCCGGCCGGGTCGGCGGACCTGGTCCTGTTCATGCGCAACATCCATGCCTGGATGGCGGCCGGCATCGCCGAAAAGGCCTTCTCCGACGCTTTCGAGGCCCTGCGGCCCGCCGGGGTGCTGGGCATCGAACAGCATCGTCTGGCGCCGGACGAGGACCAGGACCCGTCCGCGGCCAACGGCTATGTCCAGGAGGCCTTCGTGCGCCAGCTTGCGGCCGAGGCGGGCTTTATTTTCGTGGCCTCCTCGGAAATCAACGCGAATGCAACGGATACCAAGGATCATCCGTTCGGCGTCGAAACCCTGCCGCCCCAGCGTCTGACGGCGCCGCAGGGTCAGGCGCCCGACCCGACGTTCGACCGCAGCAAATACGATGCGATCGGCGAAAGCGACCGCATGACCTTGAAGTTCAGGAAGCCTGAGTGAACCGAGCCCAAGCCTTCGCCGCCCAGGCCCCCCTGATGGGGGTTCCGGGTGCCTCCTCGCCTCCGGGCGGACAGGGTGACTGGTTCCGGGGCGCCGGGGGCTTGCGGCTGCGCGCCGCGTTCTGGACGCCGTCGGCCATGGTGGCCAAGAAGCCCCGCGGCACGGTCATCCTGTCGCCCGGCCGCACCGAGCCGATCGAGAAATATTTCGAGGTGATCGGCAATTTTCTGGCCCGGGGTTTCTGCGTCCTGGCCCACGACTGGCGTGGACAGGGACTGTCGGCGCGGCTGCTGCCCGACCGGCTGAAGGGCCATGCCCGCGCCGTCGAGGAGTTCCTGGACGACTATGACCGGCTGCTGAACGCCTTCGAGACCCGCGCGCCCAAGCCCTGGATCATGGTCGGCCATTCGATGGGGGCGGCGCTGAACCTGCTGACGCTCGAGAACGGGGAGAACCGCTTTTCGGGAGCCGTCCTGGTCGGACCGATGCTGCGCATCAAGACCGGCAAGCGGTCGATGTGGTCGGTCAAGCTGGCCGTGCGCTGGAACCTGCGTCACGGCAAGGCCGGCGAGTTCGTGCTGGACGATGCCGACGACCCCTTCGACCACACCTTCGAGAAGGACGCCCTGACCTCGGACGAGGGCCGTTACGAGCTGTGGCGTCAGCAGCTTTACGCATGTCCGCATCTGGCCGTCGGTGGCCCGACCTGGGGTTGGCTGGCCTTTGCGCTGGACGCCGGCGAGCGCGCGCTCAAGCCCAAGGCCCTGAAAGCCGTCAAGATCCCGACCACCTTCGTCCAGGCGGGCGAGGATGACCGGGTCTGGAAACAGACCAACAAATGGGCGGCCAAACGGCTGGGCCGGGGTCGTTATGTCGAGGTTCCGGGGGCCAAGCACGAGGTCATCATGGAGACCGACGACCTGCGCGCCCATTTCCTGAGCGAGTTCGACGCCATGGCCGACTATATCTCGCCGGTCGAGGACCTGCGCCCCCTGCCCCAGCCCGACGACGCCGAGGTCGGCGCGGCCTGAGCCCTCCGCTCCTTCCGGTGAAGTCGGAACGGAACAGGGTCGCGCAAGCGGGTTGCTGACGCGAGCTGCGTTGGCGGTGGCGCAGCGAAAACACACCGCCAAACCGCCAAGCCGCCACGAGCGGCTCAGCGAAAACAATGACTTATCCGGGGGTCGTCGGGGACGACCGCCAAATCTGTCGGTTCTCACCCTGGTCGCGGTGAGCCACTGGACCTGCACATTTCAAAGACCTGTCGATCGATGTGGGCACGTCGCGATGCAGGCGCAAGATTCGCGCAAGAATTTAATCCTATATCCTCGACCGGACGTCGGCAGACCGCGCCGGGCCGGCGCGGTCTTCACGACCCGATGTCGATCTGACCTCAAACCGCCAGGCCAAAGAAGACAGCAAAAAGGGGCCGCGATCGCTCGCGGCCCCTTTCGCAGTCTGATCAGGCAGCGTGTCCTTAGAAGGAGACGCGCAGGCTGGCCATGACGGTGCGCGGAGCACCGACACCGGCGAAGCGACGGCCGTAGCCGAGCTGGCCCGGGGTCGCCGAAGCGCCCGTGCCCAGGTTGGCGTAGTAGTCTTCGTCCGTGACGTTGGTGACGTTGAACTGCATGTAGGTGCCTTCCAGGCCGAAGGTGGCCAGGTCGAAGCGGGCGTCCATGTCGACGATCGTATAGGCGTCGGTCTTCAGGTCGTTGACGTCGGTCACCCAGCGTTCGCCGGTGTACTTGGCCTGAACCCCGGCCGAGAACACGTCGTTGAACTTGTAGCTGGCGCGGGCCGAGAACATTTCCTCAGGCGTTTCCACCTGCTTCTTGCCCTTGGTCTGCAGTTGGGCTCCGGCGGCGTTGAAGACGTAGTTGTCTTGCAGTTCGCTGTCGAGGAACGAGGCCGTGGCGTACAGGCTCAGGTTCTCGATCGGCTCCCAGCCCACCGAGAACTCGGCGCCCATCGATTCCACCGAACCCACGTTGCGGTCCACGAAGGTGTCCAGGTCGGGGTCGAAGGTCGAGACGATGCGGTTGTCGAACTGGTTCGAGAACACCGAGGCCTGAACGACCAGGGTCGAGGCCGTGTAGCGGTAGCCCAGGTCGATGTTCTTGGACTCTTCGGGCTGGACCGTCGGATTGCCGATCGAGCCGTCGGCCAGACGACGCACGACATACAGGCTGTCGGTACGCGGGGCCGACAGGGATTCGCCGTAGCTGGCGAACACCGAATGACCGTCGCCGAAGCGGTAGGTCGCACCGACGTTGGGCAGGATGTCGTCGTACTTCTTCGTCAGCGAATAGGGACGGATGTACTGGGTCGTCGAGGTGCCGAAGGTCACGTTGCCGTTGGCCAGGGGCGCGTTCGGGACCTGGCTGGTGCAGAGCACGTTCGAGGACGAGTTCTGCGAGAAGCAGTTCTGGTTCAGCTCACGCTCGAAGAAGGGCGCGCGAACGCCGATGTTCACCGTCAGGGCGTCGGCCAGGAAGCGGCCGCGATATTCCAGCGAGAACTGGTTCAGCATGGCGATCGACTTGCGGTCGCGGGCCTGCAGCTCATAGCCGTCCAGGTTGGTGACGCGGTTGTCCTCGTCATTACGACCACCGAACACGTCGACGAAGACCGGCTTGGTCGGGATGGTGAAGTCAACGAAGCCGTAGTGACCGTTCTGGCGGTGACGACCCCAGTCCAGCGCATAGGCGGCGCGCAGGCGATGGCTGTCGTTCAGGTCCCAGATCAGCGAGGAGTTCAGGCCATAGCGATGGGTGTTGGTGTTCGACGGCGTCATGACGCGTACGCTGTCGAGGATGTCGCCGTCGCCGTTCAGATCGACGCCGCCCGTGGTGCGGGTGCCGCGCAGCAGCTGGTTGGTTTCCGACAGGACCGCCTGCTGGGTGCCGCCGTTGGCCAGGGTGTACTGGAACGACGGGTCGATCGTCAGGACCAGGCCGTCCATCAGGGTGAAGCGCGAGTTGCCGCGGATGTTGCCCGTGTTGGACGGGTTGACCCGCAGACCCCAGTAGCCGGTGCCGTTGGTGTCGAGGTCGGCGACGCCCGTCCGGACGGTCGGCGCGACATAGGTGCGGTCGAAGTCGATGTTCCAGCCGAACGGGTTGGCCGGATCGTTGACCTGATCACCGCAGACCTGGGTCCGGGCGACGTCGCAGAAGCCGGTCGAGGTAGCCAGGTTCGGGCCGTTGTAGTTGTTGTTGCGGTTCTCGTTGTAGTGACCCGACAGGGCGACGAAGTCGCCGTTGTCGCCCAGCGGCTGATAGATGCGGCCGTTGAACTGGGTCTTCTCCAGCTCGCCGATGCCCTTGAACTTGTCATAGTTCTGGTACGAGACGGCGAACCAGGCCGTGGTGCCCCAGGGGCCGACTTCGCCGGTGTCGACGAGGCCCATGATGCGGCGATAGTTGAAGTCACCCAGCGAACCCTGGACCCAGCCACCGAAGTCCGCGGCCGGACGGCGCGTGACGTAGTTGATGGTGCCGCCGGTCGCCGAAGCGGTCGGGCTGTCGACGTCGGTCGAGCCGGTGTTGACCGAGGCGCGCTCGATCAGTTCCGGGTCCAGCTGCTGGTTGGTGTAGGTGGCGTAGTTGCCGGTGTCGTTCAGCGGGATACCGTCGAAGGTCAGCGAGACGCGGTTGCCGTCGAAGCCGCGCAGACGGATGTTGCCGCCCGACGACCCGTAGGGGTCGGCGTTGGTGAAGCTGAGGCCCGGCGTCAGGTTCAGGACCTGCAGGATGGTCTGACCGGCCTGCTGGGTGGCGATGAATTCCTGGTTGATGGTGTTGCGGGTCTTGGCGACCGTCTCGGCGACAGCGACGCCGGCGGTGGCCGGACCGCGCGCGCCCGTGACGACGACGGATTCGACTTCGGTCGCTTCGGTGCCGGTCGATTGAGCGGAGGCGGCGCCGGCGGCGAGCATGCCGGTAAAGAGGGCGGTCGTCGCCCAGAACACGCGTTTGCGGTTCATCATGGTTTCTGTATCCCCAGAAAGATGCGGGCCAATGCCCATGCCCGGCGAAAAGGAGGCAGCCGGTCGAAATCTCGCCCCGTCTACGTCCCGTATTGGAACGAGCGACGACAGTGATGTGACAGTGATATGACAAGGCCACAGGGTGACCCTTGGGCCACAGTCCTTTTGGGGCTACCGCGCGTCGCGCTACTTGAGCCCGAGGGGGCTACCGCGCGGTCGCGCGACTTGAGCCCGAGAGGCCTACCGCCACAGGCTGCGTGGCTTTGGCGGGCACCGCTGGCAGCGGATGCTGCGCCTTCTGGAACGGGGCTGGTACTTTACGCGCCCCAGACCTGCCTCAGGCGGGCGGCACGACCGCAGAAGCGGGTATAGCCGCCGTAGCGGACCGGGTTCAGGCGGGCGAAGTCCTGGTGGTAGGCCTCGGCCGGCCAGAAGCGGGCGGCGTCGCGCACGGGTGTGACGAAGCGACGCGCGCCGATCACGGCGACCGCCGCCTGACGCGAGGCGAGGGCGGCGGGCTTCTGGGCGGAAGTGGCGAAGACGGCGGTGGCGTAGGGGGCACCCTGGTCGCAGAACTGTCCGTCGGGATCGGTCGGATCGATGGTGCGCCAGAACCGGTCGACCAGCTGGCGATAGCTGGTACGGGCCGGATCGAAAGTGACCTGGACAGCTTCCAGGTGGCCGGTGTCGCCTCGCACCACCTGATCATAGGTGGGATTGGCCAACCGCCCACCTGCAAAGCCCGACACGGCGGAGACCACGCCCGGCATACGCTCGAAATTCGCCTCTACGGACCAGAAACAGCCGCCGGCGAAGACCGCGACCTCGCGCCGGCCGCTGTCGGTCCCCGACGCCTGGGCCGAAGCGGGCGGGGCAGCCGGTGAACAGGCCGTCGCGGCGGCGATGGCTGCGGCGATCAGGAGGGATCGAAGGGACATGGCGGGGCTCCGAGAAGCGAAAGGACGGCGTCTGCAATCAGATACGTCCGTCCCGGCCCTTCGGATACATCGTCCGACCGTTCAGCCGGGTCAGCGGCGCTTGCGGCCCTGGAAGGCGTCGGCGATGGCCTGGGCGGTCGGGCCCAGGGCGCGCGGCTCGTGATAGTTGCCGTTCAGCTGGCTGCGCGCGATCACATGGGCGCGGAAGCGGTGGAACAGGTCCGAATCCGGCGTGGCGGGCCGGGTCCAGAAGCCGTCCAGCGGTTGCTGGTCCGTCAGGCCGTCGAAGTCGAAGAAGGCCTCGCCCAGCACCTTGACCGGAGTGTGGAAACCCAGGGCCGACAGGGCGGCGCTGGAGTTGTTGACCACCATCCCCAGGGACGCGCGGCACAGCTGGGCCAGATTGCCGCCGTCGATGAAGTCGACCCGGCTCTCCAACCCCCGGTCCACCGCCAGCCGATAGGTGATCCGGCCCAGATCGACCAGGCCGGGATCCAGCGGATGGTTCTTGACGATCAGCCGGGCATCCTTGGGCGCATGGGCGGCAAAGCTGGTCATCACTTCGGCCAGGAAGGCGGTGTTGTCGGCGAAATGCGAATAGCGGAGCAGCTGGGCGTCGCCCTCGCGTTGCAGGCAGGCGATGAAGAAGGGGCCCTTGCGGCGGATGGCTACGGGATCGCAGGCATCGCTCCGCTGGAAGGCCAGGCCGATGTAGCGGCGGATATGGCCCGCGCACTGAAGCCAGGGCGCGACGGTGTAGGGGGCCTTGTAGCGCGGGAACAGCCAACGGCCCGGCAGCTGGATCAGGTGATACAGGCTGATGTTCAGCACATGGTGGGGCAGGATCTTGCCGACCGCGCGGGTCACCGGAATCTCGGGCGTCGGCGGCTCATAGGCGTGGCGGGTGCGCGGCAAGTTGGACGAGGCGTTGACGCCGTTCCTTTCCAGCGTGACCCAATCGGGGCGGAAATAGCCGTTCTCGAGCACCCAGACGGTGGCCGAGAACCGTTCGACGTCGCGCAGGACGGCCTGGTTGTAGGCCCCGCCCTCACCGAACACGACGATGTCCGTATAGTCCGGGGCCATGGCGTCCAGGGCGGCGGGCCATGCCGTCGCCTCGCCCTTGAACTGAATTCCGCCCGGGCCGCGCCAATAGAGCAGGTCGCCGGCATTGAGCAGCATCCGCGACACCTCGGCACCGCGCGCCCGCAGGGTCTCGGCCAGGACGCGGCCGAAGGGCCCGAAGGGCGCCGTGACGATCAGGAACCGGCGGCCGGCCAACCCGAGGGCGTCGACGACCGTGCTCTCTGAGGCCGGGACCTCGGGATAATCAGGATCGAGACTGGCGAGCAAACCTGTAAATTCCTGAGCTCAGCACGGCGGTTCATCTTCCTAGAGGCCGCAGACGCCGCATGGCAAGGCTCGCGACGCCCCCTCTCGCAGAACTTGTCGAATCCGTCATGTCAGCGGCGGATTTGTGACGCAGAAACCCGTTCTGAAACGGCCGTTTCCGGAAAAAACGCTCGCCAGGACTGAAATCAAACGAAAAATCACCGGCCGCGTGAGCGACCGGCGATTCTTCAGTATCAGATCGTCCAGGCCGGGACCGCGGCGAAACGCGGTCCCGTTCGTCCTAGAAGTTGATGTCGATCGTGGCGCGACGGTTCAGCGGCTCGCGCACGCCGTCGGCCGTGGCCTTGGCGAGTTGCGTTTCACCCACGCCGTTCAGCGACAGGATGCCGCCGGGGACGCCTTGGGCGACCAGGGCGTCAGCCGTGGTGCGGGCACGACGGTTCGACAGGCCGATGTTGTAGGCGGCCGAGCCGGAGGTGTCGGCGTGGCCGACGACCAGGACGCGTGTCGGACGACCGGACTTGGCGTAGTTGGCCGCCGAGGTGATGACCGTGCGGGCTTCCGGCGTCAGGTCCGAGCGATCCCAGTCGAAGTAGACCACGAACTCACGACGCACGGGGCCCTGAACGGGAGCCGGGGGCGGCGGGGGCGGGGGCGCGACGACCGGCGGAGCGGGCGGCGGGACGTAGGGCGGGGGCGGCGGTGCGACCGGCTCGGCGTCGGGGCCGAAGGCGTAACGCAGGCCCAGGGTCACGGTGTGCGAGGAGTCGTAGTCGCCTTCCATCGTGCCTTGCGAGAAGGCCGCGACCGACGAGTTCGTGAAGAACTCGGCGTCGCCCGTCAGGTAGCGATAGGTCAGGTCGATGTTGGCGCGGTCCGAAACGGCCCAGGCCAGACCCGCGATGGCTTGCGCCGCGAACTTGGTGGACGAGTCGTCGGCGGCGAAGCCGACCGTGCGGTTGTTGCGGTGACGGCCGATCAGGTCGGTGTTGACGTGGTTCACACCGGCACCCAGGCCGACGAAGGGACGGATGCCCCAGTATTCCCAGCCGAAGTCATAGATGACGTTGGCCATCAGGGTCGTCGAGGTGATGTCACCTTCGGGCGAGTAGCAGGGACCGATGGCGGGGTCTAGATTGCAGACGCCGTTCGGGCCGGTCGAGGCGCGGACGCGGCCGACATCGCCAGAGCGATATCCACCTTCAAGTTCAACGCGCCAGTTCGGGTTGAACCGGTAACCCAGGCGCCCGAAAGCGGCCCAGCCGTCGTTGACCTCGAAATGGAAATTGTTGCCGGTGGTGGCCGACTCCATGACCATGTCGCGGTCCATGTGATGGTAGCCGGCGTCAACGGCACCGTACCAGCCGTCGGGCTCAGCCGCCGCAGCACCGGCTGCGAACAGCCCCGCAACAGCAACACTCGCGAGAAGTTTCAGCTTCATGGTCGTCCTCATACAAAGATAATGTCGATGGGCCTCGCTTGCCGCGAAGCACTCGACTGCGGGAACGGCGACCCGTGTGCAGGGTTCCGTACCCATCCACATTTTGAACCTGAATGTGGCGACTGTGGCGCCATTTCAACACATCCGGCGCTCTTGGCTTACGTAACGGCGCACGCTTAAACGCGGTTCAAAGCTTCAAGGAGGATGACCATGGCAATCCGGTTCGACGGCAAGGTGGCGATCGTGACGGGCGCAGGCGGCGGCCTGGGCCGACAGCACGCCCTGGCGCTGGCGGCACGAGGGGCCAGGGTGGTGGTCAACGACCTGGGGGTCGCGCGGGACGGCGAAGGCTCGTCCGCTTCACCCGCCCAGTCGGTCGTCGCCGAGATCGTCGCGGCGGGCGGCGAGGCCATCGCCAACGGGGCCTCGGTCACCGATCCGGTCGCGGTCCAGGCCATGGTCGACGAAGCGGTCGCCCGATGGGGCTCCGTCGATATCCTGGTCAACAATGCCGGCGTCCTGCGCGACAAGTCGTTCGCCAAGATGACGCTGGAGGATTTCCGCTTCGTCGTCGACGTCCACCTGATGGGGGCGGTCAACTGCACCAAGGCAGTCTGGGACGGGATGCGGGCGCGGAACTATGGCCGCATCGTCATGACCACCTCGTCGTCGGGCCTGTACGGCAACTTCGGCCAGGCCAACTACGGCGCGGCCAAGATGGCACTGGTCGGCCTGATGCAGACCCTGTCGATCGAGGGGGCCAAGAACAACATCAAGGTCAACTGCCTGGCCCCGACCGCCCACACCCGCATGACCGAGGACCTGGGTGCCGCCTTGCCGCTCGAGGCCTTGGGGCCCGAACTGGTGTCGCCGGGCCTGCTGTATCTCGTCAGCGAGGACGCCCCCAGCCGCGTCATCCTGGCCGCCGGTGCCGGCGGCTTCGAGCGCGCCTATGTCACGATCACGCAAGGGCACTATGCGACGGGCCCGGACGCGCTGGAACAGATCGCCGACCGTTTCGACGCCATCTCGGACCGCACGGGCGAGATCGTGCCCGAGATGGGTGCCGCCCAGGGGATGATCGAACTGACCAAGGCGCAGAAATATCATGGCGGCTGAGGCCGTCGCGCCCACGCTCGGTTTGCTCTGCCTCGAGACTTGAAACGCATGCCGACTTGCGTTGACGCCACGGCAGGTGCGTAGGTTCGTACGAAAGTGCGCGAACCCGGACACAGAAGCCGGACGCGAAGAGGAAACCCGCGCTCAAGCAGTGAGGCTCCGCGAGCCGAACGGTAGCGCCCTAGAACAAGGATGCATCCCCATGCGTGAAGCCGTTATCGTCTCGACCGCCCGGACCCCGATCGGCCGCGCCTATCGCGGGGCCTTCAACGACACCGCGCCCCAGCAACTGGGCGCTCATGCGGTCAGGCATGCGGTCGCCCGCGCCGGTGTCGATCCCGCCGAGATCGAGGACGTCGTCATGGGCGCGGCCCTGCAACAGGGCGGCACCGGCACCAATGTCGCGCGTCAGGTTGCCCTGGCCGCCGGACTGCCGGCCTCGGTCCCGGGCATGAGCCTGGACCGCCAGTGCGCCTCGGGCCTGATGGGGATCGCCACGGCGGCCAAACAGGTGGTCTTCGATCAGATGAAGATGGCGGTCGGGGGCGGGCTGGAGTCCATCTCCCTGGTCCAGAACCAGCACATGAACCTGTACCGGATGAAGGACGAAGAGCTTCTGAAGCTCTCGCCCCACATCTATATGTCGATGCTGGAGACCGCCGAGGTGGTGTCGCGCCGCTATGGCATTTCGCGCGACCGCCAGGACGAATACGCCCTGCGCTCGCAGCAGCGCACGGCGGCGGCCCAGGACGCCGGTCGGTTCGACGCCGAGATCGTGCCGATGACCACCACCATGCAGGTGATGGACAAGGCGACAGGCCAGGCCTCGGCCAGGGAAGTGACCCTGTCCAGGGACGAAGGCAACCGCGCCGACACCACGCTGGAAGGCCTGAAATCGCTGAAGACCGTCTTTGGCGGCGGCGAGGAGATCCAGCAGGGCGAGTTCATCACGGCGGGCAATGCGTCCCAGCTGTCGGACGGGGCCTCCGCCTGCGTCATCATGGAGGCGGGTGAAGCCGTGAAGCGTGCGCTCCAGCCGCTCGGTGCCTATCGCGGCATGGCGGTCGCGGGGTGCGAGCCTGACGAGATGGGGATCGGGCCGGTCTACGCCGTGCCGATCCTGCTGCGCCGGCACGGTCTGACCGTCGACGACATCGGCATCTGGGAGCTGAACGAGGCCTTCGCGGCGCAGGTGCTGCACTGCCAGGACGTGCTGGGCATTCCCGACGATCGGCTGAACGTCTCGGGCGGCGCCATCTCGATCGGCCACCCCTACGGCATGTCGGGTGCCCGGATGACCGGCCACGTCCTGATCGAGGGCAAGCGGCGCGGCGCGAAATACGGCGTCGTCACCATGTGCATCGGCGGCGGCATGGGTGCAGCGGGCCTGTTCGAAATCTACTGATCCAATCCTCCCCCCTTGGGGGAGGTGGCTCGAAGCGAAGCGGAGAGACGGAGGGGGCCAGGGCCAAGAGCGGCGTTTGCGTTCAGGCCCCCCCCCCCCGGGGCCGGGCCCCCCCCCCCCACGGGGGGGGGTTTTG
>NZ_JBIIAY010000028.1:0-29583 GCF_044239655.1 Brevundimonas sp.
GCCGGTGGTGACGGCCGCGAACTTGGCGGAGATCGTGGTGCCGAGCGTGGTGACGGCCGAGATGATGACGACGGCGATCAGGGCGGCGATCAGGCCGTACTCGATGGCGGTGGCACCGGATTCGTCGGCAACGAACTTGGAGATGAACTTGGTCATGTGAGTTTCCTTGATTGAGCGAGCAAAAGGGTTGGTACTGAAAGGACCATCGGTTTTGCCCGCTGGATCCCGTTTACAAGCCTCACTCTACGGATAAGCCCTTAAATCGAAGTAAAGCGAACAATAACCAAGGTCTTATGAGCATGGTTACCGACACGTTTACTGTACCCGGCCCGGTCAGGGCCGCCGTTCGCGGCCGTTTCAGACTTTCTTGAGATTTCCGGCGCAGGGTCGCGCCCGTCGCATCGCGCGCCCGGACAGATTTCAATGACCCAGGTTTCCAAGCCCCGCTCGATCCTCGCCGCCTCGCTGTTCGCCCTGTGCATGGCCGCCACGCCTGTCCTGGCCCAGTCGGGGTCGATGAGCGTCGGCATCGACCGCACCCAACGGGTCTCCCTGCGTGGAACGGTGTCGTCGGTGATCGTCTCCAATCCCGCCATTGCCGATGTGACCGTCGTCGACGCCAATACCCTGGTCATCATCGGCAAGGGCTACGGCCAGACCGAGATCCTCGCGGTCGACGCCATCGGCCGTCCGCTGTTCCAGAACCAGATCATCGTTTCGGGCGGTTCGCCCGGCAGTTTGCGCGTCTGGCGCGGGGGTCAGGCGACCGAGATGGCCTGCGCCGCGACCTGTTCGCCGTCGCTGCGGACCTATGAGAACGCCTCGGCCGCCCCCGCCGCCTCGGGCGTCCCGACGCCTTGAGACCGAACTACCGATGATCCGTCGCCCCACCCTTGCCGCCCCGTCCTTTTCGCGTCTGCGCCGCCGTCGTAACCGCGACGGCTCGTCGGCGGTCGAGTTCGCGATGGTGGCCTTCCCCTTCTTCTTCATGATGTTCGCCATCATCGAGTTGGGGATGGTGTTCGTCACCGACTCCGTGCTCGAGACCGCGGTGATCGAGACCGGGCGGCTGGTGCGCACCGGACAGGCGGCCGGATCGAACCTGACGGCAGCCGAGTTCAAGACCCAGTTGTGCGGCAAGATGAGCATCTTCAGTGGCCAGTGCGCCTCGCGCGCGACCGTCGACGTCCGCGAGATTCCCCAGTTCCGCAACCAGAACCCGCCGGACCCCATGGCCAGCGGAACCAGCTTCGACCCGTCGCAACTGACCTATACGACGGGCCAGCCCGGCAGCCTGATCCTTGTCCGCACCTGGTACAAGCAGCCCCTGTTCACCCCGTTCCTGAAGCAGGCCCTGTCCCAGCTCGGTGACGGCGACACCATCATGACCGCGACCACGGCCTTCCGTAACGAGCCCTGGGACCAATGACCGAGCCCGCGAAAGCCCAGGGGTTCCTGTCGCGACTGCGGGGCGACCGACGCGGCGTGTCGGCGGTGGAATTCGCCCTGATCGCGCCGATCATGATCGCCTTCTATTTCGGCCTGGCCGAGTTCTGCCAGGGCTATATGTCCCAGAAGCGCATGGCCCATACGGCCTCGGCGGTGGCCGATCTCGTGGCCCAGACCGACGTGGTCACGACCGACGAACTGGACGACATCATCGCCATCGGCGGCCTGATGATGAAGCCGTTCTCGTCGACGACCCTGACCACCCGCATCTCCAGTGTGACCCGCGACGCCAACGGCGTAGCCAAGGTCGACTGGTCGCGCGCCAGCGGCGTGACCGCCTATACGCCCGGCGGAACCGTCACGGTGCCCGCCGACATCATCTCCAACGGCGAGAGCGCGGTGATGACCGAGACCACCTACGACTACACCTCGCCGATCAAATACCTGATGCCGGCGGTGACCAAATTCTCGAGCGCCTTCTATCTGCGGCCCCGTCGGGTCGACAAGGTGCTGTGCAGCAACTGCCCGACCAGCTGAACCAGCGCCGGACTACCCGGTCAGGGCCCGACGCAGGGCACCGATCTTGACCTCGGTTTCCGCCAGTTCCTGAACCGGATCGCTGTCGGCCACGATGCCGGCCCCGGCCTGGGTGCGGACGCGCCACCGACCCTCGATGCGCTCGAAACTGGCCGTGCGGATCAGGACCGAGGCGGTCAGGTTCGCGTCCTCGTCCATCAGAAACAGCGACCCGCACCAGGCCCCGCGCGGCGGTTCATGGGCGGCGATCACCTTCATCGCCTGATGCTTGGGCGCGCCGGTGATCGACCCCGGCGGAAAGGTCGCCTGCAACAGGTCGGCAGCGTCATGGTCCACCGCCAGCCGCCCCGAAACGGTCGAGACCAGATGATGCACGGTCGGCAGGGCTTCCTGGGCGAACAGCTTTTCGACCCTCACCGTCCCGGCCTCGCAGACTCGCGACAGATCGTTGCGCATCAGATCGACGATCATCAGGTTCTCGGCCCGGTCCTTGGCGCTGGCCAGCAGGTCGGCGGCATTGGCGGCGTCCCGCACGGAATCGGGATCGCGCGGCCGCGTGCCCTTGATCGGCCGGGTCTCAACGCGGCGGTCGGCGGCGTCCAGCGTCAGGAACAGCTCCGGCGAATTCGACACCAGGGCCCGCTCGCCCAGCCTCCAGAAGGCCCCGTAGGGCGCGGCCCCGCCCTGCGCCAACCGCACGAAGACGTCGAAGGGGTCGGCTGATGGCTCCAGCGCCGCCGTCCAGCCGCGCGCGATATTGGCCTGGAACAGGTCGCCTGCCCGGATGCGTGCCACCACGGCGGCGACCGCGTCGAGATAGGTCTGGTCGTCTGCATCGGGGACCAGGGCCGCTGCGGGCGGCGGGGGTGCGTCCGGCGATCTCGCCCCCGACATCCAGCCCTGTGCGCGGTCGCAGGCGTCGCGAGCTGCCGCCTCGTCCCCGCCCCAGCCGATCGCGCAGACCTTGCCCGCGTCATGATCGAACACCAGGATCGCCGCATACTGCGCCAGCATCAGGTCGGGCCACACCGTCTCGCGCAACCCCGTCGCGACCCGCGCACCGGCGTCATAGCTAGCCAGGCCGACAACCCCGGCCGTCAGGACGTCGCCCGTCAGCCCGGCGAACGGCCCCCCTTCGGCCGCGTCCGGCGTCGCTTTCCATTCCGGTTCGACGGCCACGAACGACCGGCTGCCGGGCAGGGCCGGATCGGACAGCAGACACAGGGCCCCGTCCCGCATCGCCAGCCCGGCCGCGACCTCCAGCGGTTCACGCCAGTTCAGGGTTCGGACGCAACGGACACGCCCGCCGTCGCGGGTCTCGCTCATGCCGCCAGCCGCTCGCCGATCCGGTCCCGCGCGGCCGTATCGACGCCGAGCGCGGTCTCCAGATAGGCGTCGATCGACCCGTACCGGTCGGTGATCGCGCCCCATGCCGCCTCCAGATAGGCGGCCTCGACGCCGAGAAAGGCGACCAGGGCGCTATGCGACGGTTCCCGGCCCGTCGTCTTCTTCAGACTGGCCGCGATCCTGGGCGCGATCCGCTCCATGTCGACTGCGGTATTGGTCAGCAGATAGTCCTCCAGCAGGTCGTCATGCCCGACCCCCAGGATGTGATGCGTCAGGGCGGCCAGCAGGCCGGTGCGGTCCTTGCCCGCCGCGCAGTGGATCAGGACCGGCCGGTCACTGTCGGCAATGCTGCGGAAATAGCCGCCGAAGGTTTCGATATGGGCCGGCGAGAAGGGCATGTCGCGGTACAGGCCGGTCATGAACTCACGCCCCGTATCGGCCGTCAGGTCGGCGGTCTTCAGGAAGGTGACGTGCGGCGCCTCGCCCGCCGCATCCAGATCGCTCTCGATGACCCGACCGTCGAACGCGGCATGGCGACGCGACGGTTGCTGGGTCCGTTCCACCTTGCGGCGCAGATCGACGATCGTGCCCAGCCCCAGTCCGCCCAGTGCTTCCAGATCGGCGTCGCTCAGCCGGCCGTGATGCCCCGACCGGAACAGCCGTCCTGACCGCACCCGACCGCCCGCCGCCGTGGCGTAGTCGCCGTAGTCGCGCAGGTTTTCGAGGGTGGCGAGCTTGAGCAGGCGCGAGGTCATCTAGCCTCTATAGGTCGGTGGACGGGGCCCCCGCCAGCCCCACGGACAGGGTCAGCGCGCCGCACCCGTCAGGCCGGACATGGCGTCCAGATAGGCGACGAACGCGCCTCTCCCCGTTTCGGTCATCCGTGCCTCGGTCAGAGGCTTTCGACCCTGGAACCGCTTGTCGATGGCCACGAACCCGGCGTCCTCGAGCTTTCGCAGATGCACCGACAGATTGCCGTCGGTGGTCTGGAGCCGGGCCTTCAGGGTGTTGAAGTCGGCGCTGTCGACTCCGGCCAGCACGGCCATGATCCCCAGCCGGATCCGTCCGTGGATGACCTCGTCGATGCGGCCGATGTCGAACGACGGATCGCTCATCAGCCCTGTCCCGATCCTGGTCCTTCGGCCGCCCGGACCTTGCGCATCAACAGCGCCCCGGGCAGGGCCATGAGGCCGAACAGGCACAGCGCATAGACCAGATACTGCCAGGTCGAGCCGGTGAAGGCCGCCAGAACGGGCGCGGCGACGAAGGACGCGACCGACAGACGCCACAGGAAGGTGGAACGGAACATGGCCCCGCTGACCGCCCAGCCCAGGCCGTAGAAGACCATGATGACCGACGGGATCAGGCCCAGCGCCACGGCAGAGACGTCCGCTCCCATTCGCCATCCCATCAGCCCCATGGAGACGAACAGGGTGAAGATGCCCAGCCCCACGGAGGTCCAGACCGTCGCGGAGGCCCGGTTGGCGGCCGTGCGGACCCCGCTCGATCGTCCCGTCCGAATCCCGTGGATCGTCGCGAAGGCCACGAAGGCGACCGTGATGATCGGCCAGACGATGGCTAGGCTGGACGGCGCGATCGGCAAGGCCTGCGACAGCACCGCCCATTGATACAGGCTGGCCCCGCCGAAGAGCAGCCCGGCAGCCAGCAATGTGGCACCGCCGCGCAGCGGCTCGGCCGCACCTTCGGCGGCGAGGTTGCGCATCCAGGCGATGTCGGCGGCTTCGGCCGGGACGTGAGGTTCGGGCATGGTCGTTATTCCTCTTAGATTCGGCCACGGAAGACCAGCACCAGCCCGGGCAGCAGGGCAAAGGCGATCAGGCCGCAGGCATAGGCCAGATATTGATCGGGCGTCCCGACCAGGGTCGCGACCCCGCCCGCCGCGCACAGACATCCCAGGGCAACCGCCCCGATCCAGGCCTTGCGCGTCCGCACCGCTGCGGTGCCCCAGGCGATTCCGTACAGGGCCAGTCCGACGACCGAGGTCCACATCATCAGGCTCCATTGACCCGTCGCGGCCGATGCAACGACCAGCGCGAGGGCCGCACCGATCTGGCTCAGGATGGCGAACCGCGACCAGACGGCGGTGCGGCGGCCGGCCTCTCCGCCTGCGGCCCTCAACTGGCGCAGGATGACCAGGAAGGTTCCGACGGCGATCGGCCAGGTCAGGGACAGCACCGCCGGATGCAGGTTCACGGCACCGCTCATGATCGCCCACTGCACCGCATTGGCCACGGCGAAGATCGATCCGGCGGCGATCAGGTTGCGACCCGCGGCGACGGCCAACGTCGTCTCGGCTGGCGTCGTGGCGATCGGTGCCGCAGCGCGGCTCAGGGAGACGGAAGAGGCGAGGGTCGATGTCATGGCGCGCTCCGTTGAAGTCTCCGCCTTATCTCTCATCAACTTTGGAATGTAAAGTGCTTTCTCATTCTGTCTTGGGCCTGACGACAGGACGCGCTAACACCGGCCATGCGCATGAGCTTCCACCGCATCGCCTATGAGGCGCTCGAGGTCTGCAATGCCGTGGACCTCGACACGATCGAGGCCGCGATCGCCCTGACCGACCTGACGCCGCGCGCGCGCGCGCTCGACATCGGTTGCGGCAACGCCTCCGTCTCGATCCGGCTGGCCGGGCGGTTCGGCCTTCTGGTCGAGGCGGTCGAGATCGATCCTGCCATCGTCGACCTGGCCCGCGACCGTGTCGCCTCGGCCGGGCTGGATGCTCGGGTCGTGTTGCGCGAGGGCGCGTCGCCGCAGGTGCTGACGGCCTCGGCCCCCTACGACCTGATCGTCGCCCTTGGGGTGATCGAGCCGACCGGGCCGGGCATCCGCGCCCCCCAGGCCATGCTGGAGGGTCTGCGCGCCCACCTGTCGTCGGGCGGGTGGTTGTTGTGGGGGGATATGGTCTGGCTGGACGAACCGCCGGGACCGCTGCGTCAGCTGGTCGAGCTGAACAACCTCTACACCGACCACGATGGCTGGCAGGCTGCGGCCGAGGCCGCCGGGTTCGAGGTGGCTTCGGCCGTCTTGTCGAGCCAGGACCGCTGGGACCGTTATGGCGACACCATGCAGTCCGCTGTCGCCGCCTGGCTGGACGCCAACCCGACCCATCCGGACGCCCCGGCCATCGCGGGCCGCGCCCATCAGCTGAAGCTGATGTTCGATTTCGGACGCGGGGTCATGGGATTCGGCCTGTATCTGCTGAGAAATCCGGTCTGACCGCCTTCAGGGAGCAAGGCCGTTGAAGTCACGGCTGGCGGGACATGTCGTCTGCCCGTCGCTGGAAGCTGCAAAAGAAGCAGGAATATTTTCTTCACCGGCTCTTGCGCCCGGTGTCTCGCGTCCCATCTGATTGTCTGGGTCTTTGACACCTTCCAGCCGACGACCCTCCGCACCTGCGGTTCAGGCTCCGTTCGTCCTGCCGACAGGGGGCTCGACCCGCCCGGCAACGACCGACTGTTCTCCTCCAATTTGGCGCTGTGGCGGTTTGGCGGTCACTTTTTCAACCGCCACCGCCAGCCTGGCTTGCCGACCTTGAACAAGGCTATCCGATCGTCCTCGCCATTTCCATAGGAAGCGCCTATGTTCGCTTCCATGCTCCCCACCCTGCGCCAGCTCCAGTATCTGAAACTCCTGGCCGAGCATGCCTCGTTCAGCCGGGCAGCCGAGGCAGCTCACGTCAGCCAGCCGGCTCTGTCGGCCGGGGTCCAGGAACTTGAACGTATTCTGGGCGCCCCCGTCGTCGAGCGGACCCGGGGCAATGTCCAACTGACCGCCGTGGGGGCCGAGGCCGTGCGCCGCGCCGAGGACGTCCTGGCCCGCACCGAGGATCTGGTCGAAGCCGCACGGAGTGCAGGCCGGCCCCTGTCCGGCCGGTTCCGGCTGGGGATCATCCCGACCGTCGCCCCCTTCCTTCTGCCCGCCACTTTACCGGGCCTGAAGTCGGCCTATCCAGGCCTGCGACTGTTCATCCGCGAGGACCTGACGCCGCGCCTGATCGCCGGGCTCAAGGCGGGCCAGCTCGATGCCGCCATCATCGCCCTGCCCTATGATGCACCGGGCATCGACCACGCCCACATCGGCCATGACGAAATCCTGGCCGTGGCTCCTGTCGGCCACGCCCTGGCCGTGCCCGGCGCGATCGGGCCGGGGTCCCTGACCTCGTCGGAACTGATCCTGCTGGAGGACGGTCATTGCCTGCGCGACCAGGCCCTTGCGGCCTTCGACATCGACCCGCCCAAGGGTGACGACGTCTTCGCCGCCACCAGCCTGCACACCCTGGTCCAGATGGTCGGGTCGGGGCTCGGCGTCTCCTTTCTGCCCGAGATGGCCGTGCGCGCGGGCCTGGCCGACAACCCGGCGGTCGTGACCCGCCACATCACCCCGAAAGGTGCCCGCGCCGTCCCCAGCCGTGAGATCGTCGTCGCCTGGCGATCCGGCTCCAGCCGCGCCGCCGAGGCCCGCCTGCTGGCCGAGGCCATGGCCCAGGATTGAGCCAGCCCGGATCACGGTCTTCCCACCGACCGGTTCGCGTGTAGGGTCGGCCCATGACCCTGCGCACCCTCGCCGCCTGGCTGGCTTCCCTGCTGCTCATCGGGGGCGTGCTCGCCTGTGCGCCGACATCCGGCCCGGTGCTGGACAATGCCGACGATCGACCGGCACCCAGTCTGGCCGGGCACGACCCGGCCTGGGACAGCGATCCGGCCCTCTGTGCCCGCGCCAGCGGGGCCATCCGGCGCGTCGGGCTGATGAACATGCCCTATTGCGTCATCCCCATGCCCGACGCCGGCAAGGCCTGCACCGACAAGGCCGACTGCACCGGCCGGTGCATCCAGTTCGACATTTCCAGGGTCGGCAAGAGCACCACCGGCGTCTGCCAGCGCGAGAACGTCCAGTTCGGCTGCTTCTCAGAGGTCAAGGACGGCAAGGCCCAACCGGCCTTGTGTGCGGACTGAGCGCCGGCTGAAACGAAAAGGGCCGGCGGATCGCTCCGCCGGCCCTCATTCTAGTTTGCTCGGAGGACCTACTCCGCTGCGATCTCTTCCGGTTGCGGCAGGGGCGCGTTGGCCACGCCACCAGCGAGGTTGCGCAGGACGTAGGGCATGACGCCGCCGGCCTTGAAGTAGTCGAGCTCGGTCTGGTTATCGATGCGGCAGCGGACCGGGAAGCGGGCCATCTTGCCGTCCGAGGGGCGGAACAGCTCGACCCACAGGTCCTGACGCGGCTTCAGCTTGCCGATGTTGACGTCGGACAGGCCGCGCACGGTCACGATCTCTTCGCCGGTCAGGCCCAGCTTGACCCAGCCGTCCGCCTTGAACTGCAGCGGCACCACACCCATCCCGACAAGGTTGGAGCGGTGGATCCGCTCGTAGCTTTCGGCGATGACGGCGCGGACGCCCAGCAGGCGCGTGCCCTTGGCCGCCCAGTCGCGCGACGAGCCCGTGCCGTATTCCTTGCCCGCGAACACGACCAGCGGCCGGCCCTCGGACTGGTAGCGCATGGCCGCGTCATAGATCGACATGGTGTCACCGGACGGGAAGTGCTTGGTGACCCCACCCTCGATGTCTGGGGTGATGCGGTTCCGGATGCGGATGTTGGCGAAGGTGCCGCGCATCATGACCTGGTGGTTGCCGCGACGCGCGCCGTAACCGTTGAAGTCCAGCGGCTCGACGCCGTTGTTGACCAGATACTGGCCAGCCGGCGACGAGGTCTTGATCGAACCGGCCGGGGAGATGTGGTCGGTGGTGATCGAGTCGCCGAAGATGGCCAGGACGCGGCCCTCGACGATGTCGGTGACCGCCGTCGGCTCCATCGACAGCCCCTCGAAATAGGGCGGGTTCTGGACGTAGGTGGACTCCGAATCCCAGTCGTAGGTCTGGCCGCCCTCGATCTTGATGCCCTGCCAGTGCTTGTCGCCCTTGAAGACGTCCTTGTAGCGTTTGGCGAACATGGCCGGGGTGACCGACTTGCGCTGGATTTCGGCGACCTCGGCCGAGGTCGGCCAGATGTCCTTCAGGAAGACGTCGTTGCCCTTCTTGTCCTGGCCGAGCGGCTGGGTCGTGATGTCGATCCGCATCGAGCCGGCGATGGCATAGGCGACGACCAGCGGCGGCGAGGCCAGGTAGTTGGCCTGGACGTCGGGGTTCACCCGGCCCTCGAAATTGCGGTTGCCGGACAGCACCGAGGTGGCGACCAGGGCGTTGTCGTTGATCGCCTTGGAGATCGCGGGGCTCAGCGGACCCGAGTTGCCGATGCAGGTGGTGCAGCCGTAGCCGACCAGGTTGAAGCCCAGCGCATCCAGGTCCTTGGTCAGGCCCGCGTCGTTCAGATAGTCGGTGACCACCTGAGAGCCGGGTGCCAGCGATGTCTTGACCCAGGGCTTGGCCTTGAGGCCCAGGGCATTGGCCTTCCTCGCCACCAGACCGGCGGCGATCAGGACCGACGGGTTGGAGGTGTTGGTGCAGGAGGTGATGGCCGCGATCACGACGTCGCCGTCGCCGACGGTGAACTTCTCACCCTCGACCGCGACACGCTCGGCATCGGCCGGACGGGCGAAGGTGCCGGTCAGGTGGGCTTCGAACTCGGGGGCCGCGGTGGTCAGTTCGACCCGGTCCTGGGGGCGCTTGGGTCCGGCCAGTGACGGCACGATCGAGGCGAGGTCCAGTTCCAGGGTGTCGGTGAAGACGGGGTCTTCGCTGGTCTCGTCGATCCACAGGCCCTGGGCCTTGGCATAGGCCTCGACCAGGGCGACGCGCGCCTTGTCGCGGCCGGTCGCGGTCAGATAGTCGATGGTGGCGCGCGACACGGGGAAGAAGCCGCAGGTGGCGCCGTATTCGGGGGCCATGTTGGCGATGGTCGCCTGGTCTTCCAGGGTCAGGCCGGCCAGGGCGTCGCCGAAGAACTCGACGAACTTGCCGACCACGCCCTTCTTGCGCAGCATCTGGGTGACGGTCAGGACCAGGTCGGTCGCCGTGGCGCCTTCCGGCAGGCGGCCGGTCAGGCGGAAGCCGATGACTTCGGGGATCAGCATCGGGATCGGCTGACCCAGCATGGCGGCCTCGGCCTCGATGCCGCCGACGCCCCAGCCCAGCACGGCCAGGCCGTTGATCATGGTGGTGTGGCTGTCGGTGCCGACGACGGTGTCGGGATAGGCGACGGTCTTCTTGCCTTCTTCAAGGGTCCAGACGGTCTGGGCCAGGTTCTCGAGGTTGACCTGGTGGCAGATGCCGGTGCCGGGGGGCACGACGCGGAAGTTGGCGAAGGCAGACGAGCCCCAGCGCAGGAAGTTGTAGCGCTCGATGTTGCGCTCGTATTCACGCTCGACGTTCTGGCCGAAGGCTTTCGCGGTGCCGAAATTGTCCACCATGACCGAGTGGTCGATGACCAGGTCGACGGGGTTCAGCGGGTTGATCTTGGAGGGGTCGGCACCCAGCGCCGTCATGGCGTCGCGCATCGCGGCCAGATCGACCACGGCAGGCACGCCGGTGAAGTCCTGCATCAGCACACGCGCCGGACGGAAGGCGATCTCGTGCTCGACCGATCCCTTGTTGTCGATCCAGGCGGCGACGGCCTTGAGGTCGGCTTCGGTGACCGAAACCCCGTCCTCGTTGCGCAGCAGGTTCTCCAGCAGCACCTTCATGGAGCGTGGCAGGCGGGAAATCCCGGTCAGGCCTGCTTCCTCGGCGGCGGGAAGGCTGTAATAGGCGTATTTCTTGCGACCGACCGTGAGGTCCTTGCGCGTATTCAGGCTGTCATTGGACGGCATTCGAGAGGCTTCCTCTGCTCTACGCCGCCCGACAATCCGGTTGCACGTTCGCGCGGTCGACGACGGGGCGCACAGGTCCCCGACGCGCGCGGCGAACGCCTGCTGCGGCTGGGGCGGCTATAGCCCCGGTCAAGGTCGCCGTCCATGTATCCACGTCCGGTGTGAGGACATTGAGAATGGGTCGCAGGAGGGTGGTCCCGTGATCCACACCCTCTCCCTCTCCGCCCTGACCCTGGCCCGTGGCGAGCGGACCCTGTTTCGCGACCTCGATTTCACCGTCGCCGCCGGAGACTGCGTCGCCCTGACCGGCCCGAACGGGGCGGGCAAGACCTCCCTGCTGCGCGCCGTTGCGGGCCTGATCCGGCCTGAGAGCGGCGAGATCGCCTTTCACGACGGCGATGCCAACCTCATCGACCCGACCGACGCCCGGGGCCGCGAGGTCCATCTGGTCGGGCATCTGGACGGGCTGAAGGGGGCTCGCACCGCCCGCGACGAACTGATGTTCCAGTCCGACTGGCTGGGTCATACCCAGGACGGCTTCGACGACGCGGTCGCGACCTTCGGCCTGAAGCCCCTGCTGGACCTGGAGGTGCGCAAGCTGTCGGCGGGCCAGCGCCGTCGTCTGGCCCTGGGTCGTCTGCTGGGCTCGCCCCGCGCCCTGTGGTTGCTGGACGAACCCTTCGGACCGCTTGACGCCCGCTGGCGAGAGGCCTTCGCCGAGGTCATGCGTCGTCACCTTGCCGCCGACGGTCTGATCGTCTGCGCCGTCCACGACCCCCTTCCCATTCCGAGCCGTTCTTTGGTTCTGGAGGGGCCGGCATGAGTGGGCCGCCGCTGCCGAAATGGGGAGAAGGCGATCCCGACGGGGCCGAGCCCGGCCCGCCAGAGCCGCAACTGCCGGGTCCGCGCGGCGGCACGCGCGTGCTGTTCGAGCGCGAGCTGTCCCTGGCCTGGAGCGGTGGCGGCGGACCCCTGCTGGCCTGCGCCTTCTTCGCCTGCCTGACCGCCATCCTGCCTCTGGCGGCCGGGGGCGCGATCGAGACCCTGCGACCGGTCGCGGCCGGCGCGGCGTGGCTGGCCCTCGCCCTGTCGTCCTTGCTGTCGCTGGAGCGATTGTTCGAGCGCGATCTGGAGGATGGTGGCCTCGACCTGCTGGCCACGGCCCACCTGTCGCTGGAGGCCGTCTTCGTGATCAAGGCGCTGAGCCAGTGGGTCGCCACCGGCCTGCCTCTGGCCCTGGCCGCGCCCGTTGCCGCCCTGGCCTTGGGTCAACCCCTTCACCTTGCGCCCCTGACCGCGCTGGCGGCAGGGATCGGCGGGTTGGGGTTCGCTTTCACCGGGGCGCTCGGGGCTGCTCTCGCACTCGGTGCCAGACGCGGCGGCCTGCTGATCGCCGTCGTCGTCCTGCCGCTGTTCATCCCGCCGGTGGTGTTCGGTTCGGGAGCCCTCGTCCGGGCCGCAGAGGGACTGCCCGTCGGGCCGGCCCTGGCCCTGCTCGGCGCCTACTGTCTTTTTGCCGCCTTGCTCAGCCCCTTTGCCGGGGCCGCCGCCATTCGCAACGCCCAAGGCTGAGAATGCAACTCAAGGTTTTACGATAAAGCAACCTGTGGCCGTTTACCCTGTCAGGGGGAGGACGTGCTCATGGGATTTCTTCTGGTCATTATCGCCGTGGCTCTGACCGCCGCGCTGGCGGGGCTCAGTCTGGCGACGCGGGCGCGGGGCGAGGCGGTCCGGCTGCGGGCGATCAACAATTCGCTGGAGGCCCGCGTGACCGAGGCCACCCGAGAGATGCGCTCAGCCCTGGCCACCGCCGACCAGCAGGCGCGGGGTCTTGCCGCCGCCAGCCAGGCCAAGACCGACTTCCTGGCGGGGATGAGCCATGAACTTCGCACCCCCCTGAACGCCGTCATCGGCTTTGCCGACCTGATGAGGATGAATGTCGCGACCGAGCCCCTGACCCTGCGCCAGCATCAGGCGGTCGAACATATCCTCGGCGCCGGACAGCACCTGCTGGCCCTGATCGAGGAGGTGCTGGACCTCGCCCGGATCGAGGCCGGCAAGCTGTCGATGTCGATCGAGGCCGTGGATCCGCATCTGGTCGCCCGACAGGTCTGCCAGTCCCTGAAGCTTGAGGCCGAGGCCGCCGGCGTGACCCTGAGAGCGCCGCCCGTCGTCGCCGGCTTCGGCGTCGTCGCCGACAGGACCCGCCTGCGCCAGATCCTGCTCAACCTCGTGTCCAACGCCATTCGCTACAACCGTCCGGGCGGCCACGTCATCGTCGAACTGCGCCAGGGGCGGGACGGCGTCATCCTGTCTGTGCGCGATACGGGAGCCGGGATTCCGGCCGACCGGATGGTGGAACTGTTCCAGCCCTTCAACCGCCTCGGCCGCGAGGCTTCGAGCCTTGCGGGCGCAGGCATCGGCCTGACCGTCTCGCGTCGCCTGGCCGAGGCCATGAACGGGCGGCTGGAAGCCAGCAGCCGCGAAGGCGAGGGGTCATGCTTCACGCTTCATCTGCCGGTGGCCCGCCACACGGCACCGGAGATCGTGGCCTCCGAGATTCCCGAACTGGACGTTCCCGCCTTTCCAGGCGGCGCGGCGACGATGCTCTATGTCGAGGACAATCCGTCCAATATCGCCCTGATGCGGCACGTGATCGAAGCTTTGGGTTCGATCCGCCTGCACGTCGCAGAGACCGGCCATGACGGCCTGGCCCTGGCGCGCGATCTGAGGCCCGACATCATCCTGCTGGACATCAACCTGCCCGGCCTGAACGGATTCCAGCTGAAGGCCGGTCTGGATGCAGACCCCCTGACCCGGGGGATACCGGTTCTCGCCCTGTCGGCCAGCGCCATGCCCAGCGACATAAAACGCGGCAAGACGGCGGGCTTCCGCGACTATCTGACCAAGCCGCTCGACATTCGGGCCTTCGCCCGTGCCCTGAACCGTGCGTTGACCGAGGTCAGCCCGATGGCCGAGGCCGAGACCTCGCGCCGGGTGGCCTAATCCGTTTGTCGGTTGATTTGATCCGTGAGGTGCAGGTGGTTCATCACCAAGGGCACCAAGAATTCACCAAGCACACGACGAGATCGCGCTGGGTTCGGAGGTCGCCGATCGTTCACGTATGGCAGGGTGTGCTCAAGTGAGGCGGCTTCGCCGCAACTCAATTTTACGCAGCCCGACCGAGGGAAAAATTCTGTCGATGACGCGGGCTAGGTTCCTTCGTGTTCTTCGTGAATTCTTGGTGCCCTTGGTGATGAACCCACTGTGCGCACGCAGTTCGGCTCAACTGCAAATAGGAGGGTTCTAGCGCTTTCGCAGGGTGACGTAGATGGCGCCGTCGCCGCCGTGGCGGCGGTGGGCCCAGGCGAAGCCGGAGACGACGCTGCGCAGGGCCGGGGCGTGCAGCCAGTCGTGAACCGAGGCGCGGATCACGCCACCGCCTCTGCGGCCCTGGCCGGTGATGACCAGAACGGCGGACAGGCCGCGCGCCTGACAGCCCGACAGGAAGGCCCGCAGCTGGTCCTCGGCCTCGAACCGGCCAAAGCCGTGCAGATCGATCGTGGCCTGGATCGGATCGCGTTCCCGCGACAGGCGGCGCTGGCGGCGAGGCTCCAGTTCGTGTGGTGCCGGACGGGCGACGGAAGCGGGCAGGGGCGTCGAGACCGGTCCTGCTCCGGCGACAGGCTTCGGTCGAGGCAGCGGCCTGGGCGGGGTCTTGATCGGTGCGGCGGCCAGGATGTCCGGTATCGGCGCGCCGCCGGGGATCACCCGAGCGGCCTTGCGCGATTTCGGCGGGGTCACAGAGCCCGAGACGCGAGCCCAGATGCGGCGGTCCTCGGTGGTCAGATCCTTGGGAGGTTTCGCCACCTCAGGCGTCGTCGCCTTCGCCGGTCGCCTGGGGGCCCGGCTCATGGGCCAGCAGATCGCCGGGCTGGCAGTCCAGTTCGCGGCACAGGGCGTCCAGGGTCGAGAACCGGATGGCCCGGGCCTTGCCCGTCTTGAGGATCGACAGATTGGCCAGGGTCACGCCGACGCGATCGGCCAGTTCGGTCAGCGACATGCGCCGTTCGAGCAGGATGCGGTCGAGTTGGATGCGAATGGCCATGAGTGCGGTCTATCAGATCGTGAGTTCGGATTCGCGACGCAGCCGGGCGCCCTCGCGGAACACCTCGGCCAGGACGAAGACGACGAGGACGGAAAAGATCGGGGTTAGCAGGTCAGCGGGCCCTTGGGAGTCCATGACGCCCCGCGCCAGCTTCGCGGAGACGATTGCCTGCCAGAACCAAACCCCGCCTGTTACTGTCGCCAAGGTCAGGCCGATCTGGCGCAATCGGCTGACGTTCTCGGGCTGAAACGGATCACCCAACGTAAGGCTGCGGAAAATCATCCGCAGATTCCTCAGGATCAGCAAGAAGCCGCCGAACCAGGCCGTGAAGGCACCGATCCCGAAGAGTAGCAGGGCGCGCGTCAAGGGTTGAGCGACCCCGCTATTCCGATCCGTGACCATGAGATTGTCCGACAGAGGAACGAAGATGGCGGCAACGAAGGCCAGCAGCAGGATGGCGGTGATCAGCATCAGCAGGACGAAGGCGACGTCCAGAGCGATCTTGAGCACACTCGACACGGAGCCGGGGCCCAGGGTGCGCGGTCCGCGCAGGGCGAAGCCGGGGATGCGGGCGAACCGGGTCGAGGATGTCAGAAGGATCGGCAGGCGCATGGTGCGCGTGTCACCCGGCCGGACCAGAGGGCGAGATCGCCGCGCGGGGCCCGGCGAACCCCGACGCGGCGCAAGTCTTCGCGGTCTTGAAGGGTCTCGTCAAAGGGTGATCTTTCTCTGCCTTGAGGGGCCGACGGTCGAGGGGACGAATCCCGGGTCGACCGTCGTGGCCCGCTTCAGCGTTTCGCGTGTCGGCCGAAGGGCCGGACGCGGTAGGCGCCGCTTCTGGGAAGCGGTAGGCAGAGGCTGTTTAGAATGCCTGGACGAGGATGGCGACCATGGCGGTCGGCAGGGCGGCCAGCAGGGCGGCGTTGACGAGGACTGCACCAATGCGGTCCATGAAAAGCGAGGCGTTCATCGTGCTCATCGTAGTTCTCCTGAATGTGGGTCATTTATTGCCCACTTGATATTGCCGCAGGGTTGAAAAAGTCCTTAGCGGGCTTCCTCGGGAGCGGTGCGGCCCCCGTCCGTGAGAACATAGATAGGACTTGCCACCCGCCGCGTCACGTTACATATCGTTTAACGATATTAAACTTTGGCAATGGATTGTTACGGCCAAACGGGATCTTAAAATGCTGAGACTGATCAATGGGATGACGCTCGTCATCGCGACCCACAATCCCGGCAAGGTGCCGGAGATTGCCGCCTTGCTGGGCGAAAATTACAGGTTCGTCACGGCGGGTGAGCTGAATCTGCCCGAACCCGATGAAACCGAGGCGACCTTTACCGGCAATGCCATGCTGAAGGCGCGCCATGCGGCGGCCCTGTCGGGCGAGGTCGCCATCGCCGACGATTCCGGCATGTCGGTCGCGGCGCTGGACGGCGCACCGGGGGTGTTCTCGGCGCGCTGGGCCGGACCGACGAAGGATTTCTCCATCGCCATGAGCAAGGTCGAGGCGCGGCTGGAGGAGGTCGGCGCGACCGACCGCGCCGCCTGGTTCACCTCGGCCCTGGCGGTGGCCTGGCCGGATGGGCCCTGCGTCGTCGTCGAGGGGCGGGTCGACGGCACGCTGACGTTTCCTCCGCGCGGCGACCGTGGTTTTGGATACGACCCGATCTTCGTTCCCGAAGGCGGCGACCTGACGTTTGGCGAGATGGAGCCTGCGGCCAAGGACGCGATCAGCCACCGCGCGCGCGCCTTCGCCAGGCTCAGGGCCGCCCTGATTGACTGATCCGCTCAATCCGGGATCTGACGTCGCCGTCTATGTCCACTGGCCCTATTGCGCCCGCATCTGCCCCTACTGCGACTTCAACGTCGTGCGGGATCGGGGGCGAGCCGAGGAACAGGCCGGGCTGGTCGCGGCGATCCTCGACGACCTGACCGCGCAGGCGGCCTTGGTCGGCCCGCGCCGGTTGGCGTCGATCTTTCTGGGCGGAGGGACGCCGTCGCTGATGCAGCCGGACGACGTGGCGGCGGTGATCGCCCGGGCTCGGGCGCTGTTTCCGGTCGAGGGCTCTGTCGAGGTCACGCTGGAGGCCAATCCGACGGACGCGGAGGCCACCCATTTCGCCACTCTGGCAGGTGCGGGGGTCAACCGGCTGTCGCTGGGGGTGCAGTCGCTGGATGACGCGGCACTCAGGTTCCTGGGCCGCAACCATTCAGCGGCGGAGGCCCGGCGGGCGATCGAGGTCGCAGGACGGGCGTTCGACCGGCTCTCCATCGACCTGATCCACGCCCTGCCCGGCCAGACGCCGCAGGGCTGGGCCGCCGAACTGCGCGAGGCGGTCGGCCTGGGGTTCGAGCACATCTCGCCCTACCAGCTGACGATCGAGCCCACGACCGCCTTCGGCCGCGCCGCAGCCAGAGGCGACTGGACCCCGCCGAACGAGGACACGGCCGCCGAACTCTATGAGACGACTCAAACCGTTCTGAGCGCGGCCGGGTTCGAGGCCTATGAGGTGTCCAACCATGCGCGGGGGACGGCGGCCCGGTCGGCGCACAATATCCACGTCTGGCGCGGCGGCGACTATGTCGGGGTCGGACCGGGCGCGCACGGGCGGCTGACGCTCGGCGGTGTGAGGACGGCCACGGTCGCCCACCGAGGCATTTCAAACTACGTCGCAGGCGTCGCCGCGGGCGCGCCCTGGGCCGAACAGGAGGCGATGGACCACCTCGCCGCTGCTGAAGAGCGGATACTCCTGGGCCTGCGTACCGTGGAGGGAGCGCCGCTGGCGGCATTCGAGACGCTTGGAGCGACGGCGCGCGTCGCAGACCTCGTGGCGGACGATTTCCTCGTGATCGTGAACGGCAGGGTCGTTGCGACCGACAAGGGTCGCCCGATCCTCGATAGCGTGCTGAAAGCCTTGCTGACGTGAGGGGCCGCTGTCACGGTCGTCGGCGATGACCGAGCCTTCCCCCTTCCCGCCGACAGCGCCACCACCAAGACGGGTGTCGCCCGGCCTCTACCTGGTCGCGACACCGATCGGGAACCTCAGGGACATGACGCTGAGGGCGCTGGATGTGCTGGCCGCCGCCGATCTGGTACTGGCCGAGGATACTCGGGTGACGGCCAAGCTGCTGGCTGCCTATGGGCTGAAGGCGAAGCTGGAACGGTGCGATGACCACGCCTCGGCCCGCGCCGCCGAGATCGCCATCGAACGGGTGCGCGAGGGTCAGGTTGTGGCGCTGGTGTCCGATGCGGGCACGCCGGTGATCAGCGACCCCGGCTTCGTCGTGGCGCGGGCCTTCATCGCCGCCGACCTGCCGGTACATCCCATCCCGGGCGCGTCCAGCCTGCTGGCGGCCCTGTGCATCGCCGGCCAGCCCAGCGACCGGTTCCTGTTCGCCGGCTTCCTGCCGGTCAAGTCGGGGGCCAGGAAGACCATGCTGGCCGAGGTCAGGGCGGCGCGACAGACCCTGGTCTTCTTCGAGAGTGGGCCGCGACTGGCCGCCAGCCTGGCCGACATGGCCGAGGTGCTGGGGCCGCGCCCCGCCGCCGTCACCCGCGAACTGACCAAGCTGTACGAGGAGGCGATCCGGGGGACCTTGGCCGAACTGGCCGTCGACCCGCGCTGCGACGGACCCAAGGGCGAGATCGTCGTCGTGGTGGGGCCCGGTGAGGTCGAGGTCGCATCCGCCGCCGACGCCGATGCAGCCCTGATCGAGGCCCTTGCCCGACTGCCTACGGGCGAGGCGGCGTCGGAGGTGGCGGCCGCGCTCGACCTGCCGCGAAAGCCCCTCTATCGGCGCGCTCTGGAACTTCAGGGCAAGGGATGAAGCCCGTCCGGGTCCGCGCGCCGAAAGCGGCACCTCGCGCCAAGGCGGCCTGGCGACAGACGCTGGGCGGACAGGCCCACCGTGCGGGTCATGCCTCGGAATGGATCGCCGCGGTCTGGCTGATGATGAAAGGCTATCAGGTCCTCGGGTTCCGGCTGAAGAGCCGCGCCGGCGAGATCGACATCCTGGCCCGGCGCGGCCGCGTCCTGGCCGTGGTCGAGGTCAAACAGCGGGCCACGCTCGACGAAGCCCTGGCCGCCGTGACCCCCGATCAGGGCCGGCGATTGCTCGCCGCCGGGCGGGCGGTGTTGCACGGACGACCCAGCCTGGCCGGACATGAGCTCAGAATCGATATGGTGGCGCTGGCTCCCGGCCGATTTCCGCGCCATGTTTCAGCCATAAGTACGAGCCGGGGCGATTTCTCGTGACGCGAGACGAGGCCGAAACCATCCTGACCGAGGCCGGACTGGCCGAGGACGACGCCTTTCCCCTGCTGGAGGCGGCGATCGCCTGCGCCATCCACGACTATCCGTTCCGCGATCCCCAGCCGGTTCGCGACCTGGCGGATATCGCCGCCGACCGGGTCGGCGAACGGGCCGCGACCGAGAGCCCCGACGACGCCCTCAGCGAGACCATGGCTGGCGATCTCAGGCTGAACGGCGACCTTCTGCATCACGACGACCCGGCCAATACCGACATCATCGCCGTGGCGGAGCGCCGGCGCGGCCTGTCGGCGACACTGGCGGTCTTCTATCTGGATGCGGCCAGGCGGGCGGGGTTGAAGGCTCAGGGCGTCGACTTCCCCAACCACTTCATGCTGCGGGTCGAGACCCCTGCCGGGCCGGTGGCGCTGGATCCCTTCAGCCAGGGTCGGATCGTCCTGCCGTCCGAGCTCAGCCGCCGGGCCCTGCGGGCCGGGCTGACTCCCCACGTGGCTGATCGGCTGGACCTGCTGATGGCCCCGGTCTCGGACCGCCAGGCCCTGATCCGGCTGCAGAACCTGCTGTTCGCCCGCGCCATCCGCACCGAGGATTTCGACGCCGCCGAACGCTCCGCCCTCCGCCGCGCCCTGCTCGACCCCGAAGACCACCGCCCCTGGCTGGACGTCGCCGCAGCGCGCGAGAAGCAGGGCGCTCTGAACGGCGCACTTGAGGCCCTGATGAAGGCGCGCATCGTCGGGGGTCAGGACATGGTGGTCCAGCCGGCGGCGATGGACCGGTTGAGGATGCGGCTGAACTAGGGAGGGGGGCTTGGGTCTTGGGGCTTAGGAATGATGGCGAGTCGCCCTTGCTTTCCCTAAGCCCTACTCCCTAATCCCTAAGCCCGCCCCGAAGGCGCAAGGTCCCCATATGCTCAGAATAGCCATCCAGATGGACCCCGTCGAAGGGGTCGATATCGAGGTCGATACGACCTGGCTGATGATGATGACGGCGCAGGATCGCGGTCACGCACAGTGGGTCTATGACTTCCGCACCCTGGCGCTGGAGGAGGGCCGGCTGTTCTGCCGGGCCCGGCCGGTGACCTTGAAGCATGTCGCGGGCGACCACGTGACCTTCGGCGACTGGGTCAAGCTGGACCTCGCCACCGACATCGACGTCATCCTGATGCGCCAGGACCCGCCGTTCGACATGGCCTATGTCACCGCCACCTATATGCTGGAGACGGTCCATCCCGGCACCCTGGTGGTGAACGACCCGGCCGAGGTCCGTTCGGCCCCCGAAAAGCTGATGGTCACGGCCTTTCCAGGTCTTCAGCCGCCGACCCTGATCACCTCGGATCCCATCGCCCTCACCGCCTTCCACAAACAGCACGGCGACGTGGTGCTGAAACCCCTGCACGGCAACGGCGGCTCTGGCGTCATCAAGCTGCGCGCCGACGATCCCAATCTGGACGCCCTGATCGAGATCCATCAGGGAGCATCGCGCGATCCGCTGGTGATCCAGAAATTCATCCCGGCGGTGTCCAAGGGCGACAAGCGCATCATCCTGATCGACGGCGAGCCCGTCGGTGCCATCAACCGCATCCCGGCCAAGGGGGCGGTGCGCTCGAACCTGCACGTCGGGGGCACGGCGGCACCGGTCGAGCTGACCCCGCGCGATCTGGAAATCTGTGCCGCTATCGGACCGACGCTGAAGGCCAAGGGCCTGATCTTCGTCGGTATCGACGTCATCGGCGACTATCTGACCGAGATCAACGTCACCTCCCCCACCGGTGCCCAGCAGTTGAAGCGGTTCACCGGCATCGATGCCACCGCGCTGATGTGGGACGTGATCGAGGCGAAACGGGCGGTTGCATAAGGTGGGTTGCATTTCGCCTTAGTTCATGTTTCGTTCCATGTGAAACATGAGGGCGGGTCATGCTGGCCAGTATCGCGACGGTGGCGTTCGAAGGCGTGGATGCACGGCGTGTGGACGTGCAGGTCCAGCAACTCAGCGGCGGCGAGCACGGCATCTTCTCCATCGTCGGCCTGCCGGACAAGGCGGTGGCCGAGAGTCGGGAACGGGTGCGCGGGGCCTTTGCCGGGATCGGCCTGGCCCTGCCCGCCAAACGGATCATCGCCAACCTGGCCCCCGCCGACCTGCCCAAGGAGGGCAGTCATTTCGACCTGCCGATCGCTCTCGCCCTGCTGGCCTCCATGGGGGTCATCGCGCCGGATCAACTTGAAGGCTGGGCCGCGCTGGGCGAGCTAGGTCTGGACGGGCGGATCGCCCCGGTCGGGGGAACCTTGCCGGCAGCGGTGGCGGCCCATGCCATGGGGCTGGGCCTGATCTGTCCCGAGGCCAATGGGCCGGAAGCCGCCTGGGCCGGGGACGTCTCGATACTGGCGCCCCGATCGCTCATCGGGATGATCAATCACTTCAAGGGCGTCCAGGTGTTGAGGCCGCCCGAGCCGGGACCGGTGAAGATGGGGGCGCGGGTGCCCGACCTGCGCGACGTCAAGGGTCAGGAGGGTGCCAAGCGGGCGCTGGAGGTCGCCGCCGCCGGGGGCCACAACCTCCTGTTCATCGGTCCCCCGGGATCGGGCAAGTCGATGATGGCGGCGCGCCTGCCGGGCCTGTTGCCGCCGCTGACGCCGACCGAACTGCTGGAAACCTCCATGGTCTGGTCGGTGGCGGGGCTGATCGAGCGCGGGGCGTTGACCCGCGAGCGGCCCTTCCGATCACCGCACCATTCCGCCTCGATGGCGGCCCTAACCGGCGGTGGGCACCGCGCCAAGCCGGGTGAGGCTTCGCTGGCGCACAACGGCGTGCTGTTCCTCGACGAACTGCCTGAATATTCGGCCCAGGCGCTCGATAGCCTGCGCCAGCCGCTGGAGACCGGAGAGATCGTGGTCGCCCGTGCCAACCACCACGTCAAATACCCGGCCCGGTTCCAGCTGATCGCGGCGATGAATCCCTGCCGCTGCGGGGTCGGCGGCTTCGGCAAGGGGGCCTGCGGCAAGGCGCCGAAATGCCAGCGCGACTATCAGAACCGCATCTCCGGCCCGATGTTCGACCGCATCGACCTGACGGTAGAGACCCCGCCCGTCACCGCCGCCGACATGGCCCTGCCGGCCCCGGCCGAAGGCACGGCCGAGGCCGCCGCGCGGGTGGCCACCGCCCGGGCCATGCAGACCGAGCGGGTGGTCCGGGCCGGGCTCGATCCCGATCAGGCGCGCGATCAGGGCATCAACGCCCGGTGTTCCGGCGAATTGCTGGAGCGGTTCGCCACCCCCGACGACGCGGGCCGCGCCCTGCTGATGCGGGCCGGAGAGGCCGGGGGCCTGACCGCGCGCGGCTGGACCCGGACCCTGCGGCTGGCCCGCACCATCGCCGATCTGGAGGGGGCGGATGGGGTGCTGCGCAGGCATATCGCCGAGGCCCTGATCTATCGCCGCACGACCGTCGGTGCCGAGGCCCAGTTCGACCGCCAGACGGCCTCGCACGGGCGGAACGACGTCCCGGTTTGGTGACGGGAAAGAGACCTTAACCCTCGTTGTGCATCCTGCCGCCTCACGGAGGCGACATGGCGCGACGCAAGGTCAAGACGGAGACGGCGGAACCGGCAGGCGCAGGCAGTGCCGACCAGTTCCTGCGCCTGATGAGCCATGAGATGCGTACGCCCCTGAACGGGGTCATCGGCATGCTGGGTCTGCTCAGCCGGACCCGGCTGGACGGGGCGCAGCGATCCTATGCCGAGGCGGCCCAGTCATCGGCGGAACATCTGCTGGGGCTGGTCAACGACCTGCTGGACTATGCCCGGCTCGAGGCCGGCAAGCTGGAGTTCGATTCAGGACCGGTGGACCTCGAGGCCCTGGTGCGCGGCGTCTGCGAGCTTCTGAGCCCGCGCGCCCACGACAAGGGGCTGGAGATCGTCTGGTCGGTCGCGGCCGACGCGCCCGACATCATGGCCGACGAAGGTCGGTTGCGGCAGGTGCTGTTCAACCTGGCGGGAAACGCCGTCAAGTTCACCGCGACCGGCGGCGTTCGCATCGCGGTCGAGCGGGTCCCCGGCGGCGACGGCAATCGACCCCGGCTGGCCTTCATCGTCGATGACACCGGGCCGGGCGTACCGGTCGAGGCGCGGACGCGAATCTTCGAGGAGTTCGGCCATGTCGACGCCTCGGATGCGACCCGGTTCGGTGGCGCAGGCCTGGGCCTCGCCGTCGTGGCGCGTCTGGCCCAGGCCATGGGCGGGTCGGTCACGGTTGAAGATCGGCCCGGTGCGGACCGGGCAGGGGGATCGCGGTTCCGCTTTGAGGCCACCTTCGACGCCTGCGAAAACGAGGCGCGGACCCAGGCACTGACAGGTCTGACCACGGCCGTCTGGTCCTCCGATCCCTTCGTGCAGGCAGCGGCGCAGGACCAGATCGTCGCCAGCGGCGGCACGATCGCCGACACGGCACCGGTCACCCTGATCGATCACGCGGACGCCCCGGCGGGCAGTCTGGCCGCGCGGCCCGCGATGGGCCAGGCCGTGGTCATGCTGAAGCCGTCGGAACGGGAGTTGATCGCGCGGTACCGGTCCGCAGGCTTCCACGGCTATCTGATCAAGCCGCTGCGGCGGGCGTCCCTGGCCGAGCGGGTGCTGGCCGCTTCGGGAGCGCAGATACCGACGGCCAGGACATCGGCCGGGCCGGGGGCGGACGACGATCGGATCACGCCGGTCCGCTTTGCCGGAACGCGCGTCCTGCTGGTCGAAGACAATCCGGTGGGGGCGCTGCTGGCCCGTACCCTGCTGCGGCGCGAGGGCTGTGTCGTCGAGACGGCGGCCAGCGGTGACGAGGCGGTCGATGCGATGAAGCGGGCGCGGTTTGATCTGGTCTTCATGGACATGCGGATGCCCGGCATGGACGGCCCCTCGGCGACGCGGGCGATCCGCGCACGCGGCGACCGCACCCCGATCGTCGCCCTGACCGCCAACGCCTTCGCCGAGGACAGGAAATCGTGCCTGGAGGCCGGGATGGACGATCACCTGACCAAGCCGCTGGAGATCGAGCCGCTGCGGACCGCCCTGGCCCGCTGGACGAACCGGCCGGAGCGCGCCAAGGTCGCCTGACGACGCGGGCTCTTTCGGGGGAAAGGGCGCGTCCTCCGGAGACACGCGCCCATGACCGACCAAGCCCCGCCGAACGGCTCGAACACCCCCGTGGCGGATGCGCCGAAGAAGGCCGCCGGTGCAGGCGATGTGCTGCGGGCCCTGGGGCGGGGTCGGGTGCTGATCGCCCTGCTGATCGGGTTCGGCTCGGGCCTGCCCTTCCTGCTGACCGGGGCGACGCTGAGCCTGTGGCTGCGTGAGGGCGGGGCGGAACTGGCGGCCATCGGCTTCATCTCCTGGGTCGGACTGGCCTATTCGATGAAATTCCTCTGGGCCCCGGTGATCGACCGGTTCGACGTCCCGTTTCTAGGGCGGTTCGGTCGGCGGCGCGGCTGGATGCTGCTGTCCCAGATCGTTGTGGGCCTGTCCCTGATTGCCATGGCTGTGGTGGGCCCCGAGGGCGGCCTGACGGCGCTGGGCGTCGCCGCCCTGGTCACCGCCTTCGCCTCGGCGACCCAGGACATCGTCGTCGACGCCTGGCGGATCGAGAGCGCCGAGGGTGACGAGGATCAGGCCCTGCTGACCTCGGCCTTCCAGCTCGGCTATCGGTTCGCGATCCTGGCGGGTAATGCCCTGATCCTGTTCTTCGCGGCCTGGCTGGGCTGGAACGGGGCCTATGCGGTCTGGGGCGCGGCCATGAGCATCGCTATCGTGGCCACCCTGTTCGCCAAGGAGCCCGTCGATCGCCGGACCCTGGCCGAGGTCACGGGCCAGGTCTCGCTGCTGAGCCCGCGCGGCCTGTTCGACGCCATCGTCGGGCCCTTCCTTACCTTCCTGAAGACCCACCGGTCGGCCGCGCTCCTGATGCTGGCGGCGATCAGCCTGTACCGGCTTCCGGACTTCGTCATGGGTCCGATGGTGGGGCCCTTCTATGCCGACCTCGGTCTCGACAAGCCGACGATCGGGGCCATGCGGCTGAGTGTCGGCCTGATCGCAGCCCTGTTGGGTATCGCGGCCGGCGGGCTGTTCGCCGTGCGGTTCGGGTTCGGCAAGACGCTCTTGCTGGGGGCCCTGATCGGTCCGCTGTCGAACCTCGGCTATACGCTGATGGCCGTCGTCGGCCTGTCGACGCCGGTGTTCGGCGGGGTCCTGTTCGTCGAGAACTTTTCCGAAGGCTTCGCGGGCGCGGCCCTGGTCGCCTACATGGCGAGCCTGACCAGCCTCGGCTACACGGCGACCCAGTATGCCCTGCTCAGTTCCTTCTACGCCCTGCTCGGAAAGTTCCTGAAGGGCTTCTCGGGCGTGGCGGTCGAGACCCTGGAGCAGGGCCGGCCCCTGATGCAGGCCTATGGGCTGTTCTTCGCCGGCACGGCCTGTGTCGGTATTCCCGCGGTCGTCCTGTGCTGGTTGCTGTTGCGCCGCCACAAGCCGGCCGCCGAAGCGACCTGAGCGGCCATCACCCCGCCTCGGCCGCCCGTTCGTAGGCGGCGAAGGTGGCGGCGGTGATGATCTCCGAGACCGAGGCACCCAGGCTGACGATCTGGACCGACTTCTCGAGCCCGACCAGCAGGGGGCCGATCACGGTAGCACCGCCCAGGGCCTGAACCAGACGGGTCGAGATCGAAGCCGACTGGATGGCGGGCATGACCAGGACGTTGGCGTCGGCCGACAGGCGCATGAACGGATAGTTGGCGCGGGCCGACGGGTCGAGCGCCAGTTCGGGCGGCATGTCACCCTCGTATTCGAAATCGACCCCCATGCGGTCCAGGATACGGATCGCCTCGCGGACCTTCTCGCCCCGTTCACCGGGAGGATCCCCGAAGGACGAGTGGCTGAGGAAGGCGACGCGGGGGGTGCGGCCCAGCTTGCGCACCGTCGCAGCCGCCTGAATTGCGATCTCGGCCAGCTCCTGGGCATCGGGCAGTTCGTTGATGGAGGTGTCGGCCACGAACAGGGTGCGACCCTTGGCCAGCAGGATCGAGACCCCGATCAGCCGGTCCTTCACGTCGATGACGCGGCGGATCTCGCGCAGCACCATGTTGAAGTTCCGGGTCGTGCCCGAGATCACTGCGTCTGCGTCACCGAGGGCGACCATGGCGGCGGCGAAATAGTTGCGGTCCTGATTGATCATCCGCTGAACGTCGCGACGCAGATAGCCGCGGCGCTGTAGGCGGGCGTAGAGCCAGTCGGTGTACTCGGCGTTCTTGTGGCTCACCCGGGCGTTGGCGATCTCGATGCCCAGGTCGTCGAAATTCAGCCCGGCCTCGTGGGCGTTCTGACGGATCAGATCCTCGCGGCCGACCAGGATGGGGGTGCCCAGTTCGGACTGTTTGAAGGCCCAGGCGGCGCGGATGACGGATGTCTCCTCGCCCTCGGCAAACACCACACGCTTGTTCGGCGCGGCGCGGACCGACGAAGAGATCTTCTGCATCAGGGCGGCGGACGGATCGACCCGCTCACGCAAGGCCGCGCGGTAGACGTCCATGTCGGGGATGGCGACGCGGGCGACGCCGGTATCCATGGCCGCCTGGGCGATGAAGGGCGGGATGTACCAGATCAGGCGCGGATCGAAGGGCGTCGGGATGATGTAGTCGGGGCCGAACTTAAGCTTGCGGCCGGAGTATGCGGCGGCGACCTCGTCGGGCACATCCTCGCGCGCCAGGGCGGCGATGGCCTGGGCGCAGGCGACCTTCATCTCGTGATTGACGCGCCGCGCCCGGACGTCGAGCGCGCCCCGGAACAGATAGGGGAAGGCCAGGACGTTGTTGACCTGGTTCACATAGTCGCTGCGGCCGGTGGCGATGATGGCGTCGGAGCGGACCGACAGCACGTCCTCGGGCGTGATTTCCGGGTCCGGATTGGCCATGGCGAAGATGATCGGATTGGGAGCCATGGAGGCCACCATCTCCTTGGTGATCGCGCCCTTGGCCGACAGACCCAGCACGACGTCGGCCCCGACCATGGCCTCGGCCAGCGTCCGGTGCGGGGTGTCGGTGGCGTGGGCGGCCTTCCACTGGTCCATGCCGGTGGGCCGGCCCTTGTAGACGACGCCGTCCCGGTCGACGATCACGGTGTTCTCGGCCCGGACGCCCGCCGCCTTCATCAGGCCGATGGACGACAGACCGGCCGCGCCGGCCCCGGCCAGCACGACCTTCAGGTCTTCCAGCTTCTTGCCGACGATATGGGCCGCGTTGATCAGGCCTGCGGTGGAGATGATCGCCGTGCCGTGCTGGTCGTCGTGGAAGACGGGGATGTCCAGCAGGTCCTGAAGCTCGCTCTCGATCACGAAGCATTCGGGGGACTTGATGTCCTCCAGATTGATGCCGCCCCAGGTGTCGCCGATGTTCTTGACGACGGTGATGAACTCGTCCGGATCGGTGGTCTTGACCTCGACGTCGAAGCTGTCGACGTCGGCGAACCGTTTGAACAGGACCGACTTGCCCTCCATCACCGGCTTGGACGCCATGTGACCGAGGTTGCCCAGGCCCAGGATGGCCGTGCCGTTCGAGATCACGGCGACCAGATTGCCCTTGGCCGTGTATTCGTAGGCGAGGTCCGGATCCTTGGCGATGGCCAGGACGGGGATGGCCACGCCGGGCGAATAGGCGAGGCTCAGGTCGCGCTGGGTCGCCATCGGCTTGGTCGGCGCCATCGAGATCTTGCCCGGCGTCGGGATGCGGTGGAAATCCAGCGCGTCCTGGTCGGAGAAGGTCTGTTTGTCGGTCTGATCGGGCATGGCGGGCTTTCGCGAACGAGACGGCCCGGAGAAGCGTTCCGGGGCAGCCCGTTCCTAGAGCCCAGCTTGCGATGGGACAACCGTTGAGGTTCTTCCCGCCGTGGGCTGCCATGTGTGATCAGCGGTTACCCTCGCAAACTAGGCACCCGAAAGGGCCGCGCGCGTCGGCCTATCGGCCCGCCCGCTTGGATCAATCAGGCAAGGCAGCCGGATCGAGTCAAAATGTGCGAAAATCCGCCACATGGACAGTCATGGAGGGCGGGTTTTCGGACACCTCCGGGCGCGGCGTCCGAAGGTGGGTATTTCGGCCCAAACATCCGCGATAGGTGTCCTTACAGAAAGATCATCTGATGCCCGTCGCTAGCGGGGCGGATCGCCCATTCGCATGGTCTGGTAGTTTGCGTAGTGCCGTCGATCCGGGGTGCTGCCGGCAAGCCCATGATGGGCCAGTATGAAGGTCGCTACGGATGGTGATGAGACACTGAGCCTGAAGTCGTAGAACGCTTCGTCCTCAGCCGTCGCCACCCTGATGAACTTCTGTTGAGAGTCCTCAATCGCAACCCTGCCGCCTAGTCCTACCTTGGAACGCGGCTCGGGCACGGAACGTGGGGTCGGCAAATTTCCGATGATGCGCCAGACGCCCCGCTTGTAATCGCCGTCGGTGGTCCAGATGAACCCGAGCGGCGCATCAGCTTTCAACCGCGACACCGGCAATGGCTCGGGGTGGATTTCCGACAAGACTGAAATCTGAAAAACAGCCCCGACCTTGACGATCTGAGCGTGACCGCAGCCGTGGGGACCCAGGTCGATTTCGAACACATCTCCAAGCCGAGGGCGCTTCACGCTGCCGTTCAGCCTTCCTCGTCGCCAGCCAACCCCATCATGTGGAAGCCGGCGTCGACGTGGATGACCTCGCCGGTGGTCGAGAAGCCGAGGTCGGAGCACAGCCACAGGGCGGCGCCGGCGACGCCCTCCATCGAGGTGTCTTCCTTCATCGCCGACATGGCGCGGCCTTGGGCGATCATGCCGCGACCGCCCGAGATGCCGGCCAGGCTCAGCGTGCGCATGGCGCCGGCCGAGATGGCGTTGACGCGGATGCCCTTGGGGCCGAGGTCGCGGGCGATATAGCGGGTCGCGGCCTCCAGCGCGGCCTTGGCCACGCCCATGGTGTTGTAGTTCGGAATGGCCCGCTCGGAACCCAGATAGGTCATGGTGATCATCGACCCGCCGTTGGGCATGATCTTCGCCGCGCGCCGGGCGACGTCGACGAAGCTGAA
>NZ_JBIIAY010000029.1:0-29555 GCF_044239655.1 Brevundimonas sp.
GGCGAAGGGCGGCTTGTCGCGGCTGGCCGTCGGGGCGCGGGCCGAGATCACGCGCCGGGGCACGACGGCTCTGCCCGCCGAGGTCGTGGGGTTCCGGGATTCCAAGGCCCTGCTGATGCCGTTCGGGCCGGTCGAAGGGGTGGCACCAGGTGCCGACATCAAGATCATCGGCCAGCAGGCCAGCGTGCGGCCGACCAAGGCCTGGCTGGGCCGGATCATCGACGCCTTTGGACAGCCGATCGACGGCAAGGGGCCGCTGCCAACGGGGCCTGCGCCCTATCCCTTGCGCGCCTCGCCGCCGCCGGCCCATTCGCGCGGGCGGGTGGGCGAGCGGCTGGACCTGGGCGTCCGGTCCATGGACGTCTTCACGACCACATGCCGGGGCCAGAGGCTGGGCATCTTCGCAGGCTCCGGCGTGGGCAAGTCCGTGCTGCTGTCCATGCTGGCCAAACAGGCGACCTGCGACGTCGTCGTGGTCGGCCTGATCGGCGAACGGGGCCGGGAGGTGCGCGAGTTCATTGAGGAGACCCTGGGCGAGGAAGGCCTGCGCCGCGCCGTGGTGGTGGTGGCGACGTCGGACGAGCCGGCGCTGAAGCGGCGTCAGTCGGCCTATATGACGCTCGCCATCGCCGAATATTTCCGGGACCAGGACCTGGAGGTGCTGTGCCTGATGGATAGCGTCACCCGCTTTGCGATGGCCCAGCGCGAGATCGGCCTTGCCGCAGGCGAGCCTCCAACCACCAAAGGATACACCCCCACCGTCTTCACCGAACTGCCCAAACTGCTGGAGCGCGCCGGGCCGGGGCCGATCCGGCCGGACGGGACCACGGCGGGACCGATCACCGCCCTGTTCACTGTGCTGGTGGACGGCGGCGACCATGACGAGCCGATCGCCGACGCCGTGCGCGGCATCCTGGACGGGCACATCGTCATGGATCGCAAGATCGCGGAACGGGGACGGTTTCCGGCCATCGACGTGCTGAGATCCGTCAGCCGGACCATGCCCGAGAACCAGACGCCGCCGGAGCGCGAGCTGAACCGCAGAGCCCGGCAATGCCTGTCGGCCTATGCCTCGATGGAGGAGCTGATCAAGATCGGCGCCTACCGGACCGGCGCCGATCCGATCACCGACCGGGCCATCGCCCTGAACCCCGCGCTGGAGGCCTTCCTGGGTCAGGACAAGGAGGACGTCACCCGTCTTTCCGATTCCTTTACCCGCCTGGAGGCAATCCTGAACCAGGGCATGGTTCAGTGATCCCTACCCGTACCTGCTGGAGTAAGTCTGCATGACCGCCTGGGCCCATTCGCTGATCCGGATCTCGAACTACGAGGTCGAGACGCTGCAGAAACGCCTGGCCGAGATTTCCAGCCGCAAGGCTTCGGCCGAGATGCGGCTGGCCGTGCTGGACGCCGAGGTCGAGATCGAACGCGAGCGCGCCCGCGCCGACGCCCAGGCGGGAATGATGCTGCAGGCCTATCTGGCCGGCTGGAAGGCGCGCAAGGGCGCGGCCGAGGCCGATCTGGATACGCTGGACGCCGAGGAAGAAGGTGCCCGTGACGCCCTGACCGGTGCCTTCGGCGAGCTCAAGAAATTCGAACACGTCGCCGAACTGACCCGCCTCAACGCCATCGTCGCCGCCAACAAGCGCGAGACGGCGGCGTTCGACGAGATGGGGTTGCGCCGCCGCGCCGGCTGATGCTCGACCGCCGCGCCCTTCTCGCCGCCCCCTTGGCCCTGGCCGCGTGCGAGCGGTTCGCGGAGGCACAGACGCCGGCGCGCGACGTTCCCGGTCTGAAGACCCTGGTGCCTTTCCCGATCGGAACCTGCATCCGGTCCGATCGGCCCGACGATCCCCAGTGGGTCAGCCTGGCCACCAAACATGTCTCCCAGCTCACGCCCGAGTGGGAGATGAAGATGGAGTACATCCTGGCCAACGGCCTGGACCGGCCCCAGTTCGACAGGCCCGATGCCTTCGTCGCCTTCGCAGCCCGGCATGCGATGCGGCTCCATGGTCATGCCCTGATCTGGTACTCTCAAGGCGAGGAGGCGTTTGCCCATCTGGACCGCGCCCGGTTCGCCGCTGCCTTCGACGCCTATATCGCCACGGTCGCCGGGCGCTATCGCGGCAAGGTCGTCAGCTGGGACGTGGTCAATGAGCCGGTCACCGACGCGGGCGATTCCTTACGCGACTGTCACTGGAGCCGGGCCCTGGGTCAGGATGGATACATCATCCGGGCCTTCGAACAGGCACGGGCGGCGGATCCCGACGCGGTGCTGTTCCTCAACGACTACAATCTGGAGAACACCCCGAGGAAGGGCGCGACCTTCCTGAAGCTGGTCGAGCGGCTGATGAAGGCGGGGGCGCCGATCGGGGGGATCGGGTCGCAGTCGCACCTGGATATCGAGATCCCGGCGGGACAGATCCGGACCTTCATGCGCGACGCGGCATCGCTGGGCCTGCCGATCCATATCTCCGAGCTCGACGCCTCCCTGCGCAGCGACCGGCGGGTGGACCTGCGCTCGCGGGACCAGCGGCTGGCCGAGCAGACCGGCCGGGTCGGCGAACTGGCCGAGGCCTTCATGGCCCTGCCTGCCAGACAGAGGTTCGCCTTTACCGTCTGGGGCCTGCGCGACACCGACAGCTGGCTAAGGCAGGGCGAACGCGACGACGGCCAGGACCAGCCCCTGCCCTTCGACGCCGCGGGTCGGCCCAATCCGATGTTCGACGCGATGGCAGGCGTTTTCACCGCGCGGACCTGATCTACTCAGTATTGAGCCGCAATCTCACATGTAGAACGGTACGGTACCGCTCAGTGACAGCAGATTTGGTCCGCGTGCCGACCGAATAGTGTCGGCGAATGTCCACCACCGTGCATCCGAAAGCAGACACGTCCGTTAAGGCTCCGCTTGGCCTAGTGGAGTGACGCCTCGAATCATGCCGACCCGTAACAGCCTTCTTGCGAGCCTGACGCCTTCGTCTCGGGCAGCCTTGTCGCAATGGATGACGCCGGTTCACGTGGCGGCGGGGGACATCCTGATCGACCAGGGTGCGCCCATCACCGAACTGCATTTCCCCCTGTCCGGCACCCTGTCCAACCTGGTCCTGTTCTCGGACGGTCGAGCGGCCGAGACGGCCTGCATCGGCTGCGAAGGTGTTTCCGGTCTGGCGGCCTTCCTGGCCGACGCGCCGTGTACCTGGCAGGTGTCGGTGCAGATTCCAGGTCAGATCATTCGCGTGCCGGTCGCGCCGCTGAGGGCCCTGGCCGAGGCGGACGATGCGTTGATGAAGCGACTGATCCTGCTGTCGCACGACTACCAGGCCCAGGCGGCCCAGACGGCGGCCTGCAACATCCTGCATTCGGCGACCCAGAGGTTGTCGCGGTGGCTGCTGCTGGCCATCGACCGGGCGGGATCCGACGAGGTGCCGGTGACCCAGGCCGACCTCGGTGTCGCCCTGGGCGTGCGCCGCTCGACCGTCAGCGACGTCCTGCACGAGATCAAGGCCTCGGGTGCCGTCCGGCTGGGGCGGCGGCGGGTGCATGTGCTGCAACGCGCCCGGCTCGAGCACCTCGTCTGCGAATGCTACGGCCGCGACAAGGATCGGTCGCGGGACCTGGGGCTCGTCGGCTGAGCGCTGCGGCCATTGACCGGCAGGCGGCGGCATGGTCCCTGATACCGGGGACGCATGTGTATTTTCGGGGTGCGATCGGAATGAAGACGATGCTTGCCGTAGGGGCGCTGGCCCTGCTGGGAGCCTGCGCGACCATGCCGTCGGCCCGGTCGATGCAGGACGGGGCCTGGGTGTTGGCAGAATGGGAAGACGGCCAGTTCTATCCCGGCGTGCTGACAGGCCGATCGGGCGGCGTCTATCAGGTGACTTTCGACGACGGGACCGAGGCGACCCTGCGCAATCGCCAGATCAGGCCCTATGACTGGCAGATCGGGACAGTGATCTCGTGCCAGCTGACGGAAGGGGTGATGACCACCGTCACCATCTCGACCATGGGTCCGTCTACCACCGACCTCGGTGTCGTCGATGACGCGGGCGTCCGCACGGCGACCAACACCGGCCGCTGTCGGGCCCTTTGATGCCAGAACGAAAGACGCCCGCCGGAGCGATCCGGCGGGCGTTCATGTGACTGGTTTGTCGTTGCTATCAGGCGGCGGCGCTGACGGGGGCGACGGCGGTGTTTTCCGACGGGTCGCGCAGGACGTAGCCCCGGCCCCAGACGGTTTCGATATAGTGTTTGCCGCCGGCGGCGGTCGCCAGCTTCTTGCGCAGCTTGCAGATGAAGACGTCGATGATCTTCAGCTCGGGCTCGTCCATGCCGCCGTACAGGTGGTTCAGGAACATTTCCTTGGTCAGGGTGGTGCCCTTGCGGAGCGAGAGCAGCTCCAGCATCTGGTATTCCTTGCCCGTCAGGTGGACGCGGTGACCGTGGACCTCGACCGTCTTGCCGTCCAGGTTCACGGCGATCTCGCCGGTGTGGATGATGGCCTGGGCGTGACCCTTGGAGCGACGGACCACGGCGTGGGTGCGCGCGATCAGCTCGTCCTTGTGGAAGGGCTTGGTCATGTAGTCGTCGGCACCGCCGCCGAAGGTCTTGACCTTGGTCTCGATCTCGGTCGAACCCGACAGGATCATGATGGGGGTATTGATCTTGCCGACACGCAGCTGGCGCAGGACTTCCAGGCCGCTCATGTCGGGCAGGTTCAGGTCGAGCATGATCATGTCGTAGTCATAGATCTTGCCCAGATCGATGCCTTCCTCGCCCAGGTCGGTCGTGTAGACGTTGAAGCCTTCCGACTTCAGCATCAGCTCGATGCTTTGCGCGGTCGCGTGATCGTCTTCGATAAGCAGAACGCGCATTCAAGCCCCTCCAGGCAAAGCTAGACCATATGACCCGGTCGTCAGTCCCGGGTAACCTTGTTCGAGAGTTAACCGGCGAAAACCTTAAGAACGGTTAACGCCACCCCATTGAGGCGAATCGTAGGCTGATTTGCGAATCGGCGTCGAGCGCCGTGAGTCAACGATTCGAATTTTCTTCGCATGGCGCTGAAATCCAGGCGAACTTTCCAACTCCCCGGCATCCAACCCCTTGCCCGCCAAGGCGATGCGACCGCTTCTGACGTATGGTAGGATGATTTTCCTAACGCACGTCGACAAGCCATTTATGGTCGGCCGTCGGTTCAGCAGGAGGGACAATCATGGAAGACACGTACCGGGTTCCGGTCAAGGAAGGGGATCGAATCCGCGCCGGGCTGGCGATGCAGCTGGTCGCGGTGCCCACCGGGATCGCGCCCGAGGCCATGGTCGCCGGCGTCCGGCAGGGACCGCGCCAGGTCCAGGCGCGGCGGCTGGCCATGTATCTGGCCCATGTTGGTCTGGGCTGGACGGTGGAGCGGGTCGGGCACGCGTTCGGCTTCAACCGGGCGACGGTCAGCGCCGGCTGTCGCTGGGTCGAGGACGCCCGCGACGATCCGGCGGTCGATGGCCTGATGGAGCGGCTGGAGCTGGCCGTGCGACAGGTCTGCGAAACGCCCCATCTGGAGATGACCCGCCTCGACACCGTGGCGGTGGCGCGATGAGGACGCTGACGGATCGGGTGCGCACCCATCTGCGCCGACCGGGGGCCTGGATCGAGGGACGGTCGGCACCCTATGCGCTGCGTCTGGGTGCGGACCGGCGGGCGCGGGTGGTCATGACCCTGGATGAGACGGTGTTCAGCGCCCTGGTCGCCGATCCGGGCCTGAGGGCGCGGCCCGGCGGCGGCTGGATTGCGCGACCGCCCGCGAGCCTCGACGGACCGGAGCCCGGTCGGCCCGGGGTGATCGAGGGCGAGGTCGCGGTCATAGAGGCGGACGGGCGGTTGACGACGCGGCGCGCCAATCTGGGCGAGAGCCCGATCGCCTGGCTGGCCCGTCGGCGCGATCCCTCGGGGCGGCCCTGGCTGACGCCGGCCGAGATCGTGGCGGGCGAGCGTTTGCGGCGCGATGCGGAGGCGGCGACCTCGGGCCCGTCGGTGACGATGCGCTGGGACGCCCTGCCCCGCGCGGGCGGTGGGTCGGCGGCGCGGATCGAGCCCGGCGACCGGGCCATCTCGGCCGGAGCCCGGGTCGAGGCGGCGCTGCGTGCGGTCGGGCCGAGGCTGAGGCCGATGGTGGTGCGGATCTGCCTGGAGAGTTCCAGCCTGCAACTGGCCGAACAGGAGCTGGGCCTGCGCAGGCGTCAGGGCAAGACGGTACTCAAACAGGGTCTTCAGGCCCTGGCCGAACACTACGGCATCGGGTGATCCGGCCCGGCCTTCAGGGACGATGGCACCTCAGCACATAGGCGGAGGCGGGGTCGTTGAAGAAGTCGATATGGGAGTAACGACCCGTATGGCCGAACACGCCGCTTCTGACCTGAAGCCGCGCGGCCAGGGGGCCACCGGAGGGCGTCAGGCGGGTTCCCGCCACCCGCATGCCGCCCGACCCGTTCATCGAATCCTGCGGCTTGAGCGCCCAGAGCGAGTTGCTCACGGCCTGAAAACGATAGTTGGCACCGGTGATGGTCAGAAGACCGATCGGGATATTGCCCTGGGCACTGCATCGCCAGAGCCCGGCCGGGGTCTCCTGGGCCGATGCCTGACCGGCCATCGCCGCGATGACCAGACCACAGGCGAGGCCTGCCGATTGAATGAGTCTGCGCATGATCGTTCTCGCTAACCGCTGATCGGTGAGGCCATCACGGATGGACCTCCGGCGCGGCGCAACCCCGACGCGACGAAGAGGGCCCGGCGCGCGACGAACGGGGCGTCTCGGGGCCGGCCGACGGCCACGGGATCGGCCGACGAGGCAACCCCAACAGCGCCGACCCGTTCAGAGGGCCCCGCAAACCACCGGAGACCTCCCATGAAACTTCCCAAAGGTGCCCTCGTCGCCGTCGTCGACGGCGAAAAGCTGGCCCTGTTCGAGAACACCGGTCAGCAGGAGGTGCAGCTGAGCGCCAGACCCACGCCGACCATCGCCGATCGCGCGTCCGGTGCCGCCGGTCGTATCTCCAGCGAGGCCAACCCCGACAACGATACCCAGGCCGAGGACGGCTTTGCGATGGGCGTCGCCGAGGTGCTCAACAAATGGGTGCTGACCAACAAGGTCGATCACCTGCTGGTCATCGCCGCGCCCAAGACCCTGGGGCAGTTGCGCAAGGGCTGGCACAAGGAGACGCAAGCCAAGCTGGTCGGCGAGATCGCCAAGGACCTGACCGGCCACTCCACCGACCAGATCGCCGCCGCGATTGAAAAGGCCTAATGCCGACGAGGGGATCGCCAGGCGGTCCCCTCAGATGGCCGCCATCGCCGCCTGGCGGATTCGGCCGACCATGGCGTTGAGGCCGTTGGCCCTCTGTCGCGTCAGGGCCTGGGGCAGGCCTAGTCTGTCCAGGGCCGCCTTGGCGTCGAAGGCGAGGATTTCGGAAGCCGGGCGACCGGAATAGAGGGACAGCAGAAGGGCCACATTGCCCTTGGAGATCGCGCTGTCGCTATCCGCGCGAAACGTCAGACGGTCACCGTCACGGTCGTCAGCCAGCCAGACCTGGGCGGCACAGCCGGGCACCTTGTTGGCCTCGATGCGGTCGGCGTCGGGCAAGGGGGCCAGCCCCTTCCCAAGGTCGATGACGTATTCGATGCGCTGTTCCCAGTCCTCGAGCAGGTCGAAATCCGCGATCAGCTCGGCCAGGGTGTCGTCGATCGTCGATGCAGGTTCGGTCACAGCCGCCAGATAGGCCGCGCCGACGTTAACGACAACTGCGGCGAAGGCCCCCAGACCACTGCGGCTTCTCCCCGTCGCCGGTTCGCCTGATGCGGGAGCCGCCTCGCGCCGACTCGTGTGGAGGGCTAGGCTCGGCGGCTGCGCCTCCCGCACCTTCCGCCTGGATATCCATTGACGCCCGCCGCCCCACCTTCAGCCCCCAAGGAGACCGACCGCGTGCGTCCGGTCGTGGCGTGGCATATGGGCTGGGCCATCGCCATGGCGGTGCTGGCCACGGCGGTCGTGATGCTGCGGCCCGCACTGGACGCCGGGGTCGTGATCGCGGCCCTGATCGCCGTCCTGCCGGGCGTCGGGGGCCTGTGGTTGATGGCGCGCGACGGCTGGGCCGAGCGAGCCCTGGTGCTGGGCGGATGGAGTCTGGCGGCCGTTGCGGTCGCGGCCCTGTCGGGCGGGATGACGGGCTCCCTGGCCGGGCTGGCGATCATGCCGTTCGCCGCCGGGATCATGCTGGGCGAGTTGCGGCTGGCCCAGGCCGGGGCGGTGGGAACGGCGCTGGCGGTTCTGGTCGGACTAGTCTCGGTCTGGCTGGGTGGGCCGGCCCAGGCGGACTGGGTTCTGGCGGCGGCGGTGGCCCTGTTGTCAGCCCTGGCCCTCGCGACGGCGATCACCCTGACCTGGGGGCCGCGTGACCGGGCGCTGGGCGTCGTCAGCGAGGGGCTGAACCGCGTCGAGACCCTGCTGGCGGGCCAGCCGGGGCTGATGCTGGTCCTGAGCCCCTCGGGCGGGGTGCTGGCCGCCTATGGCACCGCGCCGCCTGCGGTCGATGTGGAGGCCCTGTTCGACCAGGGGCTGATCGCCGCCGTCCATGCGCCGGACAGGGGCGAACTGCTCGCCGCCCTCGCCCGCGCCGAAGCCGGGCAGGAGGCGCAGGCGTCGTTCGCCCCGCGTCAGGCGCTGGACAGGCGCGTGACCCTGGTGCTGCGCCGCTTGGACGGGGATGGCGAGACGGTGCGCCTGGTCGGTCAGGCCTTCGACGGCACGCCCCAGTTCGCCCGCGAGTCCGGGCTGGAAACCGCCCGCGCCGAGGCCGAGGCCCAGAACGCCGGCAAGAGCCGCTTCCTGGCCAATATGAGCCATGAGTTGCGCACCCCGCTGAACGCCGTGATCGGCTTCTCCGACATCATGCGCCAGCGCATCTTCGGCCCCCTGCCCGACCGTTACGCGGGCTATGCCGACAGCATTCATGAGGCGGGCGGGCACCTGCTGGACCTGATCAACGACGTGCTGGACGTGTCCAAGATCGAGGCCGAGCGCTATGAGCTGGCGATCGAGCGGTTCGATGCGCGCGAGACCGTCTCGGCCGCCATCGCCCTGATCCGCGTCGCCGCGACCGACAAGGGGGTGGACCTGCGCAGCGTCCTGCCGACCGAGGCCCTGACCGTCGATGCCGACAAGCGGGCGCTGAAGCAGATCGCGCTGAACCTGCTGTCCAATGCCATCAAGTTCACTCCGGCCGAGGGGTCGGTGACCGTGACGCTGGAGGCCATCGGCCCCTATCTGGAGCTGGTGGTGTCCGACACCGGCGTCGGCATCGCGCCCGAAGACCTGCGCCGCCTCGGCCGTCCGTTCGAGCAGGCAGGCGCGGCCGAACAGAAGGCGCAAGGCACCGGCCTGGGCTTGTCGCTGGTCCGGTCGCTGGCCGAGCTGCACGGCGGCCGGATGAACATCGACTCCACCCTGGGCGAGGGCGCGGCGGTGACGGTGCGCCTGCCGGTCGTCACCCTGGCCAAGCCGGCGGTGCCCGAGGGTGGGGCCGAGATCATCGAACTGAGGCCGGCGGGGAACTAACCTTCAGCCTCGGTCATCTTTGTCCTGGGCGCACCATGGAATGTCAACGAGAAGTGGAAAGCCGTCGCAGACCCCTCTAATCCCGACCCAACTCGGATCTGAGGGCCGATATGTCATTACAAAATCCGAACTTGGGCTTGTTCACGCCCCTTCGTCTCTGGCTCTTTGCAGCCGGGATGGTGGTCTTCTTCGGTCTGCTCTGGCTGAAGCAGGGTTACGTGGCCTCGACCCCGGCCATCGCGACAGCGCGGGCCCTGCAAAGCGAGGTCGGCGCCGATGCGGGCGAGATCCAGATCGCAGGACGTTACGTGGTCGAGGGCACGGAGGGGTTCCACAACTCGCTCGAACTGGTCTGTGGGTCCTTGGGTCCAGAGCGGACCGGCTTCGCCACCCTGGTCCGACGCCATGGCCGCGGCCTTACGAACGCGACCTACACCGTCGAGACGCTGGTCCTGGAGCCCGCACCCAACCGGATGCCGCTCGCGCAAGAAGCGGAGTTGCTGGGGACATGCGCCAGACTGAAAGGATAGGGGCCTACAGCGACCCCATGTCCACGAACGCCCGGCCGGCGGCGAAGTCGCCGGCCTCGAAGGTGGCGCGGGCGATGCTGTCGTCGCGGAACAGGAACTCCACGGCGAAGACCTCGCGCGGGTCCAGCGCCGCGATCAGGTCGGCGGCGGCGTCCGGGAACCGCCAGGCCTGGCCGTCCTTGCGGGTCGGCTCCAGCAGGCCAGGCGCGGCCTCGCTGCTGCCGGCCGAGAAGACCGCAAGCCGCAGGCTTTCGGGCGGCAGGTCACCGGCGCGGCCGGGCAGCCAGGGCCGCGACGACCGGTCGGCGTCGCGCAGCACGATCCGCGCCGCATAGGGGCGGCTGTGGCCCACAAAGCTGACCACGGCGGCCAGGGTCTCGCCCTGGCCCGCATCGCCGACCAGGCCGAAGGTCACGGGCGCCTGGCCGGTCGTCACCGACTGCTTCAGCCGCCAGCCCGCCTGGACCAGGCCATAGCGGTCGGCCGCCCAGTCGGCCTTCGCCCCCGGAAAGGTCATGCGCGGCGTCTGGGCCCAGCCGGCGAAGGCCGTGGCTACCCGGCCGCGCACCCGGACCAGGTCGGGGTTGTCGCAGGCCGTGGCATTGGCCTTGGCCGAGGCCCGTCCGGCGGTGGCGGCCAGATCGTCGGCGGTCGCGCCGTGGCGCACCGCCGCGCCCCGCGCCTGAAGCGTCGCCGAGGTCAGGGCCCTGGCCACCATGGGCTGAAACAGGCGACATTTCTGGTCCGCCGCCAGCATGAAGGCGCGGTCGTAATAGGGGCCGGTGGGGGCCGCCGTCGGCGCCGTCGCCTGGGCCATCGCCCCGGACGCCTGGGCGGCCAGCAGGGCGGCGACCACGCCGGCGCGGACAAGACGCGGGGTGGCAAGACGGGGTTTGGGGCCTATCCTCATGCCCCGACCCTAGCGGCATACGGTTCCGGTCCCGTTTCCGAGCAGGGTTAGCGAAAGGCTTCCGACCTCATGCTTCTGAACTCCGACCTGTGGGTCAGCGCCCTCATCCGCCGCGCCGAGATCGCGGGCGCCAACGCCACCGTCGTGCGCCGCGGCGACACCCGCGCCGGCACCGTCATCGTCAAGGCCTGGGACACCTCCACCCGCCGGGCCCGGCTGTATTCCGAGGCGTTCGGTCCCGACGGCGAACGGCTGTGGATCCAGCCGGTCGAGAGCGAGTTCGAGAGCGAGCTGGACGCCTATGTGCAGCGCCAGGTGGGTTACGACCCGGACCTGTGGGTCGTCGAGGTCGAAGACCGGCAGGGGCGGCATTTCATCACCGAGGATGTGGCGGGGGATTGATGTGGGGCGGGCCCGTCGCCTGGCCGACTGAAAGCCGTCAGGGGCCGGATCGTCCTCGTCGGCTGAGGCGTTCGGCGCGGCGACGGGCGGCGCGGGAACCCTCCGGGGGGGCATCCTCGTGGCCCGTCGGCGCACCGTGAAAAGCAGGGTGTGGATCGTGCGGATCGTGCGCTTCGGCCATGCGGCTCAGCAGGTCGGAAACACGGTCGGTCTCCAGTATGGCACGGGCCTGGGTGCCGATGGCGCAGGCGTTGTCGGTGATGCGGCGAAGGCTCGACTGAGCCTGGGCGCTCTCGTCGTGCAGGGCCCGTTCCTCCTCCCGCGCGCGCTCGCGGGCCTCTCGCGCCTCCATCCGCGCGCGGCGGGCGATCAGATCGTCGAGCCGGGCCCAGCGCAGGGCCTCGTCTACCCGGCCACGCCGCACCGCCAGTGCCATCTTGTCGGCCGCCACCCGGCGCAGGGCATCGGGATCGGCGAAGTCGTCCTCGGGATCGTCGGGGTCCCAGACAGGGCTCGTGTGGTCGGGGCGTGCGGTGTCGAGCGGTTCGGGCTCCGGATCGTCCAAATCGCTGCGCCGCCAGCCCTGCTCGCGCGCCCGCGTCCGAAACGCCGTCAGCCCCAGATCGAACCGCCGACACACCGCTTCGGCCGCCGCGCCCGCCAGATAGGCGTCACGGGCCAGAGCCCAGGTTTCAGGGGATCGGATGCGATAGCCGTCGGTCATGCAGGGGATTGAGGCACGGCGGTACGTCAGAAACGGACGTGGGTTAGGCCACGGTCTCGACGCTGTGTTCGGCGCAATCCAACCCGATCAACCGCTATGGAAATCCGAGCCTGCATACCTTGGGTCAGCCAGATTCTGGCATCATGCGCATCCCAAAGCCTGGGACTGGAAAATTGTCGAACAACCGCAGGTTTCGGTTGCGCCCGAATAAAAAACCACTGACTTTGTGTTGTAGAATAGGAGTCTAGCCAATGCCGACGATCTCTGGAACTGCTGGCAATGATGTTCTGGTGGGCACTCCCGCCCAGGATTTGATCAGCGGCCTAGCCGGCGACGACACGATAGACGGAGCTGCAGGCGACGACCAGCTGAACGGAGGCGCGGGCTCTGACATCCTGCGTGGTGGCGACGGCGACGACTCTTTGTCAGATTATGACACGACAGGAGCTTGGTCTCGCTCGGTGGACTTCATGTTCGGCGGCCGCGGCCGAGACACCTATTCGGTCAATAATGTCGCGGCCGAGACACCTATTCGGTCGATAATGTCCTGGACGAGATAACGGAGGAAGGTTCGGACCTCGATTCTATTAACCTGCATTTGTCCGGCGGGATCTACGTGATGCCGGCCTTGGTAGAAAATCTGTTCATTGTCGACACCGACGCCGATTCTGGTGCTGAAGACGTGACAGGGAATTCCATCGCCAATTCGATTTACGGGAATAGCTTTGCGAACGTCGTGAGCGGCCTGGATGGGAGCGATTTTCTCTACGGACGCGCAGGAGACGATGTCCTCCTCGGGGGAGCGGGATCGGATTATCTGGTCGGTGATCAAGGTGCCGATCGGTTAGACGGCGGCGACGGGGATGACTATCTGGAAGGCGACAACACCTATTCTTTGGGCGGTGCCGACGTTCTGATTGGGGGGGGCGGAAATGATCGCCTAGACGGAGGCGCATTCGCCGACCTGCTGACAGGAGGTGCCGGTCGCGACCTTTTCTACTACCAGTTTGCTAGCAGTTCGGCAGGATCAGAAGTCGATACGATCACAGACTTTGAGACTGGCATAGATGTGCTGAGTCTGATGATGATCAGAAGCAATCTGGTCATTACGCGCACGTCTACGGGCACGCTTATTGGAGGAGTCAGCGAGGGGGCGAACTTTCTGATTAGATCGTTGCTGGATGTGAATGGGATCGACATTAGCGCACCGACAGCCGTTACCATGGTCGGTTCTACCCTTGATGACATCCTGACCGGCGGCATTTTCGGCGACATACTCGTCGGTGAGGCAGGTGCCGACACCCTGACCGGCGGTGCGGGTGCCGACACCCTGACCGGCGGTACCGGGGCGGATGTGTTTCGCTATCTGGCGACGTCGGACTCGACCGCAGCGGCGTCGGACACGATCATGGACTTCCAGAGTGGTACGGATCGGATCAATCTGACGGCACTGAACGCGACGTCGATCAGTGTGGGACGTCTGGCGGGTGGCGGCAGCCTGATCTTTGCCGAGACGCCCAGCGGCGGGTTTCGGGTCTACACGCCGGGAGCCGCCGTCAATGCCACGGACTTCCTCTATTCGGGCGCCTTCGGGGTCTATGTGTTCGGGTCGTCGGACGCGGACACCATCGTCGGCTCGGTGCGGGCCGACCCCCTGGTGGGGCTTGGCGGCGACGATATCATTACGGGCGGCGGCGGGGCGGACGCGATCTCGGGCGGGGCGGGGGCCGACACCTTCGTCTATACGACCGCCTCGGATTCCAGTCAGGCGGCGGGGTACGACAACCTGTACGACTTCGAGACCGGGACCGACAAGATCGACCTGAGGCTGCTGAATACCACCTCGATCAGCATCCTGCGCTCCGAAAACGGGTCCAGCTTCGTCTTCGCCCAGTCGGCGTCAGGCGACTTCCTGACCACCGCCGATCGCCGCACGGTCAACGGCACCGACTTTCTGTACGGCAACAACCACGGCGTCTATCTGGTCGGATCGGTCAATGCCGATGGACTGACCGGATCGAACTTCAACGACCCCATCTACGGCGGGGCGGGCAACGACACCATCACCGGCGGCGGCGGGGCAGACACCCTGGTCGGCGAGGGCGGGGCCGATACCTTCACCTATCGGGCGGCCTCGGACTCGGCGGTGTCGGCGGCGGACATCATCTATGACTTCGTGACCGGCGTGGACAGGATCGACCTGCGGTCGGTGCGCACAGGTGCCTCGGACGCCTTCGGCATCGCCTACAGCGGCACGGGCACCTTCCTGTTCGTCGATCTGGGCGGGAACGGGGTCAACGACATGCTGATCCTGCTGGCCAATACCCGGTTGGTGGCATCCGACATCCTGTGGAACACGGGCGCGATCGGTGAGGAGCCGGGGGTCAAGGCGACGGGGCCGGAGGTGCTGCCGGTCGAGGACGGGGACGCGCTGTTCGACGGCCTGCTCGACCTGTCGCCTATGACGGGGCGGTGGATGCTCGACCTGGAAGGCGCACGCGGCTTCCACGGCCAGGACTGGTATCTGTAGCGACTCGCTGACGACGACGCGAACGCGAGGTCAACGCCGCCGGGCGTTCCCGGCCGGGCAGGAAATCCTTAACTGCGTTCGTGAACGGGACTGCAAGCGAGGGGGGCTTAAGGGTGCAGGTGTCGGCGAGAAACGTCGGCGGTCTGGCGAGTATGCCCTTATGCTGTTCCTGCTCAACGACGTCGTGTTCGATCTGGACGAGGCCACCCCGGTCACGCCTGCGGACGCGCGCCGGTTCGAGCGGCTGGGCTTCGACTATGTGCTGGAGCTGGGGTGCGAGCTGTTCGCCGAGGATCCGATGATGCACCGGACCGATCCGGGGCGGGCACGGCGTCTGGCCTGGCTGATCGCCGACCGGTCGCCCGAAGTCAACGCCGCCCTGTTCGCGGCGCCCGAGGCGAACTGTAACCCCGACCTGGTGGAGCCGCGCTTCTGTGCCCTGCCCGACACCGTGATCCGCCAGCTGGGCCGGCATGACCGCAAGGGCAGGCTGGACGCCGTCGCCGCCGACCGGGCGGTGTGGAACCGCATGGCGGCCTGATCCGGCCGTTCACCCCACGGTCGCGCTTGACGCCGACGGGGCCCTGGCCAAAGTAGCCTCTCTTAGGGTTGTGGGGCCGGGGATAACCGAGATGTCGAAGATGATGGGGCGGATGCGTCCGCTGCTGGCCCTGGCCGCAGCCTGTGTCGCTGTCGCGGCGGGCCCGGCGCGGGCCGAATGGCTGAAGGCCGAGAGCGAGCATTTCGTCATCTATGGCGACACCAGCCGTGGCGAGATCACGCGATACGCCCAGAAGCTGGAGCGGTTCGACGCCCTGTTGCGCGCCTATTTTCCGATCCCGACCGAATACGAGACGCCCAGGCTGGACATCCTGCTGGCCAACGGTGCCACGGACATGAACAGTATCGCGCCCGGCATCAGCGGCGGTGTCGCGGGATTCTATGCACCGGATTCGGGCCGCATCTTCGCCGTGGTCAACACGCGCAGCGAGATGGGCGATGTGGTGATCTTCCACGAATACGCCCACCATTTCATGTTCCAGATGACGGCGACGGCCTATCCGTCGTGGTTCGTGGAAGGCTTCGCCGAATACTATGGCATGTCGGAGATCAGGCCGGACCGGGTCAAGATCGCGCGGGTCAGCCAGGGCCGGATGAACACCCTGGTCATGGGTGCCAACCGCTGGGCACCGATGGAGGACGTGCTGCGCTGGCGGGTGTCGGACACCGGCCGCTATCGCGCCTTCGACTACTATGCCCAGTCCTGGGCCCTGACCCACTATATGCTGGCGACGCCCGAGCGGACCGCAAAACTGGGGCAGTATCTGGGGCTGGTAAAGACGGGTGCAGATCCGGTCGTGGCGCTGAACACGGCCTTCGCCCTGACGCCCGAACAGTTGCAGGAGGAACTGCGGCGCTATCTGCGCGGCGCGGTGAACGAGCTGACGCCGCAGATCCAGTTGCCCGAGGCGGAGGTGACGGTGAGCGCCCTGCCCGCCTCCTACGACCGGTTGATCTGGTACGACTTCCGGCTGGATCGCGATCCGTTCAAGCCGGGCGAGCCGGCCGAGAACGCCACTCAGGAACAGCGTCAGGCCCTGGAGCGCCGCAATCGCGAAGAGGCGCAGGAACAGCGCGACCTGATCCGCGACGCCCAGGCCGATGCCGGACGCTTTGCCGGTGACCGGATGGCGACCCTGGTGAAGGCCCGGGCCCAGCGGCTGGACGGCAAGCCGGCCGATGCGCTGGATACGCTCAGCCCCCTGCTGACCGGACCGACCGAGGATGCCATCGCCCTGCGCCTGGCGGGGGAATGTCTGCTGGAAATCTCGAAGACCGAGCCCGACGCCACGGCCAAGGCGGCGATGCTGCGCCAGACGCGGACCTACCTAGCCCGCGCGATGGAGGCCAATCCGCTGGATTTCCGCACCTATCTGGCGCTCGACGACAGTCGCCAGGGCGCGGCCGGTTATCCGAACGCCAACGACCTGTCGACGCTGGAGGTGGCGGTGGCCCTGGCCCCGCAGTCCAGCGACACCCGGGTGCGGGCTGCACGGGTCTATATGGCGCAGAACCAGCCGGTCATGGCGGTGTCGATGCTGACGCCCGTGGCCAACAACCCGCACGGCGGGTCGGGCCTGGCGCCGATCCGCGCTCTGCTGGCCCGGGCGCGTGCCGCCGCCGGCATGACCCCCGCCGCCGAAGGCGACGCCCCCGCGCCCTCTGACGAGGACGAAGGCGAGGAATCCGGCGAATGAGCCGGTTCGGAAGGCACCTCCTGGCCGGGGCGGCGGCCCTGACGCTGGGTCTGACGGCCGCCCTGCCCGCCTCGGCGGAGTGGCGCAGGGCCGAGAGCGAGCGGTTCGTGGTCTATAGCGAGGGGTCCGAGAGCACCCTGCGCAGCTATATGCGGCGGCTGGAAATCTTCGACCGGGTGCTGAACGTCAAGCTGACCAACTCGATGGGCGAGGCACCGGGGCGCAAGCTGCCGATCTATCTGGTCGGGTCGCGGGCGGGGCTGGTCAGGGTGCGGCCGGACGTCGGCGACAACGTCGCCGGTTATTACATGACCAGCCGCGAGGACATCTTCGCCCTGGGCATCCGCGAGGCCGGGGACGAGACCCTGCTGCACGAATACGCCCATCATTTCATGTTCCAGAACTCGGCCTATCCCTATCCGTCCTGGTTCGTGGAGGGGTTCGCCGAATATTACATGACGGCCGAGTTCAAGTCCGACCGCGTGTTGCTCGGAAAGCCCAACGCCGCCCGGACATCGTGGCTCGCGGGGTCGGGCTGGCTGGACATGAGGGCGCTGCTGTCGACCCGGCCGGGCAAGCGGGCGCGGGGCAGCAACACCTATTATCCGCTGGCCTGGCTGCTGACCCACTGGTTCTGGGGCAATGTCGAGCGGCAGCGACAGCTGGACGCCTATCTGCGCGACGTGGGCGCGGGTGGCGATCCGGTCGAGGCCATGCAGCGCGCGACCGGCATGGACATCACCCAGCTGCGGCGCGAGCTGCGGCGCTACATGAACGGGCGGATTCCGTATCAGGCGGTGATCATGGACATCCCCGAGGTGCCTATAACGGTGACCGTCCTGCCGCCCTCGGCCGACGCGATGTTGCTGCTGGGCCAGCGGGTCAAGCTTCTGGACAAGGACGACGAGGATGCGGCGACCGTCCTGGCCGAGGTCCGGCGTCAGGCGGCGCGATTCCCCGGCGACACACTGGCCGGACTGATCCTGGCGCGGGCGGAGCTGACGGTCGGCGATGCGGCGGCCGGTGAGCAGGCGGCGAACGCCGTGCTGGAGCGCGACCCCGACAATGTCGAGGCGATGCAGCTTCTGGCGGAACACGACCTCGAAGCCGCCTACGCCAGTGACGACAACGACGAGCGCACCCGGCTGATGGTGAGGGCCCAACGCCATCTCGGTCGCGCGTTTCAGATCGACGGCGAGAACTATCTGACCTTCATGCTGCTGGCGCGGCTGAGATCAGGTCAGTCCGGCTATCCGAACGATAACGATCTGGCGACGCTGGAGTTCGCCCATGCTCTGGCTCCGCAGTTGCCGGATACGGTGCTGAACCTGGCCTCGGTCCTGATCGAGACGGGCCAGCAGGATCGGGCGGTGGGGTTGCTGGAGCCCCTGGCCAACAGCCCGCACGGCGGCGGCGGCGCCTCGGCCGCACGCGCCATGATCAACGAGGTCAAGGGCATCACGGCCGAACAGGACGACGCCAGCGAGGGCGAGGCCGAGCCCGAGGGCGACTGACGCCTAGATCAGGGCGTTGAAGGCGAAGTGGAAGGCCACGGCCGTGGCCACCAGGAACGCAAAGCCGGCCAGAAGGCACAGACGCGGCTTGGTGGTGCGCTCGTGATGGTCGGACCGGTGCTCGGTCGAGTTACGGTCGTTCGGATGCAGCATGGCCATGGGCGTCTCCTAGTCTCCCCTTGCGGTGCCCGACTGCGTGGCCGGGACATCTCGCGAGGCAGACGATGACTCCAAAAGCCCTGATTGGCGAGCGGTTATTTCAGGCCTTATCGACGGTCTTTCGAGTGTGGAACCCGTGTGGTTCCTGAGCGCCTTCATGACAATGTCTGATTGTGCGTCTAACGATGGGCCTGGCGTCGGTGCCGCGCCCATCTGTACCTCAGCGTTTTCAAGGCCTTCATGCTGTTCCTGATCCGCCGCCTTCGCCTCGTTCTGGTCCTGGCCCTGGTCGCGCTCGCCCTGCCCGCACAGGCCGAATGGCGGCGGGCCCAGACCGATCGATTTATCGTCTACAGCGAGGGCTCGGAGGCGGATCTGCGTGAACGGGTCATCCTGCTGCACCGGTTCGACCGGCTGGTGCGCAGCCCGTTCGGACTCAGCGACGCGCCGCCTGCGCGACCGCTGACGGTCTTCATGCTGTCCGGCCGGGACGGGATGGAGGCGATCTATCCGGACGTGCCGGAGAACATCGGGGGCTGGTATTCGGCGACCCAGCACGGGGTCTATGCGGCCCTGAACCGACGGTCCCAGGGCAACTCTCTGCTGCACGAATACGTCCACCACCTGACGCTCCAGAACTTTCCGGCCGCCACCCCGGCCTGGTTCACCGAAGGGGTGGCCATGTTCTATGCCACTGCGCGGATCGACGATCGCGAGACGCGGGTCGGCTATCGCGACGAGGGACGGGCGGCAGTCCTGGCCCATCTGCCGTGGATCCCGATGGACCGGCTGCTGAGCCGCCGGGCACTGAGCGGGACCCCGCAACAGATCGCGGCCTTCTATGGCCAGGCCTGGTTGCTGACCCACTATCTGTTGAGCGACCCCGTGCGGCGTCAGGGGCTGGTCGCCTATCTGAAGGCGGTCTCGGAGGGCGCGCCCCCGATGGAGGCGGTGCAGCCGGCGCTGGGAATGACGCCGGCCGAGCTGGAACAGGCTCTGCGCCGCTATCGATCCGGCTCCGTGCCCTATGCGGTCTATCCCACGCCGACATCGGATGCTGTCGATATCCGGTTCGAGACCCTGCCGCCGTCGGCTGATGCTCTCTTTCCGCTGTCGATCCGACTGAACTATGCACAGCGCGGCACGGACGGGCCGCAGGTCCTGGCGCGGGTCCGCGTCGCCGCCGAACGCTGGCCCGAGGATCGTCTGGCGCGCATGACCCTGGCCAAGGCCGAGGTGGCCTGGGGCACGACCGAGGGGGCGGAGGCGGCGCTGAACGCGGTGCTGGCCGCCGATCCGGCCGATGTCGAGGCCCTGCGCTGGATGGCGCGCCTGAGGATGACGGCGGCCCAGGCCCTGCGGACCGAGGAGGGCGGCCGTGAGCAGGCGGATGCGCTGAACCGTCAGGCCCGCGCCTTCCTGAGCCGGGCGTTGACGGCCGATCCGGACGATTTCCGGCTGTATCTGGCGCTGGGCCGCAGCCGGCGGACCGCGCCCGACTATCCGACCGACAACGACCTCAACATCTGGGCCAGGGCCATCGAACTGGCGCCCCAGGTGACCGCCGTCCGGGGCGAAGCGTCGGAGGTGTTCGCCCGCGCGGGTCAGGTCGATACGGCGGTCGCCCTGTTGCTGCCCCTGGCCAACGACCCGCACGGCGGTGCGACGGCGGCGCGGGCACGGGCGACGATCCAGGCGCTGAGGCCCGACGATGAGGCCCCTGACGAACCCGAAGTCGTCACACCGGAGACGAGCGAGGATGGGGCTGCGCCCGTTGCCCCGGAGCCGGATGCGGGCTAACTCCCGCCGCCCACCGGAAATACCATGTCCAAGCTCACCCTCGAACAGGAGGCCCTGCGCCGCAGGACCTTCGCCATCATCGCCCACCCCGACGCCGGCAAGACGACGCTGACGGAGCATATCCTGCTGTCCGGCGGGGCGATCCGGGCGGCGGGCGCGGTGCGGGCGCGGGGCGAGAACCGGCGGACGCAGTCCGACTGGATGAAGATCGAGAAGGAACGCGGCATCTCCGTCTCCGCCTCGGTGATGACGTTCGAGCACGACGGCAAGATGTTCAACCTGCTGGACACGCCGGGGCACGAGGACTTTTCGGAGGACACCTATCGCACCCTGACCGCCGCCGACTGCGCCATCATGGTGCTGGACGCCGCCAAGGGGATCGAGCCCCAGACGCTGAAGTTGTTCGAGGTCTGCCGCCTGCGCGACATCCCGATCATCACCTTCATCAACAAGCTGGACCGCGAGGCGCTGGACCCGATGGAGCTGCTGGACCAGATCGCGTCCCAGCTTCAGCTCGATCCCGCCCCGATCTGGTGGCCCGCCCAGAGCGGCAACCGCCTGAGGGGCATGGTCGAGGTGGGGACCGGGACGTTCCAGCCCTATGCGCGCAAGATCCCCGGCGCGGTCGAGGACGCGGGTCATCCCGACGCCCTGCATCTGGACGCCGCGTCGCAGTATTTCGAGGCCGGCGAACTGCAGGAGATGCGCGACGCCGCCGAACTGGTCGAAGGGGGCTATCCGGCGTTCGATCGGCAGTCCTTCCTGGAAGGCCACATGACCCCGGTGCTGTGGGGCTCGGCGCTGCGCCACTTCGGCATCGACGAACTGCTCAAGGCCATCGGCGACTGGGCCCCGCCGCCCAAGACCATGAAGGCCATGAAGGCCGCCCCGCCAGAGACCCGCAACGCCCCCGAACCGGTCGAGCTGACCGTCGAGCCGGGTGCCGCCGAGGTCACCGGCTTCGTCTTCAAGGTGCAGGCGAACATGGACCCCAACCACCGCGACCGGATCGCCATGTTCCGCATGGCCTCGGGCTCGTTCAAGCGCGGCATGAAGCTGAAGGTGCAGAACACGGGCAAGTCGCTGTCGGTCAACGCCCCCATCATGTTCTTCGCCAGCGACCGCGAACTGGCCGAGGACGCGTTCGCCGGCGACGTGATCGGCATTCCCAACCACGGCGTCCTGCGCGTCGGCGACAGCCTGTCGGAGAGCGGCATGATCCGCTTTGCGGGCCTGCCGAACTTCGCGCCGGAAATCCTGCAACGCGTCCGGGTCAAGGATCCGCTGAAGGCCAAGCATCTGAAGAAGGCGCTGGACGGTCTGGCCGAGGAAGGCGTCACCCAGCTGTTCCGGCCGGAACTGGGCGCGGACTTCATCGTCGGTGCCGTGGGCCAGCTGCAGTTCGAGGTCATGGCCGACCGGCTGGGCGAGGAATACGGGCTGGAGGTCATCTTCGAACACAGCCCCTATGCCGAGGCCCGCTGGATCGACGGCACGACCGCCGACGTCGAGGACTTCATGTCCAAATACCGCCCCCAGATCGCCCGTGACCTGGACCAGGCCCCCGTCTTCCTCGCCAAGTCGAGCTGGGAGACCGGATACGTCATGGAACGCTTCCCCAAGGTGGCCTTCACGAAGACGAAGGAACGGGGATAGCGCACGCGAACAGTGCAGGTCCGACAACGAAGAGTGGACCGCTCGCGGCAAAACCGATCTAGAATGAGGCCTCTCGGGGAGGTCGTCTTGTCTTCAGCTGTCCAACGTCTTCTGATTGGCTTGGCGCTGATCGCGCTGACGCCCGCATCCGCTCTCGCCGAATGGCGACGCGCCCAGAGCGAGCATTTCGTCGTCTATAGCGACGGTTCGGAGCGGTCGCTGCGGGACTATACGGCCAAGCTGGAACGGTTTGACGCGCTGTTGACCTCCCGCTTCGGTGGCGCGCGCACGGAGGCTCGGCGGCTGCCGGTCTATCTGGTGGCGGACGGGCGGGCGTTGCGGGTGGCCGTGCCCGGCCTTCCCCCGGGAATCGCGGGCTTCTATTCCAGCAGCGATCTGGACGTCTTCGCCGTCCTGGTGCGGGGCGAAAGCGACGACCTGCTGCTCCATGAGTACAGCCACCACGTCATGGCCCGGGCCGGGGACATGCGATATCCCGGCTGGTTCAGAGAAGGCTTCGCCGAGTTTTTTGCCACGGCGACCGTGACCGAAGGGGGATCGGCCTCGTTCGGCCTGCCGAACCCGGGCCGTCTGCGCGCGCTTCAGACGGAACGCTGGCTACCCATGGATGTCGTGCTGCGGTCCGACGGGTCGCTGGGGATCGACAGCCAGACGGGGCGTGGGATGTACTATGCCCAGTCCTGGGCCCTGACCCACTGGCTGCTGGCCGATGCGGCCCGGATTCGCAACCTGTCGGCCTATGTCAGGGCGGTCAACGGTGGCCAGGATCCGGTCGAGGCCTGGCAGGCGGTTTTCGGCATGACGATCGAGCAACTGACGACCGAGCTTCGGACCCACGTGCGGGGTCGCCTGACCTACGCCAAGCTCGACATGCCCCCGATCCGTCCTGTCATCACGGTGACGACCCTGTCGCCCGCTGCCGATGCGGTCATTCTGCCGGCGATCAACGCCCGGTCGCGCAATCCGGCCGGGGTCGATGGCCCCGCGCTGCTCGCAACCCTGCGGGCGGCCGCCGCCCGGTTCCCCGACGATCCTCTGGCCCTTGTCGCCCTGGGCCGGGCGGAAATGCGCTGGGGAGACCCGACCGCCGCCGAAACGGCCCTGACCCGGGCGCTCGATCTCCAGACCGATAACGTAGAAGGGCTTGTCCTGATGGCGGACCTGGCAACAGAACGAGGAGCCGATGCGACTGACGATACAGAGCAGACGCGGCAATGGGACCTGGCGCGCGACTTCATCGCCCGTGCGCTGGCGGCGGATCCCACGGACCAGCGGGTCTATAGCGCCCAGTCGCGCCTGCGCCGGTATGTCCGGGACTGAAGCATAGCAGAGAAGGCGGCAACCTTGCTGCGGCGCAACAGAAACTGGGGCTGAAGGCGTGTATGCCGGGAACGCACATGCACATCCTGACATTCTTCTGACCCATAACCCTGTTTCGCTGGCCCTCATGACCCTGCCCAACGACATGATCATGCCGTCTTCCCGCGCGTGGATCGCGGCCCTGGTGCTGACGACGAGCCTGGCCGGCGTGTCCTCGGCCCTGGCCCAGACGACACCCCAGACCGAGGCCCAGATCAGGGCTCGCGCCGCGACATCGGCGCTGAACGAGGGGCCGGCGGAGAGTACCTTGAGGCCGCGCGTCAATGCCCAGCCGCCGCTGTCGGATCAGGAACTGCCCCGGCCGGTGCGTCCGGTCACGCCGCCGATGAGCCAGGCGACGGTGCGCACGCCGCCGGCGTCGACAGCAACCTCGCCGCGCACGCCGACGACCCAGACCCAGAGTCCGGCCCGCCCCGCACCGCCGCAGGCCCGGGCGCAGGCTCCGGCGGCGACCGCGCCGCGCGGTCCCGCTGCGTCCTCGTCCGCCGGCACGACAGCCCAGACGCGAGCGAATGCGAACACCCGACCCGCAACCTCGACCCCGAGCCGACGCCCCTCGGCCGCCGAGCCCGAGATCGTGGCGACCGAGACCGGTGTGACCCTGGCCCCCGGCGAGACCGCGCCGCCGCCGATCTCCATGTCCCTGGGCTATTATGTGAAGGGCGAGCTGGACTGCGGACAGGTGGTCGCCGGACAGGGGCAGATCGCCTGGTTCACCCCGACGGCCTTCACGCTCGACTTCGGTGGCTGCGAGCCGGGGGAGTTCCAGCTGACGGGCCCCAACATCTGGCGCGAGGAACAGAAATGCCTGACCGAGCTGGGCAATGACGCCGGGTCCTATACGGTCACCTACGAGATCGTCGGGACCGACACCCTCAAGCGGGACACGGTGCTGGATATCGACGGCAGCACCGAGTCCGACGTCTGGCATTTCTGCCGGCCCGAGACGGTGCCGTCGACGGCCCGGTTCACGCCCCGGACCTGATCGCACAGCTCGCGACGGCGTGTCTTCCTTCCGCCGCCGCGACGTGATTGTCTGAAGACTTGCGGCGCGTGGGGCGTCGTGGAGGCTGAATGTTCGCCATACTGTTGGCTACCACCGTCGCCTTCGCCGGCCAGGACGCGCCCCGTCCGGCGCTGATTTCCTATGAGGAGACGGTGCGTTGCGCCGGTCTGGCCCAGGCTGCGTCGGAACTCGAGGGCGGCGAGAGCACGGACGGCAAGGCCCTGTTCGATGCGGCCCTGTACTGGTCGCTGGCCGCCACCCAGGCAGCCTCGGCGGCCGGAAAGCCGGCCCAGGCGGCCGACGCCGACCAGACCCGGGCCCGTATTCTGGCGGTCCAGCAGTTGAACGCCGCCAATGCCCAGGCACGGGCCGATCTGGCGCGGTGCCGTGCGAGGACCCCCGATCTCGGCTGAGCCGACATCGCCCGATACCTCGCGGCCCGCCGGACGGCGAGGCGCGGGGATAACGTCTGCCTTCAACCTTTCTTCCGGCCCTGCGTTTGCGTGGAAGGGTTCGGGATCGCGATCGCGGTCCCGAACCGGGACGAGCTTGGCGAGACGGACGAGCTTGGCGAGACGCATGTTCGAATTCAGCCGCGACTTGAGAAAACTGTTCGCCCAGGCGCGCGAGAGCGAGGACCTGAGCTGGCTGGAGCTGATCGGCGTCGATCTGCTGGCGTCCGAGGCGCGTGGCCAGTCGACCGATGCCGGCCGGGTATCCTGCGCCAAACCGCATCTGGCCTGGCTGCGGGCGTCGGCCCTATGGCGCGAACATGCAAGGCGCAGCGGCGCGGCCGACAGCGTCACGCGCGCCATGGGTGCCGCGATCGACGCGGCCCGGGCCGCCAAATCGATCGATGAGATCGCCCGCGCCGGGGTGGAGCGGGCCAGCATCCTGTTGCTGCGTTTCGACCTGTCGGGCGGGCGCGACGTGCTGGACCAGGCGGCCGAGGCCGTGCCCGGAGCCTCTGCGGTCAAGCCGGCGACGGCGGCGCTGATCTCGGCCGTCCACGCGCGGATTCGGTCACGACTGGCCCGGTTCGACAGCGACGCGGGTGCCTTGATGCAGGCCGCCGCCCTGCTGGACGCCGCCATCCATCAGATGGAGCGGACCCGCGCCGGTGCCACCGACGATATCCGCATGGACCGCGCCGCCCTGGCGCTGGAGGCCGGCGTGACCCGCCGCGACCCGCATCTGCTGGATCAGGCGGGGCGGGAGCTGTTGCGGCTGGTGGAGGGTGCCTCGCCCGACTATCGGCCCCTGACCCGGGCCCGGGCCCTGACCCTGTGTGGCGCAGGCCTGTCTGCACTGGCGGCGCTGGCCGGCAATGAGCCCGCGCGCGAACAGGGCCGGATCATGTTCGAGGCCGCCGCCGACCAGTTCACCCCCGACCACAGCCCGCTCGACTGGGCCACGATCCAGATCGTGCGCGGCGGCCAGACCGGCGCCGTGTCGCTGGCCGCCCTGCGTCAGGCCGACGCCCTGACGGCCGGACAGGGGCTGGTGCTCGGCGCCCTGGCCCGCGACATGCTGATCGAGGGCGAGGTCGCGGCGGCAAGCTCGATCGGCGACCTGCCGCGCCTGACCACGGCCGAGAGCGCGGTACGGCGTCGCCTGTCGGATACGCCTGCGTCCGACCTCGACTGGGCCGTCGACCAGATCGCCATGGCCCGCATCGCCCAGGCCCGCGCCCTGCTGACCGGCGGCGACGCCAGCCTGACGGGCCTGGCCCTTATCGAGGCCGCCGAGGTGGCGCGTGAACGCGGCCTGCCCGCCCTGGCGGCGCGGGCCGATGCGATGATGCGGAGCCGCTCGGTCCGGGCCTGAGGCCCTAACCCCCCATCGCCACGAAGGCCCCGTTCTTGAAGCCGGGCTTTCCGTACATCAGGGGGGTGCCGTCATCGACGACGACGCGGCCGCCGGCGGCTTCCAGCACCGTCTGGCCGGCCGCCGTGTCCCATTCCGAGGTTGGGCCGGTGCGGGGGTAGACGTCGAAACTGCCCTCGGCGATCAGGCAGAATTTGATCGAGGAATCCATACCCTGCCAAGCCTTGCAGCCATGGCGGGCCGACAGGCGTTCGGCCTCGTCGTCGGTCATCGTATAGCTGAGCAGGGCGGCAGGGCGCTCGGGCCGGTCGCGGACCTTGATGGGGCGCCAGGGCTCGCCGAAGCGGCGTTTGCGGGCACCGTCAGGGCCGGTTGACCAGGTGGTGTCGGTCGCCGGGGCCGAGACGACGGCGGCGACGCCGACGCCGTTCTGGATCAGGGCGATGTTGACGGTGAAGCTTTCCTTGCCGGCGATGAAGCCCTTGGTGCCGTCCAGGGGGTCGATCAGCCAGAACCGGCCCTCGGCGGCGTCGGGCACGCCGTCGGCCGCCGCCTGTTCCTCGGCCACCGTCTGGACGCCGGGGTACAGGGCCGCCAGACGCGACAGGATCAGGGCCTCGGCCTGCTGGTCCGCCAGGGTGACCGGGCTGTCGTCGGACTTGACCTGAACGGCCGCGCCGGAGCGCCAGTAGGGCAGGATCAGGCGGGCGGCGTCCTCGGCGATGTCGGCGATGGCGTCGTGAAGGGTGCCGTTCGCGAGGTCGCGGGCGACGGGGTCTTTGGTCACAGTCTTGGGCATGGGGCGGTGGATAGACGATCCGCGCGGTTTCGCGAACCGCCAAATCAGGCCAGTTTGCCGCCTGCCCTTCCACGACCCTTCGAGCCCCCATGACCGACGCCAGCCCCTCCCCCGTCCCGGACCTGAGCGGGGGCGTACTCGCGACCTATCTGGCGGCCAAGCTGTGCCACGACTTCATCAGCCCGGCCGGAGCGATCATGTCCGGGCTCGACCTGCTGAACGACCCGTCCGCCCAGGATATGCGCGACGATGCCCTGGGTCTGATCACCGACAGCGCGACCAAGCTGGTCGCTCTGGTCCAGTTCTGTCGCGTCGCGTTCGGAGCGGCGACGACCAGTGAGCGGTTCACCGGCGACGAGCTGAAGGCCCTTGTCGACGGGATGATCAAGGGCGGGCGGGCCACCCTGGACTGGCGGATCACCGAGACGACGTTCGACAAGCCGGCGGCGCGGGCCCTGGTCAACCTGGCCTATCTGACCGCCGCCGCCCTGCCGACCGGTGGCGTGGCCACGGTGACCAGTCGTCGCGACGGCGACCGTCTGGTCTTGACCGGGCTGGCCGAAGGGACGCGCGCGCGGTTCAAGCCCGAGGCGGCGACGGGGCTGGCGGGTCGGCGTCTGGAAGAAGGGCTGACCGGACAATGGATCCAGCCCTACTGGCTGTGGCTGACCGTCAAGGAGGCCGGAGGGATTCTGGCGGCGGTCACCGAGGAGGGCCGGGTGGCGATCGAGGCGCGAATGCCGATCTGAGGTTGGGAAATTTCGCTTTCCCAACCCCTCGTTAACCGCGCGGACGCGATGATGGGGCAATGCGCGCGCTGGATTCGCCGCGCCGGAGACCCTCTTGGACGCCAGGACCTGCCTCATCGTCGACGACAGCCGGATCATCCGGAAGGTCGCGCGCCGCATCGTAGAAGGCCTCGGCTTCGAGGTCGACGAGGCGGCGGACGGCGCAGAGGCCCTGGCCTATTGCGCCTCGGTCATGCCCGACGTCATCCTGCTGGACTGGAACATGCCGGTCATGGACGGCCTGACCTTCCTGCGGCGGCTGCGCTCGCAGCCCGACGGGGACACGCCCAAGGTCCTGTTCTGCACCATCGAGACCCGGCCGGACCGGATCGCCGAGGGGCTGGCGGCCGGGGCCGACGACTATGTGATGAAGCCGTTCGACGGCGAGATCCTGCATTCCAAGCTTGCGGAGGTGGGGGCCGTCTGAGCCACCAATCATCCGCATGACCGAAGAGGATTTCGACCGCCTTCAGCAGCTCATGGCCTCCCGGGCCGGCTTTCGGCTGACCCGCGACCGGATTCATCTGGCCACCCACAGGCTGGGCCCCGTCGCCCGGCGTGAAGAGTTCGACAGCGTCGACGCCATGCTGGCCTCGCTGTGGGCCAGGCCGGTCGCGTCGCTGGGCTGGGCGATCATCGAGACCCTGCTGAACCCCGAGACCTGGTTCCGCAGGGACCGCGCGCCGTTCGAGACCTTCGCGCGCGAGCTGCTGCCGGCCATCGGCCGGGTGCGCCCCGACGGGCTGGTGCGGGTCTGGTCGGCCGGTTGCGGCTCGGGCCAGGAGGCCTGGTCCCTGGCCATGGCCGCCGGTGACGCCGGGGCTCATGTCGAGATTTACGCCACCGACCTGTCGCAGCGCGCCATCGAACGGGCCCAGGCCGGGGCCTATACGACCTTCGAGATCCAGAGGGGCCTGTCGGCCCACACCATGCTGCGCTGGTTCGAGCCGGCCGAGGAACAATGGGCGGTCAAGCCCGAGCTGCGCGACCGGGTCGCGTTCAGCCGCGCCAACCTGCTGGACGAACCGGCCGAGGGGCCGCGCTTCGACGTCATCTTCTGCCGCCATGTCCTCAGCGACATGGAGCCGGCCCGGCGCGGCGGGGTGATCGAGGCGCTGGAGCGCAAGCTGGTCGACGACGGCTGCCTGTTCCTGGGCGTCGATGAGCGGCTGGACGGCGAGACCGTCGCCTTCCGGCCGGTGTCGGGTCGTCGCGGCCTGTTCGTGAAGGCCCCCTCGGCGCTCAGCCGGGCAGCATGATCGCTCCGGGAGCGCGCCAACCGCCCCGGTAACCATTCCTGGAAGAACTCGGTTAGGCTGTGAGCTCTACAGTATGTCCTCGAAGTGGGGACACGCCGTGCCGCAGCGCGCGAAAGCGAGAAATCAGTTCTGGGCCGTCGCCGCAGGGGGCGGAGCCGCGATCGCTGCCCTGACCGCAACGCTGCACCTAATGGCGGCGGATTACGATCGGCTGGCTCTCGATCGCGAACAGACGGTCGTCAACAACGGCATACAGTCTCGCGTGGCCGAGGTCGGGCAACAGGTCGTTCCCCAGGCCGTCTGGGACGACGCCGTCGTCAACCTGGACAACCGGTTCGACCGCGCCTGGGCCCACGACAATGTGGGCACCTATCTGCACGTCACCAACGGC
>NZ_JBIIAY010000030.1:0-29438 GCF_044239655.1 Brevundimonas sp.
ATCAGACACTCCTCTCCAGCTCCGAAAAGCTAGCATGGGTGTCCACTGAAACGAGGGAGGATCATAGACGTGTCTGTCAGGTTAACTTCGGCAAGTCGAAAGCCCCCGTACCCTGCCGCCAGTCAGGCAACCGCTATCGCCCATGCGGCTTCCGCATCCGCGCGAAGGCGGCGAAGTGTCGGTCTGCTGATCAGATGGCGTTGGATGTTGAAGGTGTTGTAGATCGCTGCGTGGGTGGTGAGGAATCTCTGGGCTGAGGCTTGGGATTTGAACCGCTGCTGCTGCCGCTCTCGTCGTCGGATCGGCAGATGGGAGTTCTCGATCCGATTGTTCTCCCGAAGCCGGCCCGGTCGATGCAAATGCTTCAGATCGAGCTGATCCAGAGCCTAGCCGTATGAGGCCAGCCCATCCGTCGTGATCGTCTGCGGCTCGACCGGCTGGTTGCGAAGGAGGCGCCTGAGCAGTTGCAACGCAGCCTCTGTATCCCGCCGGCTCTGGACCAGGACGTCAAGGACCTCGCCCTCGTCATCGACGGCCCGCCACAGAACCATCCGCTTGCCGCCGATGTTGCAGACGACCTCGTCCAGGTGCCAGCGCGGCGACGGCGGCCACCGCCTCTTTTTCAAACGCCGGGCGATGAGAGGTCCAAACTTGATCGTCCAGCAGCGGATGGTCTCATAGCTCACGTCCACGCCGCGGGCCGCCATCAGCTCCTCGAAGGCTCGAAAACTGAGAGTGAAACGGAAGTACAGCCACACCGCCTGACGGATGATATCGGCTGGAAAGCGGTGACGCTTGAACGAGATCGGCTTCACAAAATATCATCCCCATCAGCGGCTTAGCCGTCCTCAGTGGAGACAAGTTAGCGTTAGACTGACAGCACCTTCTGGACGGCTCAACACCTTATGAAACCATCTACAGAGTATGGGCCGGGAACGCGGGCCGATTCGGGCTCGATCATGTCCACTTGACCTCGGGGCTGAACACCTAGGCTTACTCAATCAGTGGAAATCCCGCGATCCCGACAGCACGCGCAGGTTACGGGGATGCTGCGGATGAACGAACTCGTCAGCATCCGAAAGCTGAACTGCGGTCTCATGATCGGATGACAGTCGGTTGAGCTCGGCCGACCGATCAAACAACCGATGAGCCATCAGGTGGACGACGCTTTCGGGGCTTTTCTCCACCACACCTTCTACGCCCAGGAGGCGGGCGCTCATGACGACCCGTCGATACTCCTCAAACACCGGGACCCACAAGACCAGGTTGGTGATGCCGGTTTCGTCTTCTAGGGTGATGAAGATGGCCTTGCCGTTGCCGGGCCTCTGGCGAACCAGGACGACGCCGGCGGTGCGGACTCGCGACCCGGACCGCTTAGCCTCGACCTCGGCACAGGTAACCAGGCCCTCTGCGGCGAAGACAGGGCGCAGGATCGCCATGGGGTGGGCCTTCAGCGAAAGGCGTGTGGTCTGATAGTCGGCAGCCACATGTTCGCCTAGCGCCATGCGCGGCAGATGCGAGTCGGGCTCCTCACCCAGTTCGCGTGTCGCGGCGGCGACGAACAACGGCAGGGCGTCGTCATCGGGCAGGCGGCGCGCTTCCCACATGGCCTCCCGCCGGTCCAGTCCAAGCGAGCGGAAGGCGTCGGCGTCTGCCAGCTTTCGGATCGCTGCAACCGGCAGACGCGCCCGGCGCATAAGGCCTTCGATGTTCTCAAATGGCCGGGTACGGGCCAGAACCAAGTCGTCGGCCCAATCCTCCCTGAACCCCTCGATCTGGCGTATACCCAGCCGCAGGGCCAGACCCTCGCTCTGCCCTTCGAGCGTGCAATCCCACTGGGAGTGGTTGACGTCGATGGGCCGCGCCTCGACGCCATGTTCTTGCGCGTCTCGCACAATCTGGGCCGGCGCATAGAAGCCCATGGGCTGGCTATTCAACAAGGCGCAGGCAAAGGCCGCCGGATGCCTGCATTTGATGTAGCTGGAGACATAGACCAGGCGGGCAAAGCTGGCGGCGTGGCTCTCGGGAAAGCCATAGGAGCCGAAGCCCTTGATCTGATCGAAGCAGCGCCGGGCGAAGCCGGGGTCGTAGCCGCGCTCGATCATCCGGCCGACCATGCGGTCTTCGTAGGTGTGCAGAATGCCGTCGCCCCGGAAGGTGCCCATCGCCTTGCGTAGCCCGTTGGCTTCCTTGTCGGTGAACTCTGCCGCGACCATGGCGACCTTCATCGCCTGCTCCTGAAACAGAGGCACCCCGAGAGTGCGATCCAGAACCTTCCGCAGTTCATCCGGGTCGTGAGGAGGTTCGGGGCTGGCGTAAATCACAGGTTCCTGGCCGTTACGGCGCCGCAGATAGGGGTGAACCATGTCGCCCTGGATCGGGCCCGGCCGGACAATCGCGACCTGAATTACCAGATCATAGAAGCGTCGGGGTCTCAGGCGCGGCAGCATGTTTATCTGCGCCCGGCTCTCTATTTGGAAGACGCCTATGGAGTCCCCTCGGCAGAGCATGTCGTAAACGTCAGCCTGTTCGGCCGGGACGGTCGCCAGCTCATAGTCCAGGCCCTCATGGACCCGCATCAAGTTCAGCGCCTTGCGGATACAGGTCAGCATGCCCAGTGCGAGCACATCGACCTTCATAAGGCCCAGTTCATCGACGTCGTCCTTGTCCCACTCGATGAAGGTGCGGTCGGGCATGGCCGCGTTGCCGATGGGTACCAGTTCATCCAGACGCCCGCGCGTCAGGATAAAGCCGCCGACGTGCTGGCTGAGATGGCGAGGAAAGCCCATGATCCGTCCGGCCATGTCCACTGCACGGCGGATCATGGGATTGGCAGGATCCAGCCCCGCTTCCTCAATGCGTGCGTCAGGGATTTCGGCACCCCAACTGCCCCACTGTGTCGAGGCCATTCGCGCCGTCACATCCTCCGTAAGCCCAAGCGCCTTGCCGACGTCGCGTATGGCGCTGCGCGGACGGTAGCGGATCACGGTGGCGACGATGCCTGCCCGCTCACGGCTATAGCGCTCGTAGATATACTGGATGATCTCCTCGCGACGTTCGTGTTCGAAATCGACGTCGATGTCCGGTGGTTCGTTGCGGTCGGCCGACATGAACCGCTCGAACAGCAGCTCGTTCGTCGCGGGATCGACGCTTGTGATGCCCAGGACGTAGCAGATGGCCGAGTTCGCAGCCGAGCCTCGACCCTGACACAGTATGCCCCGGTTCTCGGCCTCATTGACGATGTCATGGATGGTCAGGAAGTAGGGAGCCAGATCGCGGGCACCGACATAGGCCAGTTCCTTGTCCAGGGTCGCCCGGACCTTGGCCGGTGTACCTTGCGGGTAGCGGACGGGCAGCCGGCGCTCTACAAGCTCGCTTAGCCAGTTCTGCGGCGTGCGTCCCGGCGGAATTGGCTCTTCGGGATATTCATAGCGTAGCTGGCCCAGGTCGAAGATCGGGCGCTTCAGAAACTCCAGCGTCTCGGCCATGGCCTCCGGTGCGTCGGCAAACAATCGCGCCATCTCGTTGGGCGGCTTCAGCCAGCGCTCGCCGTTGGCAAGTAGTCGGCGGCCTGCCTGATCGATGGACACGTTCTCACGGATACAGGTCAGAACATGCTGAAGGTCGCGCTCGCCTGCGTCGGAATAAAGCACGTCGTTGGTGGCGAGGAGCGGCGTGCCGACCTGTGCAGACAGTGTCCTGAGCTGCGCGAGGCGGCGGCGATCGTCCCCGTGGCGATGCATGGCCGCGCCCAGCCAGACAGCTCCGGGGTGCGCCTCATTCAACCGCTCAAGCCACGGCTTCAAGGGCTCGGTCCTGCGATCCGGGGGTAAGACGAGCATCAGACCTTCAGGGTTCGCCAACAGATCCTCGAACCTCAACAGACAATCGCCCTTCCTGGCCCTCCGGCTCCCCAGGGTCAAAAGACGGGTAAGGTGGCCCCAGCCGATACGATCCTCGGGATAGGCCACCACATCCGGCGCGCCATCCTCGAACGCCAGTCTAGCCCCGGTCAAAAGCCGGAAGGCCAAAGCGCGTTCCTTGACCAGATCGGACAGGGCCGGATTGTTCAGAGGGTCATCGCGCCAGGCGATCTCGCCGGGAGATCCCCCGTCGCGCAACTTTTCCGGAGGCGACCACCCGTCTTCACGAAGGTGGTTGAGAGCGGTCCAGGCCCTGACCACACCCGAGACCGTATTGCGGTCAGCCAGCCCCAGACCGGCATATCCCCTCAGGACCGAGGTCAGGACCAGGGTCTTGGGATGCGACGCGCCGCGAAGGAAGGAGAAGTTGCTGGCGGCGATCAGTTCGGCGTAAGGCGGCATGCTCATGGGAACAGTCCGTGCAGATACCAACGCGGCGGTGGGGCCTCGCCAAACTGCCCGGCCCTGAATACCCAGAAGCGGCGTCCCTCGACGTCCTCGACGCGGTAGTAGTCACGCACCCGCTCCCGCCGACGCCACCATTCCCCCTCGATCCGCTCGGGGCCTTCGGCGCTCACCACACGGTGGTCCACACGGCGCCAGCGAAACCGCGCGGGCGGGCTGTCAGGTGCCAGCGCTATAACTTCGATGGGCTGTGGCGGATCGAAGATCCTCAAGGGCCTGATAGGAGTGGGCCCCGCTGTATGAGGCGTCTTGTCGGACCTGACCTGCGTCACCTGAGACGTCGGACGCCAGCGGGTGGCCCGTTCCGGCAGATGAGAGTCAACGGTCTCGATCCTCATCACGGCATCATCGCCCAACCTTGCGGCCAGACGGTCTGTGAGGTCGCCCAAGGCCTTGCTACGCGATGGCCGTTGATCGAAGGTCGTCTGTTCGGCGGAAAGCGGGTCGCTGCTGCTCACCTCCAGCCGCAGATGGTCAAAGCCAAAGCCTGGATCCAGCGCTTCACCCTCAGTGGCCATCCTTTCCCGAAACAGGCGGGCGATTATCACAGGGTCACGCGTCGGGCGAGCCGAGCGGGCCTCCACCCAGCGCACGCCGTCATCGACCCGGAATAGACGAAGCTTGAGCCGTCGCGCGCCCAGGCCGGAGCGTTCAAGCCGTCCGCAGATTTCGATCAAGAGATCGCCCAGCACGGTTTCGACGTGGGCGTCCTCTGTGATCGGCTCAAGCAACACCCGGTCCGCTGTGATGGCCGCAGACGGGCGATGAGACGTGATGCGAGCGTCCTCGACCTCAAGCAGCCTGTCCAGCTTGGTGGGCAAAGCGGCGCCGAAGCGCGCGGCGAGGGACGCACGTGGACGCTCGGCCACCTCGCCGATCGTCTTCAGGCCCGCACGCTTCAGAGCCTGGGTATCGCGTTCGGATATCTCCAGCGCCGCCACCGGCAGCGCCCGGATCGCGCGCCTCGCGCTGTCTGTTCCAAACATTCCGCCGGGGCCGAACCGGCAAAGCGCTCGCGCCGATTGGGGCGTGCCGGCCAGCGCCAGTCTGGCCGTCAGTCCAAGGCGAGCGATCCTGGCCTTCACGGCCGGACCCAAGTCCCGCTCTCCTCCAAACAGGTGCGCGCAGCCGGTCATATCAAGAATGACGCCGTGGGGGCCATCGAGCGCTGCCATGGGTGTGAACCGCCCGAAATCTTCCAACAGCCGATCCAGAAGGTGCGCATCGGCTTCTGGCTCATAAGGTTCAGCCCTGATCTCAGGCAGACGCGCGCGGGCATCTGCCAGCGTCATGCCCGGTGACAGCCCTTGCGCCAGAGCATTGGGATCTACCGCCGCGAGCCTTAGAGCGCCGCCGACCTTGTCGATGAGCACAAGGGGGGCGTCAGGCGGCCCTTCGGTTGCCCTGACCCGTTTCCTGCGCTCGGTCGGCAGAAACGGAAACCAGACTGCGAGGTGTCGACGGGGCGATGAAGGTCCGCGTCTCACGGTCCCACTCCACGATCCATTCGCCGCAAGGAGAGCCAGATTTGCTGCGCAGCAACTCGACCGCCAGAGCGGAGAGACCGGGAGCCTGTGCCTCCAATGGCATGGACGGTGCGGCGCGAACCCTCCAGCGGGTCTCGGCTGCACTGGACGCGGGTCGGGCCGCCGCCCGCACGAAAAAACCCGTGCTCCCCCCCCTTGTCGCTGCCAAGGCCAGTCTTCGGCTCGCCGTCAGTGTGAAGGCCGGACCTTCGCCCCAGGCGCTCATCAGGACGGCATCCACCGCGCCGCTGGCCAAGGCTTCCTCACTTGCCGACAAAAGATGAGCCGTGTCCCTGACCATGACCAGGACCAGCGACCGAGTTTCCAACCCCCAGTCCTCCACGCCCGGCCCATAGGGTACGCCGGCCTCCGGGAAGGCGCGGGTCTGCATGACCCAGACCATGCTTTTCGGTTTTGCACGCAGCGCCAGACCGAGAGCAAACCCGTCAGCGGCCTGCGATTGCGCTGTGTCTGCGGCAAAAATCTCATGCACGGCTTTCGTGCGAAGCCCCCCACCGAGATGGGTGTCAAGCTCTGCCATTCCCGTCGAAAATATCTCCGGGCAAGCAGAGGTGTTCAGGCATGAAAGGCCATTGGTGAGGTTCCTGATCCTGGCAATGTTGCATTTTATGTTCTGCATATGTTCTCATATGCGCTCCAACCCCGGGTCTGAGTCAAGACGGCTTCGTTAGGTCGGGCGTTCACATATGAGCGTTCTGTCCGGAGGATTCCTGACAGCGCCGCCGATCTGCGGATGTTCAACCACTCGTCGGGTACCGAGGGTTTCAACGCTGGTGGGATCCAGAGAGCCGACTGCGGATGGCGGTTGCCTTCCTCCGCGTCAGGCGTTGAAGCATGTACCGACACCCCGAGGAGTTCCGATGACCCAGCTGAAGCGCGAAGCCTGTCTGATCGACGGCCAATGGATCACCGGTGACCGCTGGATCGACGTCGATGATCCTGCGACCGGCTTGATCATCGGTCGGGTGCCGTCGCTGGGGGCCAGCGAGACCGAGCGCGCGATCGCGGCGGCCGAGCGGGCGATGAAGGGCTGGGCGGCGCGAACAGCCAAGGACCGGGCCATCGTCCTGCGACGCTATTTCGATCTGATGATGAAGCACCAGGACGCCCTGGCCGCCATCCTGACCGAAGAACAGGGCAAGCCTCTGGCCGAGGCGAAAGGCGAGATCGCCTATGCGGCCTCCTTCATCGAATGGTTCGCCGAAGAGGCCAAGCGGGTCTATGGCGACGTCATTCCGGGGCACGCGGCGGACAAGCGGATCATCGTGCTGAAACAGCCGATCGGGGTGGTGGCGGCCATCACGCCGTGGAATTTTCCCGCCGCCATGATCACGCGAAAGATCGGCCCGGCCCTGGCCGCCGGCTGTGGCGTGGTGGTCAAGCCGGCCAGCCAGACCCCGTTCACGGCCCTGGCCCTGGGCGTCCTGGCGCAGGAAGCGGGCCTGCCGGACGGGTTGCTGAACATCGTCACCGGAAGCTCGACCGAGATCGGCGGCGTCCTGACCGCCAGTCCGGTGGTGCGCAAACTGTCCTTCACCGGCTCGACCGAGGTCGGGGCCAAGCTCTATGCCCAGTCCGCGCCGACCATCAAGAAGCTGAGCCTCGAGCTCGGCGGCAACGCGCCCTTCATCGTCTTCGACGACGCCGATCTGGATGCGGCGGTCACCGGCGCGATCCAGTCCAAATTCCGGAACGCGGGCCAGACCTGCGTCTGCGCCAACCGCATCTATGTCCAGGACGCGGTCCACGATGTCTTCGTCGAGAAGCTGGCCAAGGCCACCGAGGCGCTCAAGGTCGGGCCGGGCGACCAGACCGGCGTCGAGATCGGCCCCGTCATCGACGATAAAGCCATCGCCAAGGTCGAGGCGCATATCGCGGATGCGGTCTCCAAGGGGGCCACCGTCGTCACCGGCGGCGAGCGGTCGCCGCTGGGCGGCCGGTTCTTCACCCCGACGGTGCTGTCGGGCGTCACGTCGGACATGATCGTCACCGACGAGGAGACCTTCGGCCCCCTCGCCCCCGTCATCCGCTTCACCGACGAGGCCGACGCGATTGCCCAGGCCAACGACACACCGTTCGGCCTGGCCGCCTATTTCTATGCCCGGGACCTGGGCCGGATCTTCCGCGTAGGCGAGGCGATCGAGGCCGGGATCGTGGGGGTCAACACCGGCATCATCTCCACCGAGGTCGCGCCGTTCGGCGGGGTCAAGGCCTCGGGCCTGGGTCGCGAGGGCTCGAAATACGGGATCGAGGACTATCTGGAGATCAAATACCTCTGCGTGTCCCTGTGACATTCAGGCGAAAATTGCTGCACTGCACACTCCCGGGCTTTCCGAAAGCGTCGATCTGGGGCAGTAGCAGCGCGTCGCGTGCGGGCGACCGGGCGAGCCAACGGGGGACGCCCGTTCAAAACATAAGAGAATTTCGATGAACCTGGACGCACTTTCCATCGGCAAGCACGCACCCGACGACGTCAATGTCGTGATCGAGGTGCCGATCGGCGGCGAGCCGATCAAGTACGAGATGGACAAGGCCTCGGGTGCCCTGGTGGTCGACCGGTTCCTCTATACGTCGATGCGCTATCCCGGGAACTACGGCTTCATTCCCCACACCCTGTCGGGCGACGGCGACCCCTGCGACGTGATCGTGGCCAACACCCGCGCCCTGATGCCCGGTTCGGTCATCAGCTGCCGCGTCATCGGCGTGCTGCTCATGGAGGACGAGGCGGGTCAGGACGAAAAGCTGCTGGCCGTGCCGTCGTCGTGGCTGACCGCCCGCTACGACAGCGTCAAGAACTACACCGACATGCCGGAGATCACCCTGAAGCAGATTGAGCATTTCTTCGCCCACTACAAGGACCTGGAAGGCACCAAATGGGTCAAGGTCCTCGGCTGGGACGACGCCGACAAGGCGCGCAGCCTGATCGTCGAGGGCATCGAACGCGCCAGGGCCGAAAAGGCCTGATGCTCTGACGGGGCGGCGGTCTCCCGTCGCCCCGCAAGCGTTGCAATAGGTCACCGACCGGCGTCATATGACGCATGACCGACACCCCGCCCCTGCCCGACCCGGACGTTTCCGACAGCCAGGGCAAGTCGTCACGGACCCAACGGGTCTCCGTCGAAGGCACGATCGCCACCGTCTCGGCCATCTCGGCCATGATCGTCGCGGTGGCCTCGATGTTCACGGCAGTCCAGGCCCTGGACGTGTCGCAGGCGGCGGCTCGCCAGAAGATCTTCGAGAGCCAGCTCAACGTCTGCATGGCGCTGGGCGACCTGACCTCGCGGGCGGTGACGGCCAACGAGAAGAACGGCGACTTCCGCGCCGGGCCGCTGAACCCCGATCAGGTCACGGACCTGTCGAAGGCGATGGAGGCCCAGAGCGAAATCCTGCGGCTCATGCACTCCCAGTATCTGCAGATGACCATGCTGCTGCCCGAGGACGTCTCGGCCAAGGCCTTCGCCGCCCTCACCAAACACACCGACCTCTACAACGTCATGGTCGAGGCCTATGACGCCGACGCCATGTCGCCCGAGAACGAAGCCAAGCTGGCCCAGCTGGCCGATCAGGACCAGGACCTGATGAACGAAGCCTCCGCCGCCTGCTCGACCTATGTCGCGGACAAGGCGGGGATCAGGGAGTAGGCACCTTCCCCGCACTCGCCCCTCTGGCCTTGGAAGCGGAGGCATCCGTCCGGTCACCGCCCCGATCTGCGGCTTGCGTCCCAGACAGCCGACTGAAAGGATCGGATCGGGAGACCGACGATGTTTCAACGGGCCGCAGTTGCTCTAACCGCCGTCGCCTTGATCGGGATCGTTGTTACGATCTACGCTGTAATCAGTTCTACGCCGATGTTCCCCAAGTCGCTTGGATCCGAAGTGGGTGAGTGCCCGGCGACGCGTAACTATCCGGCGCGCCGTGGTCCTGTGTTGGATGATTGGACCGCCAACTGGTACTCAAGTGAGTTGGTGCCTTTCAGCGAACAACCGATCTTTCAGGACAAGGACCGGGACAAACATGTCGTCCGACTTCTCCTCAACCGCAGTTTCGACGCCAATGTGATGGTGCGGACCGTCGAAACGGCTGACGGAAACATTCGCCTCATCGCCAAATGGATGCCGGGGAACGATGGTTGCGACAGGACGAGGACGCACTGCTCCATCGACAGGCCGCTAACAAACTCGGAGCGGGCCCGGCTCCGGACGGCGCAGAGCCAACTGCTAGGCAAAGCGTCCTATGGCTGTCACAGCGGCGTAGACGGTCAGATGTGGATCGTCGAATCCAGCGGACGCGGGAACTATGGCTTTTGGAGTGAATGGTCTCCCGAAAGTGGCGACTTGCGCGAGCTCTCGCTCGTCGTGCTGGCTCTCACGGGGTGGCCCTTGCAACACATCTAAAAGGTCCAAGCCGTCGCCAGCCTTATCGTGGCTCTCAAATCACGAGGGAAGTCCCTAAACCAACCGGCTCTGCACCACCGCCGCCTCGATGAAGCTGGCGAACAGCGGATGAGGCTTGAACGGCCGGCTCTTGAGCTCGGGATGGTACTGGACGCCGATGAACCAGGGGTGGTCGGTGCGTTCGATCGTCTCGGGCAGGACGCCGTCGGGCGACAGACCGGCGAAGATCAGACCCTTGTCCTCGATCGCTTCGCGATAGTTGATATTGACCTCATAGCGGTGGCGATGACGCTCGCTGATGGCGGTCGAACCATAGATCTCGGCAATGCGCGAACCGGCAGCCAGGGTCGAGTCATAGGCCCCCAGACGCATGGTCCCGCCCAGGTCGCCGCCCTGCTGGCGCAGCACCCGCTGGTTGCCTTGGGTCCATTCGGTCATCAGGCCGACGACGGGCTCATCCGTCGGGCCGAACTCGGTGGACGAGGCCTTGGGCAGGCCCGCCTGGTTCCGGGCCGCCTCGATCACGGCCATCTGCATGCCGAAACAGATGCCGAAATAGGGGATGTTGCGCTCGCGGGCGAAGCGCGCCGCCTCGATCTTGCCCTCGGCCCCCCGCTCGCCGAAGCCGCCGGGGACCAGCACCGCATGGGCCGACTGCAGCCGCGCCTCGCAGGCGTCGCGGTCGCCCTCGAAGGTGTCGGCCTCGACCCAGTCGATGTTGACCTTGACGTTGTTGGCCACCCCGCCGTGGTGCAGGGCCTCGATCAGGGATTTGTAGGCGTCCTTGAGCACCGTGTATTTGCCGACCACGGCGACGGTGACCTCTCCGTCCGGCTGGCGACGGCGGCGCGCGATCTCGGTCCAGCTCGACAGGTCGGGCTGGGGCGCATCGGTGATGCCGAAATGGGCCAGGACCTCGGCATCCAGCCCCTCGCGGTGATAGTCCAGCGGGACCGCATAGATGTCGTCGGAATCCATCGCCTGGATCACGCCCGAAGGCCGCACGTTGCAGAACAGGCCGATCTTGCGCTTCTCGTCCTCGGGGATGGGGAACTCACAGCGGCACAACAGGATGTCGGGCTGGATGCCGATGGAGCGCAGTTCCTTGACCGAGTGCTGCGTCGGCTTGGTCTTCATCTCGCCGGCGGTCTTGATGAAGGGCAGCAGCGTCAGGTGGACGAAGCAGGACTGGCCCCGCGGCAGGTCCTGGCCCAGCTGGCGGATGGCCTCGAAGAAGGGCAGGCCCTCGATGTCGCCGACCGTGCCGCCGATCTCGACCAGGACGAAATCCACGTCGTCGCCGTCATCGGTGAAGGCGGGGGTCAGGCAGAAGGATTTGATCTGGTCGGTGACGTGCGGGATCACCTGCACCGTCGCACCCAGATAGTCGCCGCGCCGTTCCTTCTCGATGATGGTCGAATAGATGCGGCCGGTCGTGATGTTGTCGGACTTCGCCGCCGAAACGCCGGTGAAGCGCTCGTAGTGACCCAGGTCGAGATCCGTCTCGGCCCCGTCGTCGGTCACGAAGACCTCGCCGTGCTGATAGGGGCTCATCGTGCCCGGATCGACGTTCAGATAGGGGTCGAGCTTCCTCAGACGGACCTTGTAGCCGCGCGCCTGAAGCAACGCACCGAGAGCGGCGGAGGCGAGGCCTTTTCCAAGCGAGGAAACCACGCCGCCGGTGATGAACACATAACGAGCCATGGGCGGTCACCTTAGCGGGTGATTCGGGGGGGCGCCGGGACGAACGGCGAATCCCCTGTTGAAAACCGAAACGAGCGCGGCCCTGACGGGTGCGCGCTCGCTGGAGGCGGGTATGGCGGGAGCGGCGGCGGGATGTCCCGCCGTCGTCACCCTACTGCTTCGGAGCCGGTTGGGCGGGGGTGGCGGCAGGCGGGGCCACGACCGAGGCTTCCAGGTCTTGCAGCGTCGGCGCGGCAGGCTGGGCCGGCGTCGCGGTGGCTGGAGCGGTCTGGGACGGTGTTGTCGGCTGATCGACGGCGATGGAGCCGACGGCGTCCGAATCAATGATCGACTGGTTGCCGCGATCGATGTTGCCGACGATGGTCAGGGAGATGGCGCAGATGAAGAATGCGCCCCCGAGCCACCAGGTCACGGTGCTGAGCAGATTGCCGGCTCCGCGTGCGCTCATGAAGTTCGAGGGCCCGCCGCCCATGCCCAGCGCGCCACCTTCGGAGCGTTGCAGCAGGACCACCCCGGTCAGGGCGATCGAGATCAGGATCATGACGACGAGGAGAATGGTCTGGAGCATGGCGGCTTACATATGTGGCGCTGGTCGCGCCGATCAAGCGGCGGCGTCTATCATCCCTCGACGCGCGCGGCAACGGCGACGCTCAGGCCTCAGACGGCCAGCACCACCTGGGCCAGGCGGATCGTGGACCAGGCCCCCGCCACCGCGAACGCCGCCAGAAAGGCGATCACCGCCCAGTACCGGCCCGGCGTCTCGGCCCGGGTGCCGGTCAGTCCCCGATAGCTGAACCGACCGGACCTCAGACAGAAGACCAGGGCGGCCGTCACCACCACGGTGAACAGGACAAAAAGGACGAGCTTGAGCATCACGCGGCGCGGATGATGCCGAGGAAGTCTGCGGCTTTCAGCGAGGCCCCGCCGACCAGGGCACCGCCGACCTCGACCACGGCCAGGATCTCGGCGGCGTTCGATGGCTTGACCGAACCGCCGTACAGGATCGGGGCGGTGCGACCGCCCTCCCAAAGGCGTTCGACCATGGCGGCGCGAACGGCGGCGTGAACCTCCTCGATCTGCTCCAGCGTCGGCGTCAGGCCGGTGCCTATGGCCCAGACCGGCTCATAGGCGACGGCGAAGGTCTTGCCGGACAGGGAGGTTGGCAGGGATCCCGCGACCTGGGCGCTGACGACGGCAACGGCCTCGCCGGCCCGACGCTGGTCCAGGGTCTCCCCGACACAGACGATGGGTTCCAGCCCTGCGGCCAGCGCGGCCTCGACCTTGGCGGCGACTTCGGCGTCGGTCTCGCCAAACCCGGCGCGGCGCTCGGAGTGGCCCAGGATCACCAGGGTCGCGCCGGCATCGGCCAGCATGGCGGCCGAGGTCGAACCGGTGAAGGCGCCCGAGGCCTCGGCATGGCAATCCTGACCCCCGACCTCGACGACACCGCCCGCGACGGCTTCGGCCAGACGGTGAACCAGGGTGGCGGGCGGGCACAGGGCGACACGACAGGCGGCCGGTTCGGCGGCCAGAGCCTCGGACAGGGCCCGGGCCTCGCCCAGGCTGGCTCCCAGGCCGTTCATTTTCCAGTTGCCGGCGATCAACTTCACGGATTGTTTCATGACGCCCTCATAAGGCGCCCTCCGACCGAAAGCCAAGAGGCGACAAACCGGCCAAGCTCCCGCCGCAATGGCGAGGCACCGGAGCCTTTGCGGGCTGTCCACGCCCGCAGGGCCGCTTGCCGTGCCGTCGCCCCCTGCCTATACGCCGGGGCGGCGCCCCGTCACCGGTTCCTTGGCCGCCGTCCGTCAGGTTTGTCGATGATCACTCTGTTCCGCAATTTCGCCAGGTCCAAGTTCGCCCTGATCCTGATCGCCATCGTCGGCCTGGCGGTCGTCGTCACCGGCGGGACCCAGCTGGACGTCTTCGCCAGCCTGGGCGGCAAGCACGTGATCTCGGCCGGCGACCGCAAGGTCGATCAGGCCCAGTTCCGCGCCGACTTCGACCGTCTGCGTGAAAGCCTGACCGAACGCGCCCAGCGCCCGGTCACGATCGACGACATGGTCAAGGAGAACCTGCACGTCCGTTATCTGGAGGAACAGACCCGCCAGCTCGGTTTCCTGAACTGGGCGTGGAAGGCGGGCATCCGACCCGGCAAGGAGCTGGTGGTCAAGCAGATCCGCGAGATCCCCGCCTTCTTCAACGGCGTCACCGGCCAGTTCGATGAGACGCAGTACCAGTCCAAACTGGCCGAGCAGGGCCTGACCGCCCAGCGGCTGGAACAGGAATTCCGCGACCAGTATGCCGTGAACCACTATGGCTCCGCCGCCTTCGCCGGCCTGCGCCTGCCGCGCGTCTACGGTGCGGTGCTGGCCGCCCGCGCCATGGAAAGCCGCGACGGTCGCTGGTTCGAGGTGACCCAGGCCATGGCCGGGACCGCCCCCGCCCCGACCGATGCCCAGCTCCAGGCCTTCCTGAGCGAGAACGCCGCCCAGCTGCGCCGCCCCGAGTTCCGCATGGCCTCGGTGTTGCTGTTCAACAATCCGTCCGACACCGCCGCCGCCATCCCCGAGGCCCGGATCGTCGAGCGCTTCAACTTCCGCCAGGCCGCCCTGTCGACGCCGGAGACCCGCACCTTCGTCACCCTGACCGCCCCGACCAAGGCCGCCGCCGATGCGATCGCCGCTGCTCTTCGCGCCGGCCAGACCCCGGCACAGGCCGGTCAGGCCAACGGCGGGGTCCAGCCCGCGACCTTCAACGCCACCCCGCGCGCCGCCGTCACCGATCCCGCGATCGCCGCCGCCGTCTTCGGTGCCACGGCCGGTCAGGTGACCGATGCGGTCCAGGGCCGGGTCGGCTTCACCGTCGCCCAGGTCTCGGCCGTCACGCCGGGCGCCGCCGCGACGCTGGACAGCGCCCGCGAGGCCATCATCAACGAACTGCGTACCGAGGACGCCAAGGGTGCCGTCTTCGCCCGCGTCGAGAAGTATGAAAAGGCCCGCTCCGAGGGCAAGACCCTGGATCAGGCCGCCGCCGAAATCGGTGGACGCATCATCCCCCTGCCGCCCTTCACCCAGGACGGCAAGCTGCCGGACGGCCAGCCGATGAACGCCCCGCCGCAGATCCTGCAATCGGCCTATGCCCTGTCCAAGGGTGGCGAGTCCGACGTGATCGATGCGGGTCAGGGCCAGTATTTCGTGCTGCGTCTGACCGACATCCGCCCGGCCGCCCTGCCGACCCTGGCCGACATCCGCGAGCCCCTGGCCCAGCAATGGGTGCTGCGCGAGAACGCCAAGCGCCTGGCCGCCAAGGCCGAGGAACTGGCCAGCCGCGTCCGTCAGGGCCAGGACATCGCCGCCGTCGCCGCCTCGGCCGGTGGCACCCTGATCACCCGTGCGTCGCTGCAACAGAATCCGCAGGTCCAGACTGAAATTGGTCAGGGCGTGATGGAAGGCCTGTTCGGACAGGGCAAGGGCCAGGTCTTCTCCGGCCCGGCCTCGCAGACCGCCTATGTCGTCGGCCGCGTCGATGCGATCCGCCCGGCGGTGCCCGCCCTGGCTGCCCCTGTCGCCGAGCAGGTCCGTGCCCGCATGGCCGAGCAGATGGGCAATGCCATGGTCGAGAACGCCCTGGCCGCCGGTGCCCTGCGCTCCAAGGCCAAGAGCGACACGGCCTTCGCGCTTCAGGCTCTGGGCGTCGATCCGGCCACGGCGACCACCCCCTCCTCCGCTCCGACCCCGACTCCGGCGCAGTGACACAGGCTGGGGGGGCAGACGACCGGGCGGCGTTCGCGGCGAGCCTGACGGCTGGTCGTCCGGCCGTCGTGGTCCGGCGATTGATCGACGACCTGGAAACCCCGGTCTCGGCCTATCTGAAGGTCGGGCTGGGCCGGCGGCACGCGTTCCTGCTGGAATCGGTCGAGGGCGGCGCACTGAACGGCCGTTATTCGATCATCACGCATGAGCCCGACGTCGTCTGGCGCTGTCGTGGTGGGGTCGCAGAGATCGCGCGCGGGGCTGAGGACGTCGCGGCCGACCGGTTCAGCCCCGAAGCCCTCCCCGCGCTGCAATCCCTGCGCGCCCTGATCGCTGCCACCGCCTTCGACCTGAAGGCCACGGCCTACGGCGAACTGCCCCCCATGGCGGCTGGTCTGTTCGGGGTGTTCGGCTATGACATGGTCCGGCTGCTGGAGCCGCTGGGCGAGCCCAATCCCGACCCTCTCGACCTGCCTGACGCCGTCCTGACCCGTCCGTCCCTGGTCGCGATGTTCGATTCGGTGCGGCGTGAGATCGTCATGGTCTCGACCGTCTATCCCGACGCCGGTCTCGACGCCGACGCCGCCTGGACCGCCGCCAATGCGCGGCTGGATGATTTCGAGAGCCGCCTGCGTCGCCCGCTGCTGGGCCGGATGGGCGCCGAACAGACGCCCGCTCCCGCCTTCGCCTCACCGGTGGACGGCGAGGCCTATGGCGGCATGATCGCTCGCGCCAAGGACTACATCGCCGCCGGCGACATCTTCCAGGTCGTGCTCAGCCACCGGTTCAGCGCGCCGTGGTCGGGCGACCCGTTCGCCTTCTATCGATCCCTGCGCCGCCAGAACCCCTCGCCCTATCTGTTCTTCCTCAATTTCGGCGACTTCCAGCTGGCCGGGTCCAGCCCGGAGATCCTGGTGCGGCTCAAGGACGGCGGCGTCACCATCCGTCCCCTGGCCGGCACCCGCGCGCGCGGCGCGACACCGGAAGAGGATCGCCGTCTCGAGGCCGAACTCCTGGCCGACCCCAAGGAATGCGCCGAGCATCTGATGCTGCTGGACCTCGGCCGCAACGACGTGGGCCGCGTCTCCGCCCCCGGCACGGTCAAGGTGACCGAGAGCTTCAAGGTCGAACGCTACAGCCAGGTCATGCACATCGTCTCCAATGTCGAGGGACGGTCCCACCCCGACCTGGACGCCGTCGATACCCTTCTGGCCGCCCTGCCCGCCGGCACCCTGTCGGGCGCGCCCAAGGTCCGGGCCATGGAGATCATCGACGAACTCGAAGGCGAGAAACGCGGCGTCGGCTATGGCGGCGGCGTCGGATACATCTCGGCGGGCGGCGAGGCCGACATCTGCATCGTCCTGCGCACCGCCATGTTCGCCGACGGCAAGGTCTTCGTCCAGGCCGGCGCCGGCGTCGTCGCCGACAGCGACCCCGCCGCCGAATACGCCGAAACCCTCGCCAAGGCCCGCGCCCCGATGCGCGCCGCCGAAGACGCCTGGCGCTTCGAGCTTGGGGCTGTGCTGAACGAGGGTGGCGCGGTCTAGGGACGCCTGCCTACTTTCGTCATCCTCTGCACCGATTGTTCTGATCCTTCTCCCCTTGCGGGAGAAGGTGCCCCGGAGGGGCGGATGAGGGGTCACGCGGACTTTGCAACCTGCTTCGAGTGTTCCGGCCCTCACCGTCGCCGACGGAGTGACCCCTCATCCGTCAGCCTTCGGCTGCCACCTTCTCCCGCAAGGGGAGAAGGGCCATTGAAGTTGCTAAACTCGCGCGACCCAATCCCTTGTCCCGCCTGCCGATACGACCGATTCTGACGTCAGGCAGACGCCTTCGAGCAGCCACCCCTCCGACCGTGGTAAGGTGTACCCGTTCCCGTCGCATGGGGAGGCCCCTCTTGGTACCAGGCCTGAAGCGGCGGCGGGGATCGGTCGAGCGGGACACAGCCCTGTGCCAACACAGGGGGTCCGAGGGGTCTGGTAGCCTCTCGCCCGTCGCAGGCTGAGTGTAGTCGGTCAGGGGCGAACCGGGTCAGATCGAAACCGTGGGGGAAGCCCCCTGCGGTCCCGGCAGAAGAGCCCATAGCCCGACGCGCTTGCGCTAAATCGACTGGACGGAGCGCAGGCTGACGTCGAAAATTCAAGCGTCCCTTCTCAGGCGGGGGGACATCATCGGTTCCGGACGTCCGTCTGCGCTCCGTCTCCTCTCCACCTCGCGGGCATCGCCCCGACGGGGCGTTTGGGCGTGGGGGTATCGGGTCTTTGAAAACTCAGAAGGTCTCGGAAACCTCAGCCGACGCGTTCGGCTGATCCAGCGCCATACCCGTGCCCAGGATCATGACCCCGGCCATCGCGATGGCCGCCGTCGCCGCAAGGGCCGCTGCGCCGAGCGCACCCATGGGATTGCCGCCGGCCTGTTCGGCCTCGACCAGAAGCGCGCGAGCCCGGTCGATGCTGGACCTGTCGATATTGGCGAGGATGCGGCTCATGGCGGGCTCCGACGGAAGCAGGAGCAAAGCGCGGATGTCGTTAACGGACGGTTTCCGGCCAACCTTGAGCTTGGCGGGCGCGGTCACAGGCCCTAGAACGCCTGAATGATCCTCGTCGTCGATAACTACGACAGCTTTACCTACAACCTCGTCCACTACCTCGCGGAGCTGGGCGCGGAGACGAAGGTCGTGCGCAACGACGACCTGACGGCGGCCGAGGCCTGGGCGCTGAAACCCGAGGCCGTGCTGCTGTCGCCGGGGCCGTGTGCGCCGGATCAGGCGGGCATCTGCCTGGCCCTGATCGACACCGCGCCCCTGACCATGCCGATCCTGGGGGTCTGCCTGGGGCATCAGGCGATCGGCCAGGCCATGGGCGGCCATGTCGTGCGCGCCAAGACGGTGATGCACGGCAAGACCTCGCCGATCCTGCATGAAAACAAGGGGATGTTCGCGGGTCTTCCCTCGCCGTTCACGGCGACGCGGTATCATTCCCTGGCCGTGGCGCGCGAGACCCTGCCGAACACCCTGAACGTCACGGCCTGGACCGAGGACGGCGAGATCATGGGGTTCCAGCACCACGACCGGCCCATCCACGGCGTCCAGTTCCACCCGGAATCGATCGCCACCGAACACGGCCACGCCATGCTGGCCAACTTCCTGGATCAGGCGGGCGTCAAGCGCCTGGCCATGGTCTGAGGTCATGTCCGCCGAGATCAAGCCCCTGTTGGCCAAGCTGGTCGACGGCCAGACCCTGAGCGCGTCCGAGGCCGGCGATTTCTTCGCCGCCTGCCTGCGCGGCGAGCCCACCCCGGCCCAGGTCGCCGCCGCCGTCACCGCCCTGCGGATACGTGGCGAGACGGTCGAGGAGATCGCCGCCTTCGCCGGCGCCATGCGCGACGCGGCGGTGACCCTGGATCACCCCTACGACGTCATCGACACCTGCGGCACCGGCGGCGACGGCCAGCACACCTTCAACATCTCGACGGCGGCAGCCCTCGTTCTGGCGGGCGCAGGCCTCAAGGTCGCCAAGCATGGCAACCGGGCGCTCAGCTCCAAATCCGGGTCGTCGGACGTGCTTTCCGCGCTGGGCGTCGACCTGACCGCGGGCATGGCCCAGCAGCGTCAGGCCCTGGACGAGGCCGGCATCTGCTTCCTGTTCGCGCCCAGCTTCCACGGCGCGATGCGACACGTCACCCCGATCCGTGCGGAGATCGGATTCCGCACGGTTTTCAACCTATTGGGGCCGCTTTCAAATCCTGCGTCTGCGAAGCGACAGGTCATGGGGGTCTATGATCCCCGGCTGCTGGAGCCGCTGGTCGAGGTTCTCGGCCGCCTCGGCGCCACCCGCGCCTGGACCGTCCACGGCATGGGTCTGGACGAACTGACCACGACCGGCCCGACCGAGGTCGCCGAATGGAAGGACGGCGCGGTTCGCCGCTTCACCGTGACGCCCGCCGACGCCGGCCTGCCCCTCGCCGATATCGAAAGCCTTCGCGGCGGTGACGCCGAGGTCAACGCCGAGGCCATCCAGGCCCTGCTGGCCGGGGCGACCGGCCCCTATCGCGACGTGGTTCTGCTCAACGCCGCCGCCGCCCTGGTCGTCGCCGACCGGGCCGAGGATCTGAAATCCGGCGTCGCCCTGGCCGCCGCCGCGATCGACGACGGCAAGGCCGCCGCTGCTCTGGAGGCCCTCGCCCGAATCACCTCGACGCCCCTGCCGGTCGAGGAGCCCGCATGACCGCTCCCGTTGAAGACGTCCTCGCCCGCATCGCCGCCTACAAACGCGAGGAGGTCGCCGTCCGCAAGGCCGCGACGCCCCTGGCCGAGATCGAGGGCCTGGCCGCCATCGCCGGCATGCCGCGCGGCTTCCGCTCTGCCCTCGAGCGCAAGGCTACCGCAGGCCGCCCCGCCCTGATCGCCGAGATCAAGAAGGCCAGTCCGTCCAAGGGTCTGATCCGCGCCGATTTCGACCCGCCCGCCCTGGCCCGCGCCTATGAGGCGGGGGGTGCCGCCTGCCTGTCCGTCCTGACCGATGGGCCCAGTTTCCAGGGCGCCGACGACTATCTGGTCGCCGCCCGCGCCGCCGTCGCCCTGCCTTGCCTGCGCAAGGACTTCCTCGTCGATCCGTGGCAGGTCGCCGAGAGCCGGTCGCTCGGGGCCGACTGCATTCTGATCATCCTGGCGATGATCGACGACGCCCTCGCCGCCGACCTGCTGGCCGAGGCCGGCCGTCTGGGCATGGATGCCCTGATCGAGACCCACGACGAGGCCGAAATGGCCCGCGCCGTAGCGCTGGGCGGCGACCTGATCGGCATCAACAACCGGTCCCTGCGCACCTTCGAGGTCGACATGGACACCACGGCCCGCCTCGCTCCGATGAGCCCCCCCGGAGCCCTCCTGGTCGCCGAAAGCGGCGTCTTCACCCCCGCCGACGTCGCCCATGTGACGCGAGATGGCGCGCGCGCGATCCTGGTCGGCGAGAGCCTGATGCGTCAGGCAGACGTGGAAGCGGCCACGCGGGTTTTGCTCGCATAGCGGTCAAGCGCCGTTAAGTTGACATTAGTGAAGAACACTTACAGAACATCGGCAACGGTTCACGCCTTGTTCTGGACGATTCGACGCCATGCTCACCAAGAAACAGCACGAGCTCCTGATGTTCATCCATGAGCGGATCAAGGAGACCGGCGTGTCCCCTTCGTTCGACGAGATGAAGGAGGCGCTGGATCTGGCGTCCAAGTCGGGCATCCACCGCCTGATCACGGCGCTGGAGGAGCGCGGCTTCATCCGCAGGCTGGCGCACCGGGCTCGCGCCCTGGAAGTCACCAAGATGCCGGAACAGGCCACCACGGCCTCCCCGCGTGGCGGTCGCGCGCCCTTCAAGCCCGGGGTCATCGAGGGTGGTGGGCGGCTGTCATCGGTGGAGGCGGCCAACGACACCCGCGACCTGCCCATGCTGGGCAAGATCGCGGCCGGTACCCCCATCTCGGCCATCGAGCACGAGACCAGCCGCTACCCGGTCCCGGAGTCCATGCTGAGCGCCGGCGAGCACTATATGCTCGAGATCGCGGGGGACTCGATGATCGATGCCGGCATTCTCGACGGCGACTATGTGGTCATCAAGAAGGTCGACACCGCGTCGTCCGGCGAGATTGTCGTCGCTGTGGTCGAGGGCGAGGAAGCGACGCTCAAGCGCCTGCGCAAAAAGGGCGGTTCGATCGCCCTGGAACCCGCAAACCGGGCCTATGAGACCCGCATCTTCGGCCCGGACCAGGTCGATGTGCGCGGCAAGCTGGTCGGGCTGTTCCGCCGGTACCACTGACGGCTATCCAGTCCGCCGACCCGGCCGAAGTATCGAACCCTGCGTGAGCCAATCCCAGGCGGCTCCTGCCTATGCGACCGATTTTGTCGCCTGGCAAAGCCCTCCGGAGCGACGCCTCTTCCCGTGGCGATATAATGGCTGTTCCTCGGTCTTTGACATCGGACAAAAGTTCCCCAGCCTGGCCAAACGGTGAAACGGTTGAAACGGTCGATCGTTTTCTCGGCCGCTTGACGGGGCTGATTGGCATGCCCCGGATGGCACTATCAATCGGCGAGGTCCGCGTCGCCGATCCGGCTCCAGGGGCGATCGCCTCGCACATCCGCCGTCCAGGTGGCGCGCCAGCCCCGTCCTGACCGCCACAGTTCGACGGCGCCTCCCCGGACGTAGTCCGCGCCGTCCAGCACCAGGGCATCTGAACAGGCGGCGGGCAAGCTCGACACGACCGGCCGGACGCTGACCACGGGCGCGGACGCGCACAGGGCCGACAGGGCCTCTTCGCTAGGTGCCTTCCTGCCCCACCACAGCGCGACCGGGCCAGCCTCCGCAGTCAGCGGCGCGCAGGCGAAACGGCCGCAGACCCAGCCCTCGTCCGGGCGGTCGGTCAGGGTCAGGCCCCGCCGTCGAGACCACAGATCGGCGGCGAACTCCCTGACCCAGGGTCGCACCACCACGGCCTCCTGACCTCGATGGAAGGCCGCATTGGTCCCTGCGTCTTCGATCCACAGATCGGGCGTCGGCGCTCTCGGCCAGATCAGGACGGCGGCGGCGAGCGGCAGGCCCAGCCAGCGCAGCCCCCCTCGCCACAGGCAGACGAACAGGACGCCCAGAAAGGCGATGGGCAGGACATAGTCGGGCGCGCTGGCCACCGTCCTGACCGCCCCCGGCAGCCCTGCGGTGCAGTGACCGATCCACAGCATCAGGTCGATGCCCTTGCCTGCCAGCCACAGGAAGGGCGCTCCCAGACCGATCGGCTCCAACAGGGCACCCAGAGCGAGCGCCGGCATCATGATGAAGTCGGCGACCGGCGAAGTGGCGAGGTTGGCGAACAGCCCATAGACCGCCGTGCGATTGAAGTGCTGCATGGCGAACGGGCCGGTCGCGAGACCAGCCACCAGACTGGCCGCACAGGCGGCACCGAGCCAGCCGCCAAGCCTCTGAACCGCCAGGATCGGCCAGGGGGCCGAGATCTCGCGCACTCTGGGCGGCCAGCTCTCGACCAGGGCGACCAGGGCGGCGGTGGCGGCGAATGACATCTGGAAGCCCGGCGTGACGATGGCCTCGGGCTGGAGCGCGAGAACGACCAGAGCAGCGACGGCCAGGGCGTGCATGGTGATCGCCTGTCGATCCAGCAGGATGGCGATGAAGGCGATCGAGGCGGTGATGGCGGCGCGCTCAGCCGGGGGCGGCGCGCCCGATACCACCAGATAGGTCCAGACCGCGATCAGCCCGCCAGTTGCGGCGATCTTCTTGCCCGAGGCCCGCAGCGCCAGCCACGGCCAGGCGGCGACGCCCAGCCGGATGGCGAAGAAGACAAAGCCCCCGACGACGGCCATATGTAGGCCCGAGATCGACAGGATGTGGGCCAGGCCGGAATCGCGCATGGCGTCGAGGTCCTCGCGTCCGATCCAGGTCTCGTGGCCGGTCACCATGGCGGCCGCGATCCCGCCGGTGCGCTCGCCCAGACGGTCCACGATCCGCTGGGCCAGGGCGAAGCGCGCGCCGTTGATCGTCATGGCCAGGCGCAGACCCCACGGCGGCGTCGACAGGGAGGCCTCACGTGTCTCGGACAATGAGAACGCGACCCCGCCGAGACCCTGGAAGAAGGCGTTGCGCCCAAAATCGTAGGCCCCCGGCGCGGCCGGTGCGGGCGGCGGATTGATCAGGGCGAACAGCCGGATCGGCGATCCCGGCGGGGGCGGCACCCCCTTGACCGTGGCCCGCAGCCGGATGGGCGTCTGTTCCGGCGCGAGACCCCGGATACGCGTGGTGGCCAGGACGACCCGGGCCCCATTCTGGCCGGGGCTGTCGACGTCGACGACCCAGCCCTCGACCACGGTCGGCTCGGCCAGGGCCGGCGCGATCGGGGCCTCGACCCGCTCGGTTCGCGCCTTCGCGGCGGCCAGCCCTAGCGCGAGACAGGCCAGCAACATCAGCGGCAGGGTGAAGCGGCGCCGGGCTCCCAGGAACCGGACGAACAGCCAGACGGCGCAGGTCAAAACGGCGGCCAGGGCCAGCGGCCACAAGGGAGGCTCGAACCGCAGGCCGAAATAGATCGCGCATCCGCCCCCGAACGCGACCGGGGCCCAGAGCCGCCAGCGCAGTCCCTGGTCCAGAACCTCGTCCCGCGCGCCGGCCAGAAGGCGGCGGCCAAGGCTGGGCTTTGGCGCGTCGGGCGCTATAAGGGCGGCCCGAACGGACCTGCCTGATATGACATCCCCCTCCTCGACCGTCGTCACCCGCTTCGCCCCTTCCCCGACCGGCTCGCTGCACATCGGTGGAGCGAGAACGGCGTTGTTCAACTATCTCTACGCGAAAGGCCGGGGCGGCAAGTTCCTGTTGCGGATCGAGGACACGGATCGCGAGCGTTCGACGGATGAGGCGGTCAAGGCCATCTTCGACGGCCTGAGCTGGCTGGAGCTGTTTGCCGACGAGGAGCCGGTGTTCCAGTTCGCCCGCGCCGACCGGCACCGGGAGGTCGTCCAGACCCTGGTCGAGACCGGACACGCCTATCGCGACTATACCTCGGCCGAGGAAACCGGCCGCCTGCGGGATGAGGCCAAGGCCGAGCGGCGGGCGTTCGAATCGCCCTGGCGCGACCGCGATCCGGCCGAGGGCGATCCCGCCCAGCCGCATGTGGTCCGCTTTCGCCGCCCCCTGCCCGGCTCGGTCGTGGTGGCCGACGAGGTTCAGGGCGAGGTGACGTGGGCCAACAGCGATCTGGACGACCTGGTGCTGCTGAGGACGGATGGTGCCCCGACCTACAATCTGGCCGTGGTCGTGGACGATCACGACATGTGCGTGACCCATGTGATCCGGGGTGACGACCACCTGAACAACGCGGCTCGACAGAGCCTGATCTACGACGCCCTGGGCTGGCCCCGGCCGTCGTTCGCGCACATCCCGCTGATCCACGGGCCGGACGGGGCCAAGCTGTCGAAGCGGCATGGGGCCCAGGCGGTCCACGAGTATGCCGAGATGGGCTATCTGCCTGAGGCGATGCGCAACTATCTGGCCCGGCTGGGCTGGGCGCACGGGGACGACGAACTGTTCAGCGACGAACAGGCGCAGGGATGGTTCGACCTCGACGGGGTGGGCAAGGCCCCGGCCCGGCTGGATTTCGACAAACTGGCCCACGTCAACGCCCACTGGATGCGGCTGGCCGACGACGACCGGCTGGCCAAACAGGTCCTGGACGTCCACCTGGCGCGCGGTCATTTGCTGCACGAAGAGGACGAGGCGCGGTTGCTGCAGGCCATGCCCTTCGTCAAGGACCGGGCCAAGACGGTGCTGGAACTGGCCGATCAGACCGGGTTCGTGCTGCGCAGGCGGCCTCTGGCCATCTATGAGAAGGCCCTGCCCCTGCTCAGCGGCGAGGCCGGCGAGCGGATCGGGCGTCTGCGCGACCGGCTGAAGCTGTTCGCCAGCTGGGACGTCTTCGCCCTGGAGGCCGAACTCAAGGTCTTTGCCGAGGAAGAGGCGGTCGGCTTCGGCAAGATCGGCCCGGCGGTGCGCGCGGCCCTGAGCGGAGACGGCGTGTCGCCCGACATCGCCAGGACCCTGGCCGCCCTCGGTCGCGATGAATCGATCGGGCGCTTGGATGATGCGCTGCAACAGACTAAGTGATTTTCCACAAACAACCGGACCGGCGGCACAGCACGACCGGCCCCTGGATCGAGAGGGCATCTGATGACTGAACCGGCCAAGACCGCGACCCTGACCGTTGGCGACAAGAGCGTCGAACTTCCGGTCCTGACGGGCTCGATCGGGCCGGACGTCATCGACATCCGAAAGCTGTACGGCGCGACCGGCGACTTCACCTTCGACCCCGGGTTCACCTCCACGGCGGCCTGCGAAAGCGCGATCACCTATATCGACGGTGACGAGGGAATCCTGCTGCACCGGGGTTATCCGATCGGCCAGTTGGCCTCGCAGTCCAACTTCATCGAGGTCTGCCACCTGCTGCTGCACGGCGAGTTGCCGACGGCGGCCGAGTACGAGGCCTTCGAACAGATCGTCACGCGGCACACCATGCTGCACGCCCAGTTCGACCGCTTCTTCGAAGGGTTCCGTCGCGACGCCCACCCGATGGCGATCATGGTCGGGGCCGTTGGGGCCCTGTCGGCCTTCTATCACGACAGCCTGGACATCCACGATCCGGTGCAGCGCAACATTTCGGCCATCCGGCTGATCGCCAAGATGCCGACGATCGCGGCCCGGGCCTACAAATACCACATCGGCCAGCCCTTCGTGTCGCCGCGCAACGACCTGTCCTATGCCGAGAACTTCCTGCGGATGTGCTTTGCGGTGCCGGCCGAGGACTATGTGGTTGATCCCAAGATGGCCAAGGCCATGGACCGGATCTTCACCCTGCACGCCGACCACGAACAGAACGCCTCGACCTCGACCGTGCGTCTGGCCGGGTCGTCGGGAGCCAACCCGTTCGCCTGTATCGCCGCCGGCATCGCCTGCCTGTGGGGCCCGTCGCACGGCGGGGCCAACGAAGAGGCGCTGATGATGCTCAAGGAAATCGGGACGGTAGACAAGATTCCCGAGTTCATTCAGGGCGTTAAGGACAAACGCTACAAGCTGATGGGCTTTGGCCACCGCGTCTACAAGAACTACGACCCCCGCGCGACCGTGATGAAGGAATCGGCGGACGAGATCCTGGAGCTGGTCGGGGACAAGAACGATCCGCTGTTCCAGGTCGCCAAGGAACTGGAACGCATCGCCCTGTCGGACGAGTATTTCATCGAGCGCAAGCTGTTCCCGAACGTCGACTTCTATTCGGGCATCACCCTGTCGGCGATGGGCTTCCCGACCTCGATGTTCACCGTCCTGTTCGCCCTGGCCCGCACCGTGGGCTGGATCGCCCAGTGGGAAGAGATGCTGGCCGATCCGGCGCAGAAGATCGGCCGCCCGCGCCAGCTGTATACCGGCCCGACCCAGCGCGATTACGTGCCGATCGCCCAGCGCGGCTGAGATGGCGGTGGCGGTCTGAAAACAGGCCGCCAAACCGCCAAAGCGCCATCTTGAGGCGCACGATCACGCCCCGCCGGGCCATTCCGGCGGGGTGTCTTCGTGTTCGGCGCGCAGGGTCCCGTACTGACCGAGATAGTCGGCGCGCATATGATCAGCCGGGGTGTACAGACGGGTGTCGTGATCCACGACCCCCGCATGGCGATCGACCAGGGCCAGAAGCCGCATCCAGGCCGTCGCCTCGGCGAACCCGCCCATCGCGGCCGACTCCGCCGCCTGATGGAAGGCATGGATGCGCAGGTTTCGGGCGGTCGGTGCAAACAGCAGATCATAGCGCTGTTCCTCGGCCACGGCCGAGACCTGGGCGAACTCGGGCCGGTTGGCCAGGGTCTCGTCGCGAGCGTTCATTTCGCGCATAAAGCTGCCGATCGGCCCGTTCCAGTCCGAGCGTATCCGGGTCGCCGGCCGGACATCGGCGTGTCGCCACCCCTCAGCCGCCGCGCGACGTTGCAGAGTTCGAACCGACAGGCCGTAACGCTCGGCGACGATCGCGGCGGACACGCCGGACAGATAGTCCCGCCGCGCCAGAGGCCAGGGATCGAGGGCCGTATCGTCGGGCGTCTGCAGGTCGGAAGGAGTATGGGGGTCTGGATGGGTCATGCGCCCATTATAGATCAGCGCCGGACCAGGGCTGGTCGAACGCCCCCTTGAGCGGACCAATGCGTTGCGTAGCAAGGGATTGGTCGCGCGAAGTTCGCAAACTGGCGCCGTCCAGACAGCCGGGATCAGACGCGCGGGGTGTGCTAGGATGGGTCCATGAGCGATCCCGAAAACGACCCCACGCCCCCGACGACCACGCCCGAAGAGAGCCCCGTCCAGCGCGCCCTGCGCCTCAAGAACGCGCGGATCGAGGCAAGGCCCAAGCCGCCGCGCGGCGGCCGGTTCCAGAGGGAGCAGGCGGCGCGGGTTGCGAGCGGGCAGTCAAAGCCGTGGATGAAGAAGTAAGGACTTTGGACGGCGGGGGAGCCTGCTGGAGTTAGGAAGCGGAACCACTCGACGTCTGAGAAGGGGGGTTAGCGCACGTAGAGAGCGGTGCGGCTCACTGACATTTCCGTCGGCGGCCGAACGGACCTGAACAACGCTACTCCTTGGGCTTTGCAGCGCCCTTCGTCGCCCGCTCCACCACGGCCTTGCCTGCGTCTGTCTGGGCCAGCCCCTCCAGCATCGCTCCGAGGGCCTGGCCGCCTTTCGCGCTGAACACGTCGGTGATGCTGCTCATACCCCCGGGCACGTCGCCGCCCGTCACGATCACCTTGATGTCGGCGGCCTTCAGGGCCTCGGCCTGGGCGATACCCACGGCCTGCCCGGCCTTGATCTGCTCCACGCGCACCAAGTAGGTCTGGTAGCCGTCGTTGCCGCCGATCTCCCTGGCGAGTTCGATCTGCGTCGAGACCGGCGCCAGAAGCAGCAGCCGCTCGGCTTCGGCGCGGCTCTGACCCTGCGCCAGCAAGCCTTCGGCGTCGAGCTTCTGCTGCGCCAGCGTTCCCTGCGCGACCAGCTCCAGCCGTTGCCGTTCGGCCTCTGCGCCGATGACCTCCTGCTGACGCTGCCCCTCCGCCCGGATGATCGTGACCTCGCGCTCCTGGGCGGCCTGAACCTCCGCGACCCCCTTGGCGATGTCGGCTGCGCGCGTATCGGCGACCAGCTTCACATCCATTTCACGCTCGGTCGTGTCCTTCTGGGCGACCAGGACTTGCTGCTCGGCGACCTGCTTAGCGATGCCGACCTGCTTTTCCTGCTCGGCCGTCCGCATCCCGACCTGTTGCAGAGCGTCTTGCTTGTTCACCTCGACGATGCGTTCGGCCTCGATTTCCTTGGTTCGGGCCATCTGGCTGTTCATCGCCACGGCTTCCCGGCTCTCGCGGTCGATGCGGGATTTTTCCTTCGCCATGATGTTGGCGATGACCTGCGAGTTGGCGCTGTCGCGGATGTCCATGAACTCGATGTTCTTGACCGTCTCGACGCCCCACGCCTGAAGCTGATTGTCCACCTGGGCGGTAAAGGCCTCGGCGAGGGTTGATCGGGCTTCGAGGATGTCTTCGAGCTTATGGGTGGCCAGCACGTTCCGGACGGCACCCTGAAGGATGCCGGACAGCTGATGTTGCAGTTCGTCGAAATTGGCGACCTTTTCCGCCGCCGTGTCCGACTTTGCGATCCGCATAAACGCCTGCACGTCCACGCGGAATGGAAGGCGCCCGGTGTCGTAGGCTTCGTAGTCTTTCAGGTTCACGTCAAATATGGAGACCGGGAACTTGGTCACCAGGACGCCGATCCTGGGCAGGAAGGCTGGCCACTCGTAGTAGACGTTTCCGGCTGACTGACTGGCGCCGTAGCTGACGCGAGACCGCCCGCGCTGGACGATGTGAACTTCGTTGGTCGGGACCACCCGGCGCAGAACCAGCGCTATCAGGAATCCAATGACGAAGACGCCGAGCGCTACGCCGCCGGCGACGATATAGATGTTCATGTGGTCCCCCGATACTGGCCGGACTATGTCTATAAAGGCCGTGGGGCGCAACTATTGCGAGAGGCTGTTCAGCCGCCGGCTAGGCGGGTGGAGGCGGCCGGCACCCAAGGCGGACATCGC
>NZ_JBIIAY010000130.1:0-8245 GCF_044239655.1 Brevundimonas sp.
GCTGGGGGTCGAGGGCTGGGTCCGCTACGCCTCGCTGGACGTCGACAACACCGTCGGCGACCAGGTCCGCCGCGACAAGGAACGGCTGGTCGAATACAGGGCGCTGACGCGCGGGCGGTAGCGGCAGTTTACGCCGCTGCGCTCACCGGCCTTAAAGCTCCCGCTTCACGAAACAGCATGTGCTGGTTTATCGGATCAATGTCGCAACCATTGGGCCAGGTCGGGACGCCCATCTCGATGAAGACGCGCGAGAAGAAGGCAGGGTCGCGCAGGGGCTGCATCATTGGCCCGGTCCCGACAAAATCACTGAGATCGGCGACGCCCATCGTGTCGTCATCGAACACGATTTCCAGTTGGTAGTCCGGCAAGGCGCGCACACGCCGCGCCCGAACCATCTTGATCTCAGTCATCGTCGATGACGTTGAATGGTATCCGCACCGAGACGACGGCCTCAGGCGCGGCCGACCGGACCGACGCCTCGTCAAGACGGGCGCGCCGCATCACCGACAGGGCCTCATCGCCAAATCCGTATCCTGCCGGAGTCTCCTCCAGTATTCGGCAATCCCTCATCCCCCGCGTTTGGTGGTTGACCCTGCATTCCACCCTTGCCTCGCCACTTACGCCGAGCCTTCTGGCCCTGCGGGGATAACGAGGCGTGGGTACGAATTCGACTCGGGGGATTGGACCGGAATAGTGCGGTACCGGCTGCGCGGGTGTGCCGGATTCCTGTGGAGCGCTAGCCGCCATCATGAGTAAGACTACGAGCACCCGACTCTCCGCGCTCAATGCCTCTGCTCGGCAAGGCTTGACCCGAACCCTATCACGAAACGAATACGCCTCTCAAATGCTCACCGCCCCCGAGATCATCGCCCTGCTCGACCTCAAGCCGCATCCCGAGGGCGGGCATTATCGCGAGACGTTTCGCGATCCGCGCGAGGTGGACGGGCGGTCGGTCGGGACGGCGATCTATTTCCTGCTCAGCGAGGGTGAGCGGTCGCACTGGCATTGCGTGGATGCGGCCGAGCTCTGGCATTTCTATCTGGGTGCGCCGCTGGAGCTGGAGATCGCGGACGAAAGCGGGCGGCGGACGGTGGTTCTGGGCCCCGACGTGAACGCGGGACAGAGGCCGCAGGGCGTAGTGCCGACCGGGGCCTGGCAGGCGGCACGGACCACCGGCGACTGGACCCTGTGCGGCTGTACCGTCGCGCCAGGGTTCGATTTCGCGGGCTTTGACCTCGCGCCGGCGGGATGGTCGCCGCAAGGGTGACGGCGACGGGGGCGGATCAGGTTCCGACGCCTTGATCCCGACGAAATAGGGGACAGATATGCGCATCCGGCCTGCGGGCCACCGCCGTTTCAATCCCGACTGACGCCCATGATCCGAGATCGCATGAAATCCTCCAGCCTCGTTCTCGCCGCCGCCCTGACGCTCGCCGCCTGCGGCAATGCCAACTCCTCCAGGGCCCAGGAAGGCGTGTTCGCCGAGCCGAACAGCCGCCAGGTTCCGGGCAGCGCCATGGAGATGAAGTCCAGCTTCGCCCCCGTGGTGCGCGAGGCCGCGCCCGCCGTGGTCAATATCTCGGCCCGCACGGTCCGGACCGTACGCGATCCCTACTTCCAGATGTTCGGCCCCCAGCAGCGGGTGGCGGAGTCGGCCGGATCAGGCGTCATCGTCCGTTCCGACGGCGTGGTGGTGACGAACAACCACGTGATCGAGGGGGCCGAGGCGATCCGCGTCGTGCTGAACGACCGGCGCGAGTTCGCGGCCCGCGTCATCCTGGCCGACGAACGCTCCGACATCGCCGTGCTTCAGCTCGAGGACGTCAACGGCGCCCTTCCCGTCCTGGCCATCGACGATCAGGATCAACTGGAGGTCGGCGACCTGGTGTTGGCCATCGGCAATCCGTTCGGCGTCGGCCAGACCGTGACCAACGGCATCATCTCGGCCCTGAACCGCACCGAGACCGGCATCAGCGACAGCGGCTCCTTCATCCAGACCGATGCGGCGATCAACCCGGGCAACTCCGGCGGGCCGCTGGTGGACATGGACGGCGACGTGATCGGCATCAACACGGCGATCTTCTCGCGCTCGGGCTCCTCGGCCGGGGTCGGGTTCGCGGTGCCGGCTTCGATGGTGCGGCGGGTGGTGGACTCGGCCCTGGGTGGTGCCTCCAGCGTGGTGCGGCCCTGGCTGGGGGTGAAGGGCGACAGCGTCACCGCCGACATCGCCCGCAGCCTGGGCCTGGACCGGCCCCAGGGTCTGATCGTCACCGAGCTGTACGCCGGGGGGCCGGGAGCCCGCGCAGGCATCCAGGACGGCGACGTGATCACCGCCGTCGCGGGGCAGGAGGTCAACGATCAGGGCGGCCTGAACTTCCGCATCGGCACCCACAGCCCCAACGACACCGTGGCCATCTCCCTGCTGCGCGACGGGCGGCCGGTGACGGTCAATGCAAGGGTCCAGCCCCTGCCCGGCGATACCAAGGTGGTGCCCGAAACCATCCGTCGCGGCTCCTTCGCCGGGGCCGAAGCCGCCGTCCTGACGCCCGCGCTGGCCGACCGGCTGGGCGGCGATCCGTTCGCGCAGGGTGTCATCATCGTCAGCGCCCCGCGCGGCACCTACGCCTCCGGCAATGGCTTCCAGCGCGGCGATGTGGTGCTGAGGGTCGATGGCAGGCCCGCCCGCGACCTGGCCGCCGTCACCCAGGCTGCGCGCGGTTCGGAAGTCGTGATCCAGCGTCAGGGCCGCATCATGACAGGCCGGGTCAGCTAGGCTGCATTCGCCGGGTGAAATGACGGTCGCGAACGCCTATCTCTGAGCGTTCATGACCGATCTGTTCGAAGCCTCCGGCATATTGCCACCCGACGCCCCGCTGGCCGACCGTCTGCGCCCGCGCACCCTGGACGAGGTCGTGGGTCAGGATCACCTGCTGGGCGACGGCGGGCCGATCCGGCGGATGGTCGAGGCCGGGCGGCTGGGCTCGATGATCCTGTGGGGGCCGCCGGGCACGGGCAAGACCACGATCGCACGCCTGCTGGCCCGGGCGGCGGGATACGAGTTCCAGCAGATCTCGGCGGTCTTCTCGGGCGTCGCGGACCTGAAGAAGGCGTTCGAGGCGGCGCGGATGCGACGCGCGGCGGGGCAATCGACCTTGCTGTTCGTGGACGAGATCCACCGCTTCAACCGCGCCCAGCAGGACGGATTCCTGCCCTTCGTCGAGGAGGGGGTCGTAACCCTGGTGGGTGCCACGACCGAGAACCCGTCATTCGAACTGAACGGGGCCCTGCTGTCGCGGTCGCAGGTCTATGTGTTGAAGCGGCTCGACGATGCGGCGCTGGATCAGTTGCTGGTCCGGACCGAGACCCACGAAGGCAAGCCCCTGCCGCTGACGGCCGAGGCGCGCCACGCCCTGCTGGCCCTGGCCGACGGTGATGGCCGCTACCTGCTGACCATGACCGAGGTGCTGTTCGCCCTGCCCGACGACGTCGTGCTGGACGTCCAGGGTCTGGCCGGCACCTTGCAAAAGCGGGCCCCCGCCTATGACAAGTCGCGCGAGGAACACTACAACCTGATATCCGCCCTGCATAAATCCGTGCGCGGGTCGGACCCCGACGCGGCCCTGTATTGGCTGGCGCGGATGCTGAACGGGGGCGAGGATCCGTTGTATCTGGCGCGGCGCATCGTGCGGATGGCGGTGGAGGACATCGGCGAGGCGGACCCCCTGTCCATCCTGGTCGCCAACGCGGCCAAGGACACCTACGACTTCCTCGGCTCACCCGAGGGCGAACTGGCCCTGGCCCAGGCCGTCGTCCACCTGGCCACCGCGCCCAAGTCGGTCGGCGTCTACGAAGCCTTCAAGGCGGCGAAGAAGGCCGCGGCCGAGACTGGCTCCCTGATGCCCCCCGCCCACATCCGCAATGCGCCCACCAAGCTGATGAAGTCGCTCGGCTACGGCAAGGGCTACCAGTACGATCCCGACACACCCGAAGGCTTCTCGGGCGCGAACTTCTTCCCCGACGAGATGGAACGCCGCACCTTCTACAAGCCCAAGGGCGAGGGGCATGAGGAGAAGGTCAAGGCGCGTCTGGAACGCTGGGCGGTGATGCGGGCGGCGATGCAGGACGTCGGCGAATGAACCTCAATCAGGTCACCGTCGAGGTCACCGACATCGCCCGGTCGTGCGACTTCTATCAGCGGCTGGGGCTGACGCTGATCGTGTCGAGCCCCCACTATGCCCGGTTCGTCTGTCCGGCCGCAGAAGGCGAGAACCCGGCGACCTTCTCGATCCATCTGGCCGATGGCGTGACGCCGAACGGGACGGGCGTCTATATCGAATGCGCCGATCTGGACGCACGCGTCGCGGCGCTCAAGGCGGCGGGTATGGCGTTCGACAGCGGGCCGGTGGACCAGAGGTGGCTGTGGCGCGAGGCCTGGCTGCGCGATCCCGACGGCAACCACCTGTGTCTTTATTTCGCTGGCGGGAACCGGATCGATCCGCCGTGGAAGGTCGTCGATCCCGCATGAAACGGGTCGCCTTCATCACGGGCGCGGGCGATAGTGGCCGGGCGACATCGGAGGGACGAATGAACACCAAGATCATCCTGGCGGCCCTGGGCCTGTCGGCCGCCCTGGCCGGCTGCACCGACAGCGGGCGCGCGCGCAACGACGCGACCTTCAGCGACAAGCCCGCCGACATCACCTGCTGGACCTATGGCACCCAGACCTATCAGGGGCGATCGACCGGCAAGGTCAGCCATCGCGACGACCGGACGTCGTTCGTCGACGCCGCAAACGGCCGATACACCGTGATCGAGGGCGATTGCCGGCTGGTCTACGTCCGCTAGGGCTGACTGATCGCCGTTCATTTGCCGAGCGGGGTTTTACGGCATAGCTTGGCTGTCCAATCGCAATCCTGGGGAGGGGAACGATGGCTGCTGGAACGAAGACGCCTTGGCATCTGTGGGTCGTGGGGGGCCTGTCGCTGTTGTGGAACGCCTATGGCGGGTTCGACTTCATCATGAGCGTGACGCGAGGCGAGGCCTACTGGCGCGAGTCCGGCATGACCCAACCGATGATCGACTACTACAACGCCATGCCGGCCTGGATGTATGCGCCATGGATCCTGGGGGTCTGGGGGGCGGTGATCGGGTCGATCCTGCTGCTGCTCCGCAACCGGCTGGCCGTGCCGGCGTTCGCGGTCTCGATCGTGGGGGCGGTCGCCAGCGCCCTGTACGGCCTGATGCACCCGATGCCGGACCTGCCGCCCGCCATGGCGATCATGACCTATATGCCCTGGGTCATCGTCGTAATCGCGGCGCTGTTGCTCTGGTACGCCTGGAGCATGGGCAAGCGAGGCGTGCTGCGCTAACCGGGGCCGGGTGAGAACCCGACCGCCGCCCGAGCTGACCCCCGAAGAGATCGCCGCCGTCCGGTCGTGGGTGATCTTCGAGGACGCCCACATCATCGCCTTCGACAAGCCGTCTGGCCTGACCAGCCAGGGCGGGGTCCGGCATGTCCACACCCTGGACGACCTGATCTGGGCCTTCGCCCGGTCAAACGGCAAGCGGCCGGAGCTGGTGCATCGGCTGGACCGCGACACCTCGGGCGTTATCCTGGCGGCCAAGACCAAGCCGGCGGCCGGCTATCTCGGCAAGGCCATCCAGGCGCGCAAGCTGACCAAGACCTATCTGGCCCTGGTCTCGGCGGCCCCCGAACCCCGCGCCGGAAAGATCGAGACGCCCCTGCTGCGGGTCGAGGTCGGCCGCGAGAGCTCGATGCGCGTCGCCTCGGCCGAGGAGCCGGGCGCCCAGGCCTCGACCAGCCGGTATCGCACCCTGACCGAAAGCCCCGACGGCGCCCTGGTCGAGCTGGAGCCCCTGACCGGTCGGATGCATCAGCTGCGAGTCCACATGGCTTCGATCGGGCGACCCCTGATCGGAGACGTCAAATACGGCGGGGCCCTGACGGCGGCCGGGCGCGGAGCCGGGCGGCTGATGCTGCACGCCGCATCGCTGGACTTCCCCCATCCCGACGGCGGACGAAAGGTCGTCAGCGTGGGCCCGCCTGAGGATTTCCGGGCGTTGGCGGCGGCGATGGGGCTGGAGGTCTGAACTCTACAGCTTTCGTCATTCCGGGCGAAGGTGAGCGCAGCGAGCCGTAGACCCGGAACAAGGCGGCGCGCGAGAGCGCGAACCTGTAACGCACGCATCTGTGTCCGCTATCGCCTGCGCTTCGCCACGGCGCCGCCTTGTTCCGGGTCTTCGCTGCGCTGCGCCCGGAATGACGAAAGGAAAGAGAAGGTCGAGGAACCCGTTTCTCCCGCCATCGCTTTCTTCCCACACCGGGAGTCTACCCATGAAGCGCCTGTCCATCCTCGCCGTCACCCTCTCCGCATCCGCCCTGACCGCCTGCGCCAGCCTCGCCCCCTATGGCCCCCAGACGGGGCCGGGCGGACAGGGCTTCTCCGAACAGAGGATCGAGAGCGATCGATACCGCGTCACCTATTCCGGTGTCGGTGCCCCCGGCCCCGTCGCCGACCGCGCCCTGCTCCGCGCCGCCCAGCTGACGTCGCAACAGGGCTACGACTGGTTCGAGGTCACCCAACGCTACATCGACGGCCGGCCCGACAGCGCCGGCGGCGTCCGGCCCACCGTGTCCGTCGGCTATGGATCGTCAAACTACGGCGGCTGGCGAACGTCTGGCACAGGTGTGGGCGTCGGCCTGAACATCTCTGGCCCCTCCCCAACCTCGACCGTGCTGGAAGTCCGGCTGGGACGCGGAACCAAACCGGATCGCGCCGAGGTCTATGACGCGGACGAGGTGGAGCGGAACCTGGCGGGGCGCTGAGGCACCGGTTTTTGCGACAGCGTCCGGGTCACAGGACTCCCAACGACCTTAACCATTGCTCGACCTGTCCCGGCCATTCGCGCGTGATCGGATCCGGGGTCGGGCGCAGACCGAAGGCGTGGCCCCCCTTGGCATAGAGACGCATATCGACCGGTACGCCCGCGTCGTTCAGCGCCAACGCGTAGGCCATAGCCTGACGTACATCGTCCACGGGATCGTCCATGGCATGCAGGATAAGCGTCGGCGGCGCGTTCGGGCTGATCCTGACCCAGGGTGCCGGTTCCAGACTGTTGCGGCCTCGACTGTCGTCCAGCACACGGGCGGTATAGGCGACGACCGCGAAGTCGGGCCTCGGCGACTGTCGATCCGCCGCGTCGGTCGGCGGATAGGTGCGCGCCTCGGTGTTGCTCATGGCCGTCACCAGATAGGCGCCGGCCGAAAAACCGATGACGCCGATCCTGTCGGGATCGATGGCGTATGCGGCCGCCTGCTCGCGCAGCAGTCCCATCGCGCGCTGTGCGTCCTCGAGACCCAGCAGCACATCCGGTCTTCGCTGCCGGCCATTCTCCCTCGGCCACACCTGAGGCGTCCGGTATTTCACCATGACGCAGGTCATGCCCTGCTGGACGACCCAGTCGCAGATTTCGGTCCCTTCGAGATCCGTCGCCACCGCGCGGAAGCCGCCACCGGGCAGGACCAGCATCGCCGCCCCCGTATTGCGTCCCTTCGGCCGATAGATCGTCATGGTCGGTCGGGTGACGTAGCTGGCCCAGTGCCACATCCGCCCGCCGACGGTTGGCGAGCCGTTGCCCGTCGCCTCGGGCCGGTCGCCGCTGTCGGGCCTGGCCAGCGGGACGTTGGCGGGCCAGAGCGGGATCTGGGTTCCGCCGGCCGTCGGCTGCCACACACCTTCGCGCTCCACCTTGGGCACCTCGACCCGGGCAGACGAAGCGGCGGGCGGGTTGGCCTCAGCGGCTTGCTCGCCGCGCTCAGGTTCGCTGTCAGGGCCCGTCTCGCGACAGGCTGCACCCGCCAGACCGAGGATCAGGAACAGGGGCGCGATGAGCCGTGCCACGGTCATTTCGTCTGTTCACCGGCGCGCGACAGGGATCACAACCCCTTCACGATCCCCTCGACCATCTTCTTGGCGTCGGCGAACAGCATCATCGTGTTGTCGCGGAAGAACAGCTCGTTTTCCACCCCCGCATAGCCCGCCGCCATGCCGCGCTTGATGAACAGGACGGTGCCGGCCTTTTCGACGTCGAGGATCGGCATGCCGTAGATGGCCGAGGTCGGATCGGTCTTGGCGGCCGGGTTGGTGACGTCGTTGGCGCCGATGACGAAGGCGACGTCGCAGCTGGCGAACTCGGCGTTGATGTCCTCCAGCTCGAACACCTC
>NZ_JBIIAY010000131.1:0-8232 GCF_044239655.1 Brevundimonas sp.
TGCAGGACATCGCACGCGGGAAAGCCCGCACGGCGCGGGCCGGACGGGGCGATTTCAACTTATTGATAAATATGAAGAAAAACGATGGCGGACAGAGAGGGATTCGAACCCTCGGTAGGCTTTCACCTACACACGCTTTCCAAGCGTGCGCGATCGACCACTCCGCCACCTGTCCGTTCCACGATCGGCCCGCGGGCCTCGTCGAGCCGCCGGATGGTCGTCCGGCGGGAGGCGAGGCTGATAGAACAGGCCGGGGCGCTGGGCAAGCGCCGGATCGCTCCCCATATGGGAGGAAATCGATTTATCGACCCTGCACGACCGGAGAACCCCATGCTGTTCCGAAAGAGCCACGACCTGCCGACCGCCGAGACCGCCCTGCCGGGGCGCTCCACGCCCTTGCCCACGGACGAGGTCCACTTTGTCACCGGCCGGTCTCTGAAGGGGCCGCATCCGGACGGGATCGAGGCGGCGATCTTCGGCATGGGCTGTTTCTGGGGCGTGGAGCGGAAGTTCTGGACCCTGCCGGGCGTCTGGGTCACGGCGGTCGGCTATTCGGGCGGGATCACACCCAACCCGACCTATGAAGAGACCTGCACCGGCCTGACGGGCCAGGCAGAGGTCGTCCAGGTGGTCTTCAACCCCGGTGAAATCTCCTACGCGGAGCTGCTTAAGGTATTCTGGGAGGGCCACGACCCGACGCAGGGGATGCGCCAGGGGAACGACGTCGGCTCGACCTATCGTTCGGCCATCTACTATCTGAACGATGACCAGAAGGCCCAGGCCGAGGCGTCGCGTGACGCCTATCAAAGCGCGCTGGCCAAGGCGGGCAGGGGGGAGATCACGACCGAGATCGCACCGGCCGGGCCGTTCTACTATGCCGAGGGCTACCACCAGGGCTATCTGGCCAAGAACCCGGCTGGATATTGCGGCATCGGCGGGACGGGCGTGGTCTGTCCGATCGGCGTCGGCGTCGAGGCCTGATCAGATGGACCGAGCCGCGATCGGCAAAGTCTGCCTGGCCCTGCCGGGCGCGACCCTGGACCACCCCTTCGGCGATCACCACGACGCCTATCGCGTCGGCGGCAAGATGTTCGTCATGGTCGGCCAGGAGGGCGGGGTGTCATTCAAGGTCTCGGACATTGCCTATGAGGTCTTGACCGAGACCGGTCGCGCCCGGCCCGCGCCGTATCTCGCGCGCGCGAAATGGGTGAACCTTCCCGATCCCGAGGCGGCCGAGGGCTGGACGGACGCGGATATGGCCGACCATTTCGCGTCGGCGCATGCGATCGTGGCGGCCCGGCTGACGAGGAAGGTCCGCGCCGAACTGGGCCTCTAGCCGCAGAAGTCGAAGAAGCGTTCGACGTTGGCGAGGGTCCCGGGGTGGGCGACGAACATGTCCCGCCGTCCGTCGTGCAGAGACGCCATCCAGCCCAGTCGCCGGAAGCGGGCGAACACCGGCAGGTTCGCCCTGGCCTCGGCAGTCAGGATGCTGCCCTCATGCAACTCCGAAGGCTCCGCCCCGGCCTTGAACCTTTCGGTATCGCCGCCGGATTCCAGATGAATGTCCCGGGGGGCCTCGGCGATGGCGAAGATCTCGAGCTTGCCGGTGCGGGCCGCGCACGACAGGCCCATCTGGATGTCGTCGCTGGCTTCCATACCGAATACCAGCTGCGCCTGCCCCGCGTCCTCGTGATAGAACCAGTCATAGCTGTTGACCGGCTTGGGGGCCGAACTCGCCGGCAGGGACGCTGTCGCGGGCGCAGACGGGCCGACGGTCGAACAGGCCGCGACCGTGAGGACCCCGATCGACAAGCACACGGCGGTGGCGGATCGTTTCATCTTGCGCATCTTCGGGGTCATCCGCCGCAAAGGTCGGCGAAGCGGCGCAGCTTGGCAAGGTCGCCGGCGTCGATCTGGATGACCTGGCGCGCTTCGCCGACCGTCATCGACAGGGTCCCGCTGGCCGAAAACCGGCCGAAGACGGGATGATCGGTTCTCAGGGACGCGACGACGGCCTGGTCCGCCCCGGGGCCTGCCTCCGTCGTTGCCGACTGGTCTCCCGAGGTCACGGTGGCGAAGCCGGGTTTCAGCGTCGATTGGTAGACCGACACGCGCGCTATGCCGGATCCGGCCGAACACTCCAGCGTCGTGCGCAAATCAGGCGTATCAGGGCGTTCATTGGCCAGAACGATCGGACCGGAACCCTCGTACAGGGTCCACGTCCAGGCCGGAGCCTGCATCGCCAGGACGAGTGCCGCCAGAGCTGCTGTCGAGATCATTCGGCCCGCCCCCGTGGCCCGAAATCAGGCCTGCTTTCGCGCACAATAGCCCAGAAACTCGGCGATGGCGCGCCGTTCGACTGCGGTGGCCGACACCCTGTGAACGCCGCCTTCGCCGTGAACACTGATGCGCCCGTCCTCGACAAGGCTGCGCAGGGGGCTGTCCTTCACGGCGATCCGCGTCTCATCCATGGGCGAGAGCGCAACAGCAGGGGTGACCGTGGGACGGACGTCGCCATAGACAGCGGCTGTCGCGTCGCCGGGCGCGCAGGTGACCATCATGGCCAGTTGGTCGGAGTTCGCCACGCCGTAAGCCAGTTTCGCCATCGCGCCCTCGTGGCTGACGTGCCAGCCCAGACCGGCCTGGCTGCTGTGTTCGACGGGGCTGGACGCCGCCTCGGCCATCGGTTGGGTCTTGGCGGCAAACGCTATGAGGCCGAGGGCGGCGACGGCGGGGATCAGGATCTTGAACATGGCAGGGTCTCGCGTTCGTCGATCAACGCAAGAGCTACGGCGGAGTTCACGGCTCGGCTTAACCTTCGTTAACGACCGCCCCTTGTGTGACGAATTTATCGCGCGTTCGGCGAACGCGGACTCGCCGAGGGTGCGCCTCCTCAGCAGCTCAACGTGGTCTTGGCGAGTTTGGTGATAAGACTGAAAACTTGACGCGTTTCCTGGTCGGTTTGGTCCCGGCCATGGCAAGTCAGAACGGACTGAACCGCTCGACCAGGGACTGGGCCGCCGGGGTTGCCTGGACCCGGCTGATGTCGCCACGGCCGCCGTAGCTGATGCGGGCCTCGGCGATCTGGGTGTGGCTGATCGTGTTGGCTGCGGTGATGTCCTCGGGGCGGACGATGCCGGCGACGGTCAGCTCGCGGACCTCGCGGTTGGTGCGCACTTCCTGCCGACCCTGGATGACCAGGTTCCCGTTGGCCATGATGTCGGTGACGACGGCGGCGACGGTCAGGTCGACCTTCTCCGAACGGCTGACGGATCCGGAGCCGGACGCATTGATCTGGCCTTGGGTCCCGACCAGATTTCCGGGATCGAAGCCACCGGGGAAGGCGCGGCCGAGGCTGTTCTCGAGGCCGAAGAAGTTCGTGACCCCGCCCGACGCGTCGTTCGAGCGCGCGCGGTTGGTGGCGTTCGAGGTCTGGGCGCTGTCGTCGATCGCGATGTTGACAGTCAGGATGTCGCCGATGTGGCGCGCGCGCTGGTCGCCGAAGAAGGTGCGGGCCCCGGTGCGCCACAGGCTATTGGCGCTGGCGGCCATCCGCCCGTTCTGTTCGGCGCGGATCGCGGCCTGCTGTTCGGGCGAGGGCTGGTAGACCTGACTCTGCGGCACCAGGGCAGCCGGATAGCCAATCGGGGCCAGTTCGGGGCCACGCACGGCCTCGATGGCGGTGGAACAGGCGCCCAGCGACAGGCTGGCGGCGCAGGCGGAGAGGATCAGGGTCTTGCGCATGGAGGTCAGGTCCTTAGCGGGAGGCGATGAGGGCATTGGCGCGCGCCGCCAGAGCCCGTGCAGATTGGGCGGCGGGGCCTGCGATGGCGCGGCCAGGGCCGGTGGCGATGGCGTCGATGGTCTTGGACGAGGTCGTGTTGAGCACGGACACCGGCTCACCGATCGCGGCGGCCCGGGTCGCACGGCCGGTGACGGTCAGGCGAACCCCGCCGACCTCATAAGCCACCTCGATCATATCGTTGCGGGCGATGACCTGGGGGGAGGCGAGATCGCGCGAGGCGACGGCCGCTCCGGCCCGCAGCGGCCGTTTGGCCGACAGCCCGATGGCCTGTTCGGCGTCGCGAGGGCCTCCGGCGGTCGCCAGATGGGCCTGGACCGTGGTCCAGACGACGTCCTCGGGCTGGATGATATCGCCCGTCGCGATGTTGCGGGCATAGGTCAGAACCTCCGCCGTGGCACCCGGCCGCGCTGCTGCTGGGGCACCGGGCGAAGCCGAAGCGGCCACGGGCGACGCCAATCCGGCGCGCACGACCACGCGACCGAGATTACGCGGATTGTCCCACTGAAGTCCCGAGCGCAGCGCTGCAGCCTGAAGCTGGCCGGCGTCGAAGACCACCGAAGGCCCGGCGCGCGAGGCCACGACGACGTTTGCCGCCGAGCCCGCTCCATCGAACAGGTCGCCCAAGGTGACCCGGCCGTCTTCGTCGACTGGATTGGTCTTGAGCGTGACGGGTCCGGCCAGCGCCGATCCCACAGCCAGCAGCGACGCCGTAGCGCCGATGAGGAGGGAAAGCGCGCGCATCAGCTCTTCACCTGCGAGGCGACCGACATCATTTCGTCGGCGGTCTTGATGACCTTGGAGTTCATCTCATAGGCCCGCTGCGCCACGATCAGCGAACTGATCTCGGACACCGCGTCGACGTTGGACGATTCCGTATAGCCCTGCAGAAGTTGCCCATAGCCCGGCTCTCCGGGGGCGGCGACAGAGGCCGGACCGGAGGCGGCGGTTTCCATCAGCAGGTTGTCGCCGACCGCTTCTAGCCCCGCCTCGTTGAAGAAGTTGGCGATCTCCAGCTGTCCCACCACCTGCGGATCGGTCTGGCCGTCGATCGTGGCCTGGACCTCGCCGGTCTTGGAGATGGTCACATCGACCGTGTTCTGGGGGATCGTGATGGCCGGCTCGATCGTATAGCCGTCCTCGGTGACCAGATTGCCTTCGGGGCTCAGCGAGAAGTTGCCGGCGCGGGTGTATCCGATCTCGCCGGAGGGCAGGGTCACCTGGAAATAGCCCTTGCCGTCGATGGCGACGTCATAGGTGTTGTCGGTGCGGCCCGGCGTCCCCTGTTCGGTGATCCGGTAGACGCTGCCCGCCTTGACGCCCAGACCCACTTGGATGCCGGTGGGCACGACGGTGCCGGCGCTGGACGACTGGGCCCCCATCCGCTCGACGTTCTGGTACATCAGGTCCTGGAACTCGGCCCGCTGCCGCTTGAACCCGATCGTGTTCATGTTTGCGATGTTGTTGGAGATGACTTCGACGTTCAGCTGCTGGGCAGCCATGCCGGAAGCAGCGGTTCTGAGGGCACGCATTATTTTGGGTTCCTATCGCTCGCCGCGCGGCGGCTTGCTGCTTGAGGAAAGGCGGATTGAATACGGGTCATCAGCTGGCTCGACCCAGCCGCTCGACTGAGCGGCGGGACAGGTCGTTGACGTTCTCGATCATCTTCGAGACGCGCTCATAGGCGCGGCTGATCTCGATCATGTTCGTGATCTCGATCAGCGGGTTGACGTTGGAGCCTTCCAGGCTGCCTTGATGGATCTTGGCCCCGGCCGCCTCGATGGGGTCCGTGTTCGACCGGTTGCGGTACAGGCCGTCACCGTCTTTCGACAGCGCCGACAGGGTCTCGAACCGGGCGAGGGACAGTTTGCCGACCAGCAGGCCGCCCTGCGAGATCGTGCCGTCGTCACCGACCGTGACCTGACCCCTCGCGGGATCCAGGATGATGTCGCCGCCGTCGCCCTGAACCGCGTCGCCGGCCTTGGTGACCAGCTTGCCTTCGGGGTCGAGCGTGAAGGCCCCGTCGCGGGTGTAGGCGTCGCCGTTTCCATCATTGACGACGAAGAAGGCCCCTTCGCCCTCGATGCCAAAATCGAGGTCGCGGCCCGTCTGTTTCAGGGCGCCCTGGCCGAAGTCGCGGCCGACGCCGTTGTCGAGCACGAAGCTGGCGCTGGGCCGGATCGCCTCGTTGCGGGCCCGCTCGCCGATCTCTGCGCCGACGAGCAACTGCTCGACCTTGAAGCCGGTCGTATCGGCGTTGGCCATGTTGTTCGCCACGATGTCCAGCTCGCGACGGAGCGTCATCTGGCGGGACAGGGCGACGTAGGCGGCGTTTTCCACGGTGAGCGAGCTCCTTCGTAGAGGGCTACGCAACGACCGTGCCAACAAGGTTAATGCAGGCGCGGCGGGCTTTTGAGAGTCATCACCGGCTTCGGTACCCGGTAGGATTTGCCGGATTTCAACGCCCCGTTAACCAAACCGGCCGCATCTGGACGCTGGAATCATCCGGGGCCTCCATCCATGCTGAAGCTGGGCAAGAAGAAGAAGGCGGACGCCGGCGACTCCGCGACTGCCCTGGCCGTCGCCGAGGGTGCGGAGGGAGATGCCCCGCCGGCCAAGAAGAAGATTCCTCTGCTGTTCATCATCATACCTGCGGCCCTGCTGGTGCTGGGCGGCGGTGGCGGCGCGGCCTTCTTCCTCTTGTCACCCAAGCCCGCGGCGGCGGAAGGCGAGCACGGCGAGGAAAAGGCCGACGACCATGGGGCCAAGAAGGAAGAAAAAGGCGGCCACGGCGAGAAGAAGGAAGGCGGCCATGGCGCGGCGGCGGGTGCCGAGGGCGAAGCCGGCGCAGGAGTGATCGCGGAGGGTCCCGACGGCGTGACCTTCTACACCCTGGCCCCCATGACGGTGAACATCCAGTCGCCTGACGGTCGGCCGACCTATCTGAAGCTCAAGCTCACGCTTGAGATGCACGACGCCGATCTCGCTTCGACCCTCCAGGCCGAGGCTCCCCGGATGCAGGACATGTTCCAGGGCTTCCTGCGCGAACTGCGCCCCGAAGATCTGGCAGGCTCCTCGGGCAGCTATCAGCTGCGGGCCGAGATCCTGCGCCGCGTCAACCTGATCGCGGCACCATCCAAGATCGACGCCGTCCTGATCGAAGAGATGCTCGTTCAATGAGCGATGTGGGATTTGCAGACACCGATCCCTCGGCCTCCGACGAGTTCCGCTCGCCTGGCTCCGAACGGGTTCTGAGTCAGGACGAGATCGACAACCTGCTGGGGTTCGATCTCGGCGACGGCGACGATTCCGAACGGTCCGGCATCCGGGCCATCATCAACTCGGCCCTCGTCAGCTACGAGCGGCTGCCGATGCTTGAGATCGTCTTCGACCGCCTGGTGCGGCTGATGACGACGTCCCTGCGCAACTTCACCTCCGACAACGTCGAGGTCAGCCTCGACAACATCTCCTCGATCAGATTCGGCGACTATCTGAACTCGATCCCCCTGCCGGCGATCCTGGCCGTGTTCCGGGCCGAGGAGCTGGACAACTACGGCCTGCTGACGGTCGATTCCAACCTGATCTATTCCATCGTAGACGTGCTGCTGGGCGGGCGTCGCGGCACGGCGGCCCTGCGGATCGAGGGGCGGCCCTACACCACGATCGAGCGGGTCCTGGTCCAGCGGATGGTCGAGGTGATCCTGGCCGACGCTCAGGCCGCGTTCGAGCCCCTGACGCCGGTGCATTTCAATCTGGACCGGCTGGAGACCAATCCCCGTTTTGCCGCCATCGCGCGGCCGGCCAACGCCGCCATCCTGGTCAAGCTGCGCATCGACATGGAAGACCGGGGAGGGCGAGTCGAGCTGCTGCTGCCCTATGCGACGCTGGAGCCCATCCGCAAGATGCTGCTGCAGCAGTTCATGGGTGAGAAGTTCGGCCGCGACAATATCTGGGAAGGCCACCTGGCCACCGAGCTCTGGACCACCGACACCGAGGTTCGGGTCGTTCTGGACGAGCAGCAGGCGCCCCTCTCGACGGTACTGAACCTGAAGGTCGGCGACACCTTCATGCTGAATGCGACGCCCGACAGCGACGTTTCGATCCGCTGTGGCCCGATCCCGGTCACGACCGGGCGGATGGGCCGCAAGGGCCAGCATATCGCCATTCGCGTGGAGGGTCCGATCAGTGTCGAGGCCGCCAACAGTCTGACCCGGGGAAAGCGCTGACATGACGGGCATCATTCTCGACTCGGTCCTGATGCTGCTTCTGGTGGCTGCCCTGGCATACGGGGTTCGGCTGGAAAAGAAGCTGACGACCCTGCGTGCCGGCCAGCTGGCCTTCGCCAACGCCGTGACCGAGCTGAACCAGGCCGCCGGCCGCGCCGAAAACGCCCTGGTCAGCCTGCGCCAGTCCGGCGAGGAGGCCGACAT
>NZ_JBIIAY010000031.1:0-29243 GCF_044239655.1 Brevundimonas sp.
CTGATCCCGCAGGAGAACGAGAAGGACCTGGCCGACGTGCCCGACAATGTGAAGAACGCGCTGGAGATCGTGCCGATCTCGACCGCCGACGAAGCGTTGAAATGGGCCCTGGTCGGCGCGCTGACCCCCGTCGAATGGGACGAGGTCGCCGAGCCCCTGACCCCGGCCCCGGCTCCGAACGTGTCTGACGGGACGGTCGTCAGCCACTGAGGCTGTCCCGTTTCGGGGCGTTAAGCACGAAAAGCGCGGTCCGGGCCCTCCCGGGCCGCGTTTCCCTTTTGACGCGAGCTTAAAAGTGCCCCTTAGTTTCCTCCGGGGCAGGGATAGATGCGGCGCTGCGAGGTGCCGAGCAGGAAGGGCATTCGCATGACCAAGACCGAGCTGATCGCGGCCATGGCCGCCGCCGCCGACATCAGCCGCGATCAGGCAAAGCTGGCGCTTGAGGCCTTCACCGACGGCGTCACGGATTCGCTGCGACAGGGTCACGACGTCCGCCTGACCGGCTTCGGGGCCTTCGTCGCCGTCGATCGCAAGGCCGGCGTCGCCCGCAACCCCCGCACCGGCGAGGCCGTCGCCCGTCCAGCCTCCCGCACGGCCAAGTTCCGTGTCGGCGAGGGACTGAAAAGCGTCTTGAACGGCTGACCCGCACAGGGCACAAGGCCGTCTCCCGACGGTAAGGGCGGCTAGCTCAGCTGGTCAGAGCATCTCGTTTACACCGAGAGGGTCGGCGGTTCGAACCCGTCGCCGCCTACCGTCAGAACCGGAAGCTGGCCCGCAGCAGCAGGGTGTAGCGGACGTAGTCCTCGATCATCTCGGCGTCGGCGCTGACCGAAAGCATGCCCAGCTCGTTGCCGACCGCCAGACGGATGCCCGCCAGCGGACCGCCACCCTCGATTGAGGCGGGCGACAGGGTGTATTTCGACGTGCCTGAGGTGAAGCGCGCGATCGTCTCGCCCGCATCGACCGAGACGTTCTGACGCCAGCCGAGACGGAGCTCGGGCCGGATCCAGCCGTTCTCGCCGAAGCCGTAACCGACGTTGACCGCCGCCACGGTCGAGAAGATGTGGCCCGTCCGTTCGTCGATCTCGAGATCGAAGCCGGAACCGCCGCCGGTCTCGGTACGGGCGTCCTCGCTCAGGCCGAAATACTCGGCATAGACCTCGGGCCGGATGTTCAGTCGCCCGAAGTTCCGCTCGTAGGAGGCACCGCCGGCCAGGGCCAGGGTGAAGCCGTTCCAGCTCGACTGGTTGTTCAGATACAGGTTCTCGGCGACCAGCGACCGGGTCGAATCGAAGGTGGCGTAACCCCCCGCAGCCCGCGCCCAGGTCGTCCAGTTGCGGCCCTGGGCCCGCCAGTAAAGGCCCAGTTCGACCAGGCTGGCCGACAGGACTTCCTCGGCCTCGGATTCCGGGTCCTCGATGTCGGACGAGGTGAAGGCCAGGGATACGCCCAAGGCGCCGAACCCGGTGCCACGCTCGATACCGCCCGCGACGCCGAAGCCCTCGGAACGGAAGCCGTAGGTGTCGGTCTTGTCCTTGTCGGCGTAGAAATTGATTTCCTGCAACCAGGCGCTGGTCTCGCCGACGCCGGCAGAGGCGTTGCGCCCGGTCAGGGCGCGGGTCACCGCATCGACGCCCGATGCCAGCGACAGCAGCGGACCCCCGGAGTGATCGGGCAGCATTTGCTCGTACAGATCGATGAAGCCCTCGCGGGTGGTCTGGCCCAGGAAGGCGTTCAGCAGGGTGCTGTTGTCGTCGATTGAGGCATAGATGACGTCGAAGGCCGAGGCCTCGACCGGGATCAGTCCGGCCTCGGAGGCGGTACGACGACGTGCATCGACATAGACGTCGGCAGCCGCGATATCCGCGCCTGCGCTGACGACATACAGATACGGCGAGTTGGTCTGGATGCCCGTCTGGTTCAGCGTGCCGATGGTCAGGGTGTCGGCGTCGATGATCGTGAACCGTTGCGGCGACTGCAGCAGCGACGTGAACCGGATGCCCAGGCTGGCGCCATTGGCCAGGTTCGCGGCGCCGTTGACGCGGAAGCCGCCGTTGGCTCCGGTGCTGGCGTTCAATCCGACCAGAAGCGTGCCGGTCGCACCGACATTCAGGCTGGTCACGTTCGTTCGCGACGCCTGTTGGGCCTCGAGCGTACCGTTGGCGATGTCGATGGCGAGCCGGCCGTCGCTATCGGTGATGGCACCGCGGACAATGGCACCGCCCGAGATGTTGAGCTGATCCGCACCGGCTCCGAACGAGATGTCGCTGTTGACCTGGCCGTTCTTGATGTTGACGCCGTCGTCACCGGACCCGAGCAGGATGGCACCCAGGGTAAACGGCTCATCGACGTCGTCGACGCCGTCATTGTCCGTGTCGTCTGCGGTGCTGTCCGTGGGGCTCAGCACGCCTGTCTGCGTGAAGTTGACCCCGGTCGTATTGGCGCGGGCATCGAGCGCGATGGCCGTGCCGGTCAGGGGCGCGCCGGCCGCGTTGGCGACCAGATTGGCCTGGAGCGAGCCGGTGTTGAGCACCGCCGTCAGGGTTCCGCTGAGGTCCTGGATCGCGGTCAGGTTGGCGGTGCCGCCACCGGATGTGGCCAGGATGTTGCCGTTGTTGGTCAGGGTCGCGACATTGGCACCGGCCTCGATGCGCACGGCGTTGACGCTGTTGACCAGCTCGGTCGCCGCAGCGGCCGTGATGAAGCCGTTGTTCAGGATGGTCGGCGTCGTGACGCCCGACCCGACGCGCAGGGTCGTGGCATTGGCCGCATTGGCCAGGGTGCCGAGGGTCCCGTCGTTGCGAACGCCACCGGCGATCGACACGGCCTGGCCACCGGTGACGCCCAGCCGTACCGCGTTGGAATCGATGTTGGCATAGACGCCGTTGCCGACGATGGTGCCACGGTTGATGAAGCCATAGGCCGCCTCGCCCGTGCCGACGGCACCCAGGGTGACCGTCTGGGTCGTCGAACCGACCGTTACGGCCGGTGCCGAGCCGAAGCTGGTGATCGAGGCGGAGCCCTCGGTGCTGTCGAGGCGGCCATCGACATCATCGTCATTCGAGGTGCTGTCGGACTCGGTGGGTTGGGTGTCGAACACCACGCCGCCGCCGACGTTGCCGGCCACGATCACCGTCGATCCGCCCTGGAGCAGGTCGTCGGCATCCAGCTTGGCGACGAAGGCGTCCGTGCCGAGCGACCTGTAGCGATAGCCCGACGACGTGATCGCACCCTGGAGCGTCAGACGGCCGCTGACATCGCCCTGGATGGCGACCGCACTGGTCCCGCCGCCGTTGGAGCTGATGGTGCCGTCGAGTGTGACCGAGCCCGTAATCGGGGCCGTCGTCCGGACGCCGAACGAGTTGTCGCCGAAGGTCGTCAGCGTGCCGTAGCTGTTCAGATTGCCGATCAGGGCGGTGTCCACCGCAATACCGGTCGAGTTGTTGCCCTCGACCTGCAGCGTGCCGCTGGTGTCCAACAGGATGTTGCCTGTGACAGCGCCGGTTCCAGCCAGTCGGATGCCGTAGCGCCCCGTACCCGTGGCCCATGGACCGTCAACGTCGCCGTCGGTGTCGGTGTCGGGGTATTCGCCCAGGCCGTCGCTGACCAGGATCTGGCCGGCGATGTTCACGCCGGTGGTCACGCCGCCGTTGACCAGAACGCCGATCGAGCCGTCCGCCGAGTTTTGGATGTTGATATTGGTCCCGGAATCGACCGTCAGCGTATTGTTGGAATCGATCGTGACGCCGGTTCCGGACGTCAGGTTCAAACCGCCGCCGGTGCTGAAACGAATGTTGTCCGCCGCCGTGCCGGTGGCGTTGGAGGTCAGGATGGGCGTGGTGCGCACGGTCGAGATGACGACGTCCGCGCTGGCCCCGGAAGCGACCAGCAGCGGAGCGATCGCTGCGGCGGTCGCGAGCAGTTTACGCATTCGGAAAAAGACCCCTGTGGACACGACGCGCGCAAACGCTGTGGCCCCTCTAACAGGGGTCGCGTCGGCATGCTTCAAGTTTCGCGAATTTGAGGCGATTGCAAGGCCTGAACACCGTGTTTCAAAGCATCTGACCGAACCTCAGCCGACCGCGCCCTCTCAAACCAAGCCCTCTTGAGCTTGGCCGTGGCTGGGTCTAGGGGCGCTTATGGTCAGGCGTAAATCATCCGCACGCATCCAAAAGCGAGGGCCAGGCGTTGCCGAGCCGAGACCTTCGGAGACACCCCCAGTGAGCATGATCGACCACGACGTTCAGGAAAGCGAACTGCGGCTGATTCCCGGATTCGATGACGAGGTCGCCGACACCTTGCGGGCCCTGAAGGCGTCGAGCAACGATCCGCGTCCGCGCCTCGTCGACACCACCATGCTGTATGCGCCGCGCTCGGGCGGGGTGAAGCGCTACCTGCTGTCCAAGAAGTCCTGGCTGGAGGCAAATCGACCTGGGATCGCCCATTCGCTGGTCGTGCCGGGCGCTACCCATTCCGCAGGCGCCGACGGCATCGTCAAGCTTCACGCGACCAAACTGCCTTTCGGCGACGGCTACCGTTGGCCCACGTCGGTCAAGCGCTGGGGCGCATGGGTCGCATCATTGAAGCCGTCGATCATCGAGGCGGGCGATCCCTATACGCCGGGGCAGGGCGCACTCGAGGCAGGCCAGCGGGCGGGCTGCCCGGTCGTCGGCTTCTGTCACTCCGACCCGGCAGGTCTGGCCGCGCTGCATTTCGGCGAATGGGCCAAGAAGCCGGTCGAGCGGCGCTGGGCCAAGTTGTTCGGTCAATTCGATCGGGTGGTGTCGCCCTCGAAATTCATTGCCGAACGGCTGATCGAGGCCGGCGTCGGCAATATCGTCATCCGGCCTCTGGGTGTAGAGATCGACACATTCCGCCCCGACCGGCGCGACCGCGACTGGCTGCTGAAGCGGCTGGGGCTCGGCGCGGATGCCCGGCTGCTGTGCTTCGCAGGTCGCCCGGCCAAGGAAAAGAACATCGATGTCCTGATCGAGGCGGTCCAGAAACTGGGCGCGCCCTATCATCTGGTGCTGGTCGGCGCCGGCACCGGAATGCCGCCCGAGGACCGGGTCATAGCCCTGCCGTATGAGCGCGACCCACGGGCGGTCGCGCGGATCATCGCCAGCTGCGACGCATTCGTTCACGCAAACGACAAGGAGCCCTTCGGCCTGATCGTGCTGGAGGCCATGGCCTGTGGCCGTCCTGTCGTGGGGGTGAATGCGGGTGGCGTCGCCGAGACCGTGAACGACAGCGTGGGCCAGCTGGCAGCCTCGGCGGACCCGACCGATTACGCCGCCGCTATCGAGGCCCTGTTCGCGCGCGACATCGAGGCCATCGGCGCGGCCGCGCGTGTCCACACGGTCGAGCGCTTTGCCTGGAACCGGGTCTTCGAGGACCTGTGCATGGTCTATGGCGACGTCAGCGGACAGAGCGCGTTCGTCCAGCCGGCGGAGACCTGGGCGGTTCACTGAGCGCGGACAGGGTCCGGCGCGCCGCCAGCAGGGGGTGGCGCGCCACTTCTCGTTTCGATTTTCATGAGAAGTGGCGCGAGTGACGGGACTCGAACCCGCGACCTCCGGCGTGACAGGCCGGCACTCTAACCAACTGAGCTACACCCGCATTCCTCGCCCCGAAGACAGTGCGTCGCGGCGAGGGGCGTCGTTTAGGCGGGGGGTGCTTGCACTGTCAAGCGACCCTTCGTCATAAAATCGCGATCAGCGTTGTGCGGCCGCGATCGCGGGTGCGGCCGCGGGTTGAGGCGGGCTTTCGGGACCCAGGATTCCGCCATCGACAGGGGGCTGCGCTGCGATGGCGGGGGCCGGCACGTCGTAGTGGACACCCACGCCCGGCCCAAGCGGAAGGTCCAGCGCCACCCAGGCCGCAACCATGATCAGACCCGCCACCAGGAACGACCCGGCATAGGGCAGCATGGTGGCCATCAGCGAGCCCAGGCCGAACCGGGGATCCCACCGCTGTGCGAAGGCTAGAATAAGGGGGAAGTAGCTCATCAGGGGCGTGGCGATATTGGTGACCGAATCGCCCATCCGATAGGCGGCGGTGGTCATCTCCGGGCTGATGCCCAGCAGCATGAACATGGGTACTACGATCGGAGCCAGTGCCGACCATTTGGCCGAGGCCGACCCGATGAACAGGTCGAAGAAGCACGACACCAGCACCACCGAGATCAGCAGCAGGGGCGTCGGCATGGCCAGTTCGCGCAAGGACGCGGCCGCGTTGACGGCCAGGATGGGACCCAGACCCGACCAGTTGAACATGGCCACGAAATGGGCGGCGAAGAAGGCCAGCACGATATAGGGGGCCAGCACCGCTATGCCTTCGCCCATCATCCGCACCAGATCGCGGTGGCTGCGGATCGTGCCCGCGCCGGTGCCGAAGGCCGCGCCGGTGACGAAGAAGCTGACCGCAAAGAAGGCGGCCAGCGAGCGGTACAGCGGATTGAATTTCTGGGCCGGCTCCGCCTCCGGGTCGATGAAGGGCGAGCCGGGCAGGGCGGTGATCACGGCCCACAGGGCGATCATGGCCAGCAGGGCCAGACCGGCGAACACCAGGCCGCGCTTCTGTAGCGCAGTGAGGGGCTCTCGCTCTTCCTGGGCGGGCGGCGCGACGCCTGCGGGCGGAAGCCACCGACCGAGGCGCGGCTCGATCACCCGGTCGGTAATGAACCAGACGATGGGGGTGAAGACCAGCACGACCCCGATGATGAAGAACCAGTTGCCCGCGATGCTGACTTGGTACGACGGATCGATCAGATGGGCGGCGGGCTCGGTGATCCCCAGGATCAGGGCGTCTGACGCGCCAGGGAACAGATTGCCCGCATAGCCCCCGGAGACGGCTGCGAATCCGGCGGCCAGCCCTGCCAGCGGATGACGGCCGGCTGCGGCGAAGATCACGGCGGCCAACGGGATCACCACGACATAGGAGGCGTCCGAAGCGTGGTGCGAGACCATGCCGACGATCACGACGACGGGTGTCAGGATCAGTTTTGGCGCATTCAGCAACGCACCGCGAATGGCTGTCGTGAACAGGCCGGTGCGCTCCGCCACCGCCGCCCCGTAGATGATGGTGATGACGATCCCCAGCGGCGGAAAGTCCGCCAGGGTCCGGGGCATGCCGATGATCAGCTTCTCCAGGTTCTCCGACGACAACAGGCTCTGTGCGATCAGGGTGTCGCCGGTCACCGGATTGACCGCCTGCCACCCCAGGCCGGCTCCGACGATGCTGAGCCCGATCAGCCCCACGATCAGCCACAGGAACAGGAAGACGGGATCGGGCAGCCGGTTTCCCGTGCGCTCGACAAAGCCGAGAAAGCCCTTGTTGGGCGGCAGGACGTCGGAGGGGGTCTCGCTCATGGGGCGGGCTCGAACAGTTGATCCGTGAAGCGCTGGCGCGGCTCGCGCGGCATGCCTGGGCACTATTCACGATCGAGCCGATCCGATCCAGTCGCAGCATTGATCCCGTCGCCGCTGGGTCAGGATCGGCAATCGAGAGGGTGTCGGCAGCGTTCCAGGGGTCGGAATTCCTGCGAACCGTTCTCAAGAAAATCCCTTTTGCCGCATGGGTTTGAACGGCGGCGATCTTGGGTCTAGAAAGCGCCGAATCCGCCGTCCTCCCCAGCCTGCGGATCGCCGCACGAGGCCCCGTCGTCCATGAATGCTTTTCTGCTCCAGTACCTGCCGATCGTGATCTTCATCGGGATCGCGGCGATCGTCGGCGTCCTGTTCATCGTCGCCGCCCTGGTGATGGCACCATCCAGTCCCGATTCAGAGAAGCTTTCGGCCTATGAGTGCGGGTTCAACGCCTTCGACGACGCGCGGATGAAGTTCGACGTGCGGTTCTATCTGGTGTCGATCCTGTTCATCATCTTCGATCTTGAGGTCGCCTTCCTGTTTCCGTGGGCCGTGTCGATCTTCGACCTTTCCAGGGGCGGGATGATCTTCGCCTTCTGGTCGATGATGGTCTTCCTGGGCGTGCTGACCGTGGGCTTCATCTACGAATGGAAGAAGGGCGCGCTGGAGTGGGAATAGTGGACAACAACCTGCCCATCATCGGCCGCGGCAACACCGGCGCATCGCCGGTCCTGAGCCCCTACGGCCAGGGCGCGCGCTCGACCGTCGAGGGCTATGACCCCAAGCTGCACGACAAATTCTTCGAGGCGGTCAATACCGAGGTCACCGAGCAGGGCTTTCTGACGGCACCGCTCGACGACGTCATCCAGTGGGCCCGGACCGGCTCGCTGATGTGGATGACGTTCGGCCTGGCCTGCTGTGCCGTGGAGATGATCCAGGCCGCCATGCCGCGCTATGACCTGGAACGATTCGGCATGGCCCCGCGCGCCAGCCCACGCCAGTGCGACCTGATGATCGTCGCCGGCACCCTGACCAACAAGATGGCTCCGGCCCTGCGCAAGGTCTACGACCAGATGCCGGACCCGCGCTACGTCCTGTCCATGGGATCGTGCGCCAACGGCGGCGGCTACTACCACTACAGCTACAGCGTCGTTCGCGGTTGCGACCGGATCGTGCCGGTTGACGTCTATGTGCCCGGGTGTCCGCCGACCGCGGAGGCGCTGGTCTATGGGCTGTTGCAGCTGCAGAAGAAGATTCGCCGCACCGGGACGATCGACCGATGAGCGGGCATCTCGCGACCGTGGCGGCCAACACCGCCGTGCTGACGCCGCTGGGCCAGGAGATGGTGGCAGAGCTGCAGGTGGACGCCAGCGTCGCCTTTGGCGAGCTGACCCTGACCTGCCACCGGGACCGGATCGTCGAGGTGCTGACCGATCTGCGCGACCGGTTCGGGTTCCAGCAGTTGATCGACCTGTGCGGTGCCGATTACCCTGAGCGCGCCGAGCGGTTCGAGGTCGTCTATCACCTGCTGTCGCTGACGCGGAACGCGCGCGTCCGGGTCAAGGTCTCGACTGACGAGACCGCGCCTGTGCCCAGCGCCATCCCGGCCTATCCGTCCGCCGGATGGTTCGAGCGCGAGGCGTTCGACATGTACGGCATGCTGTTCTCCGGCCATCCCGACATGCGCCGGCTGCTGACGGATTACGGCTTCCAGGGACATCCGCTGCGCAAGGACTTCCCGATGACCGGCTATGTCGAGGTCCGGTACGACGAGGAGCAGAAGCGGGTGGTCTATGAACCCGTCAAGCTGACGCAGGAATACCGCAACTTCGACTTCCTGAGCCCCTGGGAAGGCGCCGACTATCCGGCCGCCGTCCTGCCGGGTGACGAGAAGGCGGTCGGTTCGGCGGGCACGCCGTCGGGAGGCAAGGTCTGATGGCCGACGGTCACGCTATCCAGAACGCCACGCCCGACTTGGCCTCGCTCGACGTGTTCGAGGACGACCTGGGCCATATCGACGGCCGGACCGCGCACGCGCGCGAGATGGACGATCGGAAATTCACGATCAATTTCGGCCCGCAACACCCGGCCGCCCACGGCGTGCTGCGCCTGGTGCTGGAACTCGACGGCGAGATCGTCGAGCGCGTCGATCCGCACATCGGCCTGCTGCACCGCGGCACCGAAAAGCTGATGGAGGCACGCACCTACCTCCAGAACGTGCCCTATCTGGACCGGCTCGATTACGTCGCGCCGATGAACCAGGAACACGCCTTCTGCCTGGCCATCGAGCGGCTGCTGGAACTTGAGGTGCCGTATCGCGCCCAGTTGATCCGGGTGCTGTACTCGGAAATCGGCCGCATCCTGTCGCACCTGCTGAACGTGACGACCCAGGCCCTGGACGTCGGTGCCCTGACGCCGCCGCTGTGGGGGTTCGAGCAGCGCGAACAGCTGATGGTCTTCTACGAGCGGGCCTCCGGGTCGCGGCTGCACGCCAACTATTTCCGGCCCGGCGGGGTTCATCAGGATCTGCCGATGGCCCTGATCGACGACATCGCGGCCTGGTGCGCCCAGTTTCCGCAGAAGCTCAAGGACATCGAGGATCTCGTCACCGAGAACCGGATCTACAAGCAGCGCAACGTCGACATCGGCGTGGTGTCGAAACAGCAGGCGCTGGAGTGGGGCTTCACCGGCGTCATGCTGCGCGGCTCGGACATCCCGTGGGACCTGCGCAAGTCGCAGCCCTACGAATGCTATGCCGACCTGGAGTTCGACATCGTCGTCGGCAAGAACGGCGACTGCTGGGATCGTTACCTCTGCCGCGTCGAGGAGATGAAGCAGTCGATCCACATCATGGAGCAGTGCATCCACAAGCTGCGCAACTGCCCCGGCGAGCCGGTCATGAGCGAGGACAACAAGGTCGTTCCGCCGCGTCGTGGCGAGATGAAGCGGTCGATGGAATCCCTGATCCATCACTTCAAGCTCTACACAGAAGGCTTCAAGACCCCGCCCGGCGAGGTCTATGCCGCCGTCGAGGCCCCCAAGGGCGAGTTCGGCGTCTATGTCGTGTCCGACGGCACCAACAAGCCCTACCGCGTCAAGATCTCGGCGCCCGGCTTCCGTCACCTCCAGGCTATGGACTGGATGAACCGCGGCCACCAGCTGGCCGATGTGTCGGCGATCCTGGGCTCGCTGGACATCGTGTTCGGCGAGGTCGATCGCTAATGTCGGTGTCCGCCTTTCTCGTCGTGATTTGCGTCGTGCTCGCCGGAGCGGCCCTGCTCGGCGTCGTCATCCTGGCCGGTGCGACGGACAGCAAGATTTCACGTCACCCCGGTGGACGCAGAGGGTTCGTGCAGGACCAGTTTCTGATCTTGAGCCCGCTGCTGTCTCTCGGCGTGATGTTGAGCCTCAAGGCGTTCACCACCCTGGACGACTCTCCGTTCTGGCTGGGGGCCTGGGGCCTGATCCTGGTGGTGACGTTCGCCGTGCTCTGGCTTCCGGTGGTGAAGCGGGCCCGTGAGCGGTTGACGGCTGCGAACCGGTTTCCGCCCCGATGAGCGCCTTCGCCGTGACCCCCGACTTTACCGTGCTGCAAGCCGTCGTATTCGCGGTGCTGCTGACGCTCGGCGTCGCAGTGCAGTTCTTCTTCTCGCCGCGTCGCCGTGAACTGATGGGCAACGCGAAATTCGCCCTGGCGTCCGCTGTGATCGCCACCCCCGGCATTGCGGGGATCACGCTGGTTCGCGGGGCCTATCGCGCGGGCTATCTGGCGGAGGGCAGGGGGTTTCTGGAGGCGAACCTGCGCTCGATCGTCTGGATGAGCGGCTTCATCTTTATCAGCCAGTTGGCCGTGCGGTTCCTGCCGCCGCTGTCCTGGCTTTCCCGCGACCTCTCGAAAGCCGGCAAGGCTGTCTGGGGCGCGCGCCTGAACCGTTGGATGGGTAGAGCATGAGCGTGCGTCGTCTCGCAAAGGTCCAGCCGGCCTCCTTCGCCTTCTCCAAGGCGACGAAGGCCAAGTGTGACTGGTGGATCCAGAAATACCCCGCCGACCGCCGTCAGTCGGCAGTAATCCCGATTCTGTGGCTGGTGCAGAAGCAGGAGGGCTGGGTCTCCGAACCCGCCCTGCGCGCCATCGCCGACCTGCTGGGCATGGCCTATATCCGGGTGCTGGAGGTCGCGACCTTCTACACCATGTTCATGCTGGAACCCGTGGGCTCTGCCGCCCTGATCCAGGTCTGCGGCACCACGCCCTGCATGCTGCGCGGCTCGGGCGAGTTGATGAAGGTCTGCAAGGAGCGGATCGGTCCGAAACAGACCTTGTCGGCCGACGGCAAGTTCTACTGGGAAGAGGTCGAGTGCCTGGGGGCCTGCGTCAATGCGCCGATGGCCATGGTCAACGACTACTATTTCGAGGACCTGACGGCCTCGGATATGAACCAGATCATCGACGACTTTGCCGCCGGCAAGTCGTCCAAGCCCGGGCCGCGCGTTGACCGCATCAACTCGGCGCCCGAGGGCGGGGCGCTGACCCTGACCGAGCCGAAACTGTACGACGGCTCGGCGGCCAAGCCGATCACCAAGCTGCCGAACAGCGATCCGGTGCTGGCATGACGTCGTCCGACACCGAAACTGCGGAACGCGTCGCCGCCTACCGGGCGGAACTGCGCACGGTCGGCCGGACGCAGCGCCTGGCCGGCTTTGCTCTGGTGCTGGTCGGGGCCGTGCTGGTCTGGGCGGCCACTCGCGCCGGCGATCTGGCCGGCACGGTCCAACTGGCGGGCTATGGCGCGCTTGCCGCCGGCTGGGCCCTGATGCTGACCGCCATCTTCCTGCGCACCCGCTATCACCGCCGTCGTCTGCGGGAGTTGAACTGAACATGGTCGGTATTCTCGAAGACAAGGACCGCATCTTCACCAACCTGTACGGGCTCCAGGACTGGGGCCTCGAAGGGGCGAAGAATCGCGGCTGCTGGAACGCCACGGCCGACATGCTGGCCATGGGTCGGGACTGGCTGATCACCAACGTCAAGAACTCGGGCCTGCGCGGACGCGGGGGTGCCGGCTTCTCGACGGGTCTGAAGTGGTCCTTCATGCCCAAGGAGCTGAAGGATCGGCCGCACTATCTGGTCGTCAACGCCGACGAGTCCGAGCCCGGCACCTGCAAGGACCGGGAGATCATGCGTCATGATCCCCACCTGCTGATCGAAGGCTGCCTGATCGCCTCCTTCGCGATGCAGGCCCACGCCTGCTACATTTATCTGCGCGGCGAGTATGTGCTGGAACGCGAGCGCATGGAGGCGGCGGTCAAGCAGGCCTACGAGGCCAGGCTGATCGGCAAGAACAACGTCCACGGCTGGGACTTCGACGTCTACATCCACCATGGCGCGGGTGCCTACATCTGCGGCGAAGAGACGGCCCTGCTGGAGAGCCTCGAAGGCAAGAAGGGCCAGCCGCGCCTGAAGCCGCCGTTCCCGGCCGGCGCAGGCCTCTACGGCTGCCCGACCACGGTGAACAACGTCGAGTCGATCGCGGTGGTGGGCACGATCCTGCGTCGCGGGGCCGACTGGTTCGCGGGCTTCGGCCGGGCTAACAACACCGGCACCAAGCTGATGTCGATCAGCGGCCACGTGAATAAGCCGTGCAATGTCGAAGAGGCGATGTCGATCCCGCTGCGCCAGCTTCTGGAAGACCATTGCGGCGGCGTTCGCGGCGGCTGGGGCAATCTGAAGGCCGTGATCCCGGGCGGGGTCTCCGTGCCCCTGATCACGCGCGAGATGTCCGAGACGGCGCTGATGGACTTCGACAGTCTGCGCGACATGAAGTCGGGCCTGGGCACCGCCGCCGTCATCGTCATGGACAGCGACACCGACCTAGTGAAGGCGATCGCCCGCATCAGCTATTTCTACAAGCACGAGAGCTGCGGCCAATGTACGCCTTGCCGCGAAGGCACCGGCTGGATGTGGCGCGTGCTGGAACGCATGGCCGTGGGCGAGGCCGATCCGTCCGAGATCGACCTGCTGCTCGACGTCGCCTCCCAGGTCGAGGGCCACACCATCTGCGCGCTTGGCGACGCCGCCGCCTGGCCGGTCCAGGGTCTGATCCGGCATTTCCGCCACGAGATCGAGGACCGCATCCAGACCTACCGCACCCGCCGCGCGAACTTCGCCGGCCACGCGATCGCGGCGGAGTAACGGGCTTGGCTTCGATCCTTGGACGGCTGGCTTTGACGGGGTGCCTGGTCGCCCTGTTGAGCGCGTGCGCCACCAGCGCTCCGCCCGCCGCTGCCGCCGTTCAGGTCGTCGATCCCTTCTCCGCCCAGCGTCCGACCGCCGCTGCCGTCGGCGTGACCCAACCGGGCCAGTTCGCACCGGGCAGCTGGATCAACGGCTCCTATGTGGATCATGTGACCCAGTTCGCCATCCTGCCGCCCCAGCCGGGCGGCATCGCCATGGTGGGCGACAGCATCACCGACGGCTTCCGCTGGAGCGAGGCCTTTCCGGGCCGCAACATCCGCAACTGGGGCATCGGCGGCGACACCAGCTTTGGTCTGCTGGGCCGCGCCGGCCAGATCATCGCGACGCGCCCGGCCAAGATATTCATCCTGATCGGCACCAACGACCTGGCCAGCTATGAGCAGACACCGGCCGACATCGCGGCCAACGTCGATGCCCTGGTCGCCCGCTTCAGGACCGAACTGCCGACGGCTGAAATCTACGTTCAGTCGGTCATGCCGCGTCAGCCCGAGTTCCGTGAGCGGATCGAGGATCTGAACACGCAGCTGTCTGCGATCGCAACGGCGCGTGGCGCCCGATACATCGATGTCTATACGCCCCTGCTGAGCGGCGACCGGCTGAACCCGGCCTATACGATCGACGACCTGCACCTGACCGGCCAGGGCTATCAGCGGTGGCTATCGGTCGTCGGCGGGTGCCTGACGGGCGAGGGGCGATGCGGATGATGCGCGCCCACGCCATGGTCCTGCCAGTCGGACTGGTCCTCGCAGGCTGCGAGGCTCCGCCCGAACCTGCGCCGACGCCGGCTGGACGGGTGTCCGCTACGGTTCCGGTCAGCGATGCGGTGGCCAGCCCCTCTCAGGGGCCTCTGTCTGCCGCCGATTTGCGTCGTGCATGTCGCGCCGGGCTGGCGTCGGTCCACGGTCAGGATGTAGATGCAGTCCAGGTCGATAGCCTTGAAGGCTCGGTCGTCAACGCGTCCTGGCGGGCCCCGGTCGACGGCGGCCGGATGCGGGCTCAGTGCCGGGCCGACGGCGACCTGATCACATGGAAACCGGTCGATCGACCGGTAGCCGAACAGAACCGCTGGATGAACCAGTCCGGCGACCCCGTGGTCCGTTTCGTCCTCGACGACGCGGCGGTCACGGTCACGACAACCCTCCCGGATGGGACGATCTCGACGGACGAATACGCCGTCGCGGTTCAGGAAGAGGCTCGCTGATGCCCGTCGCCAAGGTCAACGGCGTAGACGTCGAATTCGAAGCCGGCATGACCGTGCTTCAGGTCGCCGAGCGCGCGGGTGCCGAGATTCCGCGCTTCTGCTATCACGAGCGGCTGTCGATCGCCGGCAACTGTCGCATGTGCCTTGTCGAGGTGAAGCCCGGACCGCCGAAGCCTCAGGCGTCCTGCGCCCTTCCGGCCGCCGAGGGCCAGATGATCTTCACCGACACGCCGATGGTGAAGAAGGCGCGTGAAGGGGTGATGGAGTTCCTGCTCATCAACCATCCGCTCGACTGCCCGATCTGCGACCAGGGCGGCGAATGCGACCTGCAGGACCAGTCGGTCGGCTATGGCCGCGACGGCTCGCGCTATTCCGAGAACAAGCGCGCGGTCGAGGAAAAGGCCATGGGCCCGACCGTTAAGACCTTCATGACCCGCTGCATCCAGTGTACCCGCTGCGTTCGCTTCATCAGTGAAGTGGCGGGCGTGCCGGACATCGGCATGATCAGCCGTGGCGAAGACGCCGAGATCACGACCTATCTGGAAAAGAACATCGACAGCGAGCTGTCGGGCAACGTCAACGACCTGTGCCCCGTCGGTGCCCTGACGCACCGGCCGTGGCAGTTCCACTATCGCCCGTGGGAACTGAAGAAGACCGAGACCATCGACGTCATGGACGCCCTCGGTGCCAATATCCGCGCCGATGCCAAGGGTGCTGAGGTGATGCGCATCCTGCCGCGCGTCAATGAAGGCATCAACGAGGAGTGGCTGACCGACAAGAGCCGCTATGTCGTCGACGGCCTGCAGAAACGCCGTCTGGACCGGCCTTACGTGCGTGAGAACGGCAAGCTGCGCGCCGCGTCGTGGGACGAGGCGTTGTCGGTTGTCGCTGCGAAGCTGAAGGCGGCTCCGGCGAACCGGATCGGTGCCATCGCGGGCGACCTTCAGGACGCGGAGTCGATGAAGGCGACGCTGGACCTGTTCCGCGCGCTGGGTTCAGCCAATACGGATTGCCGTCAGGACGGGTCGTCGCTGGGGTATGGCCCGCGCGAGAGCTGGCTCTTCAACTCAGGGCTCCGGGGCATCGAGGCGGCGGACTATGTACTGCTGGTCGGGGTCAACCCCCGGACGGAAGGCGCGCTGCTGAACACCCGTCTGCGCAAGATCTGGCTGTCGGGCCACGCCGAGATCGCCCTGATCGGCGAACAGGCGGACCTGACCTATCCGTATGCCTATCTGGGTGCCGGATCGAAGACCCTGGCGAAGCTGCCCAAGGCGGCGCTGGACGCCCTGACCAAGGCCGAACGTCCCGCGATCATCGTCGGCGGCGGGGCCCTGGCGGGCGAGGGCGGGGCGGCGGTGCTGAACGCCCTGGGTACCCTGGCCAAAAAGGTCGGCGTGATCGGCGAAGGCTGGAACGGGTTCAACGTCCTGCACCACGCGGCATCGCGCGTGGCCGGTCTCGACATGGGCTTCGTGCCGGCGGATGGCGGTCTGACGGTCGCCGAGATGCTGAAGCCCGACGCCCTGGACGTGCTGTTCCTGCTGGGGGCCGACGAGGTCAACTCGACGGCGTCGAACGCCTTCCGGGTCTATCTGGGTAGCCACGGCGACAACGGGGCCCACGGCGCCGACGTCATCCTGCCGGGCGCGGCCTATACCGAAAAGTCGGGGATCTACGTCAACACCGAGGGCCGGGTTCAGATGGCCGAACGGGTCGTCTTCCCCAAGGGCGACGCCAAGGAAGACTGGGCCATCCTGCGCGCCCTGTCCGAGCGGGTGGGCCACAAGCTGCCGTTCGACACTTTGGACCAGCTGCGCACCAGGCTGATGGCCGACCACCCGACCTTCGGCCGCATCGACTATCTGCCGACGCCTGCCGTCTTCGATCCTTCGAAGCTGGGCGTGAAGGGCGATCTGGGCGACACGCTGTTCGTCTCGGCGGTCAGCGACCCCTACCTCAACAACCCGATCGCGCGCGCCAGCGCGACGATGGCCGAGCTGTCCGCCCTGCGGATCGCACCGGCTGCGGCGATGGCGGCGGAGTAAGTCATGGATTTCTGGTCCTCCCCCCTCGGCTGGTTCCTGATGACCACCGGTGCCGTGCTGCTGGTGACGGTCGGCGTGCTGATCGCCGTGGCCTTCCTGCTGCTCGCAGACCGCAAGATCTGGGCGGGCATCCAGATGCGCAAAGGCCCCAACGTCGTGGGCCCCTTCGGCCTGCTGCAGTCCTTCGCCGACATGATAAAGTTCGTGCTCAAGGAGGTCGTCGTGCCGGCCGGGGCCGACAAGGGCGTCTTCCTGCTGGCCCCGGTGATCACCGTGATCACGGCCTTCATCGTCTGGGCGGTGATCCCGTTCGCGCCGGGGTGGGTCATCTCCGACCTGAACGTCGGCATCCTGTACGTCTTCGCCATCAGTTCGCTGGGCGTCTACGGCATCATCATGGGCGGCTGGGCGTCGAACTCGAAATATCCGTTCCTGGGCTCGCTGCGGTCGGCGGCGCAGATGGTGTCGTACGAGGTCTCGATCGGCCTGGTCATCGTCAACGTCATCCTGCTGGCCGGGACGATGAACCTGTCGGAGATCGTGATCCAGCAAGAGGGCTGGATCTGGAACTGGTTCGCCTTCGGTGGCGGGCTCGATACCCTGCCGCTGATCGTCATCATGTTCCCGATGGCCATCATCTTCTTCATCTCGGCCCTGGCCGAGACTAACCGGCCCCCGTTCGACCTGCCCGAGGCCGAGTCCGAACTCGTCGCCGGCTATCAGGTCGAATACTCCTCGACCCCGTACCTGCTGTTCATGATGGGCGAGTACGTCAACATCATCTTCATGTGTGCGATGATCTCGATCCTGTTCTTCGGGGGCTGGAATCCGGGAGTGTCACAGGCCTGGATCGACGCCCTGCCGGTCTGGCTGGAATATGCGATCTATCTGTTGACGCTGTTCACCAAGATCGTCGTCGTGTTCATCGCGATCTCCATGGTGAAGGGCTTCGTGCCCCGTTACCGCTACGACCAGCTGATGCGGCTGGGCTGGAAGATCTTCCTGCCCACGTCGTTGCTGGCCGTGGTGGGCGTGTCGGCCTGGCGTGTCTTCGTGGTGGGGGCGTGATCCGGATGGTCGCCGTCGCCACCATTTGCGCAAGCACCGCTGCCTGTTTGCCGCCCCCGTACGAGGCGGAGCCGACGTCCGTTTACGGCTGGCAACAACGGCAAGAGCGCATCGAGCGCGACGCGGCTCGCCAGCGCGCTCAGTGTCTCGCCGAGACCAAGCGTCAGCCCGTCAGCGGCGCTTGCCAGAGTGGGCGGTCGGTCTCTCGCAATCCAAGGCAATGCGATGGCTCTGAGCTTGGTCTGCATTCTCAAGTGCTTGAGACCTACCCCGACGGCTCGTGCCTGATTTCCTGGAGCGATTTCTGATGCTGAAACGCCTGATCCAGACGGCGAAGGGCGCGATGATGCTGGACATCGTCGGCGCCATCGGCCTGACGACGCGCGAGATGTTCCGTCCCAAGATGACGGTCAACTATCCGTTCGAGCGCAATCCCCAGTCGCCGCGTTTCCGGGGCGAACACGCCCTGCGCCGTTACGCCAACGGCGAAGAACGCTGCATCGCCTGCAAGCTGTGCGAGGCCATCTGCCCGGCCCAGGCGATCACCATCGAGGCCGAACCGCGCGAGGACGGCAGCCGCCGGACGACCCGCTACGACATCGACATGACCAAATGCATCTACTGCGGCCTGTGCCAGGAGGCCTGCCCGGTGGACGCCATCGTCGAGGGGCCGAACCAGGAGTTCAGCGTCGAGACTCGCGAGGAACTCCTCTACGACAAGCAGCGACTGCTCGATAACGGCGACCGCTGGGAGCGGGTACTCGCGAAGAATCTGGAACTGGACGCGCCTTACCGCTAAGGCGCGTCTCGCTTAACGACACTGCGATTCACCGATCGCGGTTCAGGACGGAAAGGGGCGTCGGCCCACCATGCTGCAAGGCATAGCCTTCTATCTGCTGGCGACGGTCGCCGTGGTCTCGGGCCTTCTGGTCGTGACCGCGCGCAATCCCGTGCATAGCGTCCTGTTCCTGATCCTGGCCTTCTTCTCCTCGGCGGGTCTGTTCGTGCTGTTGGGGGCCGAGTTCCTGGCCATGCTGCTGGTCGTCGTCTACGTCGGGGCCGTGGCGGTGCTGTTCCTGTTCGTCGTCATGATGCTGGACGTCGACTTCGTGCGGCTGCGTGAAGGGTTCGCGAAATACCTGCCGATTGCGGTGATCATTGCCGGCATCCTGCTGTTCGAGATGATCCTGATCTCGGCGGCGGTGATCTCGGGCGGGGCGGCGGCCGATGCGACCGCGCTGATGGCCGCGACGCCCGAGACGTCCAACATCGAGACGATCGGGCGGGTGCTCTATACCGACTACATCTACTTCTTCCAGGCGGCCGGGATCGTGCTGCTGATCGCCATGATCGGGGCCATCGTCCTGACCCTGCGGCACAAGCCGGGCGTGCGTCGCCAGAACATCCACGTCCAGGTCAACCGCGACGCCAAGACCGCCATAGAAATCAAGGGCGCCCAGACCGGCGCGGGCGTCACCTCCGAGGATCTGATCTGATGGTCGTCTCGCTGCAATCCTATCTGATCGTCGCGGCCATGCTGTTCACCATCGGGGTGTTCGGCATCTTCGTGAACCGCAAGAACGTGATCGTCATCCTGATGTCGATCGAACTGATCCTGCTGGCTGTGAACATCAATTTCGTCGCCTTCTCGGCCTATCTGCACGACGTACAGGGGCAGATCATGGCGATGTTCGTGCTGACCGTCGCCGCCGCCGAGGCCGCCGTGGGCCTGGCTATCCTGGTGACCTTCTTCCGTAACCGCGGCGACATCGCCGTGGACGACGCCTCCGTAATGAAGGGCTGATCGTGGACCTGCACCTGCTCGTCACCCTCGGCGTCTTCGCCCCTCTGCTTGGCGCCGCCATCGTCGGCTTCTTCGGCCGTCGTCTGGGCGATATCGTCTCCCAGACCATCACGACAGGCCTGCTGTTCTTCAGTTGCGCTGTCGCTTGGATCATCTTCGGCAACTGGACCTGGGGGCATATGGAGGCCTTCACCGTCCAGCTCGCGCCTTTCATCACCGTGGGCGATTTCCAGTCGGTCTGGTCGATCCGCGTCGATGCGCTGTCAGCGACCATGCTGGTCGTGGTCACCAGCGTGTCCTCGCTCGTCCACCTGTACAGCTGGGGCTATATGGCCGAGGACGACTCGCGGCCGCGCTTCTTCGCCTATCTGTCGCTGTTTACCTTCGCCATGCTGGCGCTCGTCACCGCCGCCGACTTCATGCAGCTGTTCTTCGGCTGGGAAGGGGTGGGGCTGGCGTCCTATCTGCTGATCGGTTTCTGGTACAAGAAGCCAACCGCCTCCGCCGCCGCCATCAAGGCCTTCGTGGTCAATCGCGTCGGCGACTTCGGCTTCGCGCTCGGCATCATCACCGTCTTCTGGATGTTCGGCACGATCCAGTTCGCCGAACTGTTCCCGATGATCGCCGCCAAGGCTGGCACGACCTGGAACTTCATCGGCCATGACTGGTCGGCGATCGATCTGGCGGCCCTGCTCCTGTTCATCGGGGCCATGGGCAAGTCGGCCCAGTTCTTCCTGCACACCTGGCTACCCGACGCCATGGAGGGCCCGACGCCGGTGTCGGCCCTGATCCACGCCGCGACCATGGTCACGGCCGGGGTGTACATGGTCTGCCTGCTCAGCCCGATCTTCGAATACGCCCCGACGGCCTCGCTCATCGTGGCCATCACCGGCGCGATCACGGCCATCTTCGCCGCAACGGTCGGCATGATGCAGAACGACATCAAGCGGGTTATCGCCTATTCGACCTGTTCGCAGCTGGGCTATATGTTCTTCGCGGCGGGCGTCGGTGCCTATCAGGGGGCGATGTTCCACCTGTTTACCCACGCCTTCTTCAAGGCCCTTTTGTTCCTCGGTGCCGGCTCGGTGATCCACGGGATGCATCACGAGCAGGACATGCGGAAGATGGGCGGGCTGTGGAAGCTGCTGCCCGTGACCTATGCCGTCATGGTCATCGGCACGATCGCCATCACCGGCCTGGGCCTGCCCGGCGTCGGCGGTTTCGCCGGCTTCTATTCCAAGGATTCGATCATCGAGTCGGCTTACGCGGCAGCGACCAGCGGCCATTCGCCGGCCGGCTATTTCGCCTTCTTCATCGGCATCTCGGCGGCGCTTCTGACCAGCTACTATTCGTGGCGGCTGATTTTCATGACCTTCCACAACAAGCCGGTGTGGAAGGATGAACACGCGCACGACGACCATCATGCGCATGACGACCACGCGGCCCATCCGGCGCAGCTCGAGACTCATTCCGAGCCTGACGCGCACGATGACCATGCGCACGACGATCATGCCCATCACGGCCCGTTGAAGCCGCATGAGAGCCCGTGGGTCATGCTGGTTCCGCTGATCGCGCTGTCGATCGGGGCGGTGTTCGCGGGGCTCGTGTTCGCGCCTCACTTCATCGGCCATCACGAGCATGAGTTCTGGCGCGGTGCCATATTCACGGGCGAAAGCAACCACGTCCTGCACGACAGCCACGAGGTCCCGACCTGGGTGAAGTGGTCGCCGTTGATCGTCACCCTGCTGGGTGCCGCGGTCGCTTTCTGGATCTACGTCGCTCGCGAAGGCCTGGCCAAGCGGTGGGCCGACGGCAGGTCGCCGGTCTGGGCCTTCCTCTACAACAAATGGTATTTCGACGAGCTGTATGACGCGGTCTTCGTCAAGGGTGCCAAGGCGCTGGGCGACCTGTTCTGGAAGATCGGCGACGTCAAGCTGATCGACGGTCTGGGTCCGAACGGCGCGGCCTGGGCGTCGCTGAAGTCGGCCGCTCGCCTGGCCAAGGTCCAGTCCGGCTATGTCTATCACTATGCGTTCGTGATGCTGATCGGGGTCGCCGGTCTGCTCGCCTTCGCCCTCTATGCGTTCGGAGCGTGACCGTGCCGGCTATTCTGAGCATCGTCACCTTCCTGCCGCTGGTGGGTGCCGCAATCCTGCTGATCGCGCGTCTGACAGCCAAGTCGGCCGAGGCTGTGGCCCCGGCCGCGCGCTGGATCGCGCTCGTCACGACGCTGGCAACGCTGGCGGTGTCGGTCGTGCTGACCGCGACGTTCGATCAGTCGAACCCCGGCTATCAGTTCATCGAGATGCACCAGTGGTTCGCGGGAGCCAGCTATCACCTCGGCGTCGACGGAATCTCGATCCTGTTCGTGCTGCTGACCGCCTTCCTGCTGCCGATCTGCATCGTGTCCAGCTGGAAGTCGATCGAGACGCGCGTCGTCGAATACATGATCGCGTTTCTGGTGCTGGAGACCCTGGTCATCGGCGTGTTCACCTCGCTGGACCTGTTCCTGTTCTACATCTTCTTCGAGGGCACCCTGGTGCCGATGTTCCTGATCATCGGCATCTGGGGCGGGGCGAACCGGATCTACGCCTCGTACAAATTCTTCCTCTACACCCTGCTGGGTAGCGTGCTCATGCTGCTGGCCATGCTGTGGATGGCGTATGACGCCGGTACGACCAGCATCCCGGCGCTGAAGGAACACGTGTTCGATCCGCGCTATCAGCCGCTGCTGTGGCTGGCCTTCTTCGCCTCGTTCGCGGTCAAGATGCCGATGTGGCCGGTCCACACCTGGCTGCCCGACGCCCACGTCCAGGCCCCGACGGCGGGCTCGGTCATCCTGGCCGGCATCCTGCTGAAGCTGGGCGGATACGGCTTCATCCTGTTCAACGTGCCGATGTTCCCGGTCGCGTCGCAGATGTTCCAGCCCCTGGTCCTGACCCTGTCGGTCATCGCCGTGGTCTATACGTCGCTGGTCGCGTTCAGACAGACCGACATCAAGAAGCTGATCGCCTATTCCTCGGTCGCCCACATGGGCTTCGTGACCATGGGCATCTTCGCCGGCAACGCCCAGGGGATGCAGGGCGCGGTGTTCCAGATGCTGAGCCACGGCCTGATCTCGGGCGCGCTCTTCCTGTGCGTCGGTGTCGTCTACGACCGGATGCACACGCGGGAGATCGCCTTCTACGGCGGCCTGACCCAGCGGATGCCATGGTATGCGGCGATCTTTCTGATGTTCACCATGGCCAATGTCGGCCTGCCGGGGACGTCGGGCTTCGTCGGCGAGATCCTGACCATGACCGGTGCCTATCAGGCCTCGACCTGGGCGGCCTTCGTGGCAGCCAGCGGCGTGATCCTGTCGGCGGTCTATGCCCTGACCCTGTATCGCAACGTCATGTTCGGCGAGATCAAGAACCCGGCCCTGGCCACGATCACCGACATCGACAAACGCGAGCTGCTGATCTTCGTGCCCCTGATCGTGGGAACGATCTGGCTAGGCGTACAGCCGGACCTGGTGCTGAACTATACCGCCGCTTCCGTGGACGCCGTCGTCGGCGCCTACACTGCCGCGACGGGCGGGTGAGAGACTGATGCCTGATATCTTCACCGCAATGCATTTGGCCGCGCCCGAGCTGACGCTCGCGATCGGCGCGCTGTTCCTGCTCGTGCTCGGCGCCTTCATCGGCGAGAAGTCGGCGCGGCTGATCTCGATCCTGTCGGTCGCCCTGCTGATCGCGGGCGCGGCCGTCGCCGCCAACGGCCCGCTGGGCGCGGCGTTCAACGGGGCCTATGTCGCCGATCCCCTGGCGGTCTATGCCAAGGTCCTGATCTATCTGGCCTCGGCCATCGCCGTGATCCTCGGCGGCGGCTGGATGCAGCGGACCAGGATCGCGCGCTTCGAGTTCCCGATCCTGATCGTCCTGGCCTCGGTCGGGATGAGCATGATGGCGTCATCCGGCGACCTTATCTCGCTCTATGTCGGGATCGAACTGCATTCGCTGGCCCTGTATGTGCTGGCCGCCTTCCACCGCGACGACCTCAAGGCGTCCGAGGCGGGCCTGAAGTATTTCGTGTTGGGCGCCCTGTCGTCGGGCCTGCTGCTGTACGGCGCCAGCCTGATCTACGGCTTCACCGGCTCCATGCGGTTCGAGGACATCGCGGCGGTCGCGGGCCAGGGCGATGTCGGTCCCGGCCTGATCTTCGGCCTGGTCTTCCTCATCTGCGGTCTGGCGTTCAAGGTTTCCGCCGCGCCCTTCCACATGTGGACGCCCGACGTCTATGAGGGCGCTCCGACCCCGGTCGTGGCTCTGTTCGCCACCGCCCCCAAGGTTGCGGCCATGGTGCTGATCGCGCGGACCCTGATGGGGCCGTTCGGCGAGATCCATGACCAGTGGGCCCAGGTCCTCGTGCTGATCGCCCTGATCTCGTTCGCCGTGGGGTCGTTCGGGGGCCTGGTTCAGAAGGACGTCCAGCGGCTGCTGGCCTATTCGTCGATCGTCAACATCGGCTATGCGCTGCTAGGCATCACGGCGGGCACCACGGTCGGCCTCCAGGCCATGCTGATGTTCATGACCCTGTACGTGATCGACCAGTTCGGCTTCTTTGCCATCCTGCTCAGCCTGTCCAAGGGTGGGCGGCCGATCCGCAGGATCGCCGATCTGGCGGGCCTCAAGCAGGATCGGCCGGTGACAGCCATCGCCATCACTGTGCTGTCTCTGTCGGTGCTGGGGATGCCGCCGTTCGCGGGCTTCTGGTCGAAGTACTACGTCTTCGGCGCGGCGGCTCAGGAGGGCTACTGGATGGTCGGTGCCGCCGGTCTGGTCGCCTCGGTTGTAGCCGCCTTCTACTATCTGCGGATCATCAAGCTGATGTGGTTCGACGCCCCGGTGGATGCCGTGGCGACCGACCCCGCGCCGGTCGAGGCCAAGGTGGTCGGCTGGGCCGCCGCCGCCTTCTCCTTCCCCCTGGTGATCGTGGCCCTGATCTGGCTCGAGCCCCTGACCAAGGCCGCCGCTGCGGGCTTCGGAGCCGGGTGAGGTGGCGCAAGCCCCCTCGATCCTGATCCTCGAAGACGTCGATTCCACCAATGCGGAGGCGCGGCGACGCGCAGAGGCGGATCAGACCGGGCCGCTGTGGATCGTCGCGCGGCGGCAGGGTGAGGGCAGGGGGCGTCGCGGTCGCGAATGGGTGTCGGAGACCGGCAACCTTTACGCCACGCTTCTGACCACCACGCACAAGGCCCCGGCCGAGGCGGCCCAGATCACCTTCGTCGCGGCCCTCGCGGTCGCCGACCTGATCTGCACCTTCGTGCCCGCGCCCCTGATCACGATCAAATGGCCGAATGACGTTATGATCGAGGCCGACAAAGCTGCCGGAATCCTGGTCGAATCCGGAGCGCACGAGACGGGTGGCCTGTGGCTGGCGGTCGGGATCGGGGTGAATCTCGCGCACGCGCCGTCAGGAGCGGAACGACCTGCCACGGCCATCGGCGGGCATCTCAAGGGCGAGGTGCGCGCCGCGCCCACCGTCGCCGAAGCGATTGAGGTGCTGGCCCGTCATTTCGCCATCTGGATGGACCGGTGGGACACGCTCGGTTTCGAGCCCATTCGGGACGCTTGGGTAGCGCGCAGCCGAGGTCTGGATCAGGCCTGCACCGCGCGCCTGGGCCATGAAACGGTCTCAGGGATCGCCGATGGGGTCGCGGCGGACGGCTCTCTGCGCCTGAAGCTGGCCGACGGCTCGATGCGGCTGATCTCGGCAGGCGACGTTTTCTTTGGTGCCGACGCGACGGGAAAGGCCGCCTGATGCTGCTCGCGATCGAACAGGGCAACACCAACACCATGTTCGCCGTCCACAACGACGTCGAATGGATCGCCCAGTGGCGCACGGCGACCGAGGCGAACCGCACCGCCGACGAATACGCCGTCTGGCTGACCCAGTTGCTGCACATGAATGGCCTGGGGTTCGAGGATCTGGACGGCTGCATCATCTCCAGCGTGGTGCCCCAGTCGATCTTCAACCTGAGGAACCTGTCGCGGCGCTACATGAACGTCGAGCCGTTGATCGTCGGCGAGAACGCCAATCTGGGAATCGAAGTGCGGATCACCAAGCCGACCGAGGCGGGGGCCGATCGGTTGGTCAACGCCATCGGGGCGCACCTGACCTATCCCGGCGACCTGCTCTTGATCGACAGCGGCACCGCCACCACATTCGACGTTGTGGCCGCCGACGGTGCCTTCGAGGGCGGCCTGATCGCGCCGGGCATCAACCTTTCCCTTCACGCGTTGCACGAGGCCGCCGCCAAGCTTCCGCGTATCGCCATCCAGAAACCAGAACGGGTCATCGGCAAGGACACGGTCCAGGCCATGCAGTCCGGGGTCTTCTGGGGATATATCGCCCTCATCGAGGGTCTGGTGGACCGTATCAAGGCCGAGTGGGGTGCGCCCCTGACCGTGATCGGCACCGGCGGCGTCGCCTCCCTGTTCGAGGGCGCCACAACAAGCATCGACCGGTTCGATCCGGATTTGACCATCCGCGGCCTGCTGGAAATCTGGCGCCGCAACGACACGAAAGACTGAATGAAAAAGCCAAATTCAAAGACATCGGGCAACGACGAACTCGTCTTCCTGCCGCTGGGCGGCTCGAACGAGATCGGCATGAACCTGAACTGCTACGGCTATGGGCCGGAGCATGCACGCGAGTGGATCATCGCCGACGTCGGCGTGACCTTCGGCGATCCGTCCACACCCGGCATCGACGTGATCGTGCCCGATCCGTCCTTCCTCGAGGGCGAGAAGATCCGTGGCATCGTCCTGACCCACGCGCACGAGGACCATATCGGCGCGCTCGGCTGGTTGTGGACGCGGATGAAGGCACCGCTCTATGCCACACCTTTCACCGCCTATCTGATCCGCGAGAAGCTGCGCGAGGCGGGCATCCTGAATCAGGTGCGGATCATCGAGGTGCCCCTGAACGGCAACATCGATCTGGGCCCGTTCCAGGTCCAGATGATCACCATGACCCACTCGATCGCCGAGCCGAACGGCCTGGCCATCCGCACACCGCTGGGCACGGTGTTTCACACTGGCGACTGGAAGATCGACGACGGCCCCGTCGTTGGCGAGGTCACCGATGCCGCCGCCATCACCGCGCTCGGCGACGAGGGTGTGCTGGCCATGGTCTGCGACAGCACCAACGTCTTCTCCGAGGGCTATGCCGGGTCCGAGACTGGCGTGGCCGAGGAACTGGACACATTGATCGGCAGCCTGAAGCACGGCCGCATCGCGGTCGGCTGTTTCGCCTCCAACGTCGCGCGCATGGACAGTGTGATCCGTGCCGCCGAGAAGCATGGCCGCCGCATCTTCCTGGCCGGTCGATCGATGAACCGCATCACGGCCGCCGCCAAGCACGTCGGCATGCTGTCGGACATCAAGAAATTCCTGTCCGACGACGAGGCCCGCCACTGGCCCGCCGACGAGATTCTGTACCTCTGCACCGGCAGCCAGGGCGAACAGAACGCGGCCCTGGCCCGCGTCGCCTCGGGCACCCATCCAACGGTCAAGCTGGGTCGCGGCGACCACTGCATCTTCTCGGCGCGTGTGATCCCGGGCAACGAGCTGTCGATCGGGCGTCTGCAGGACCGTCTCGCCGAGCGTGGCGTGCGGCTCTACACCGAGAAGGACCACCCCGGCATCCACGTCTCGGGCCACCCCTGCCGCGCCGAACTGCGCCAGATGTACGCCTGGGCGCGGCCTACGATCGCTATCCCGACGCACGGGATGCGCCGCCACATCGCCGAACACGCGCTGCTGGCTACCGAACTGGGCGTGCCCCAGACGGTGACGCCCCGGAACGGCGACATGGTCCGCATCGCGCCGGGCCCGGCTGTCATCATCGACGAGGTGCCCAACGGTCGCCTGTTCGTTGACGGCGGGATGCTGGTCCCCGAGATGGGCGAGGCCCTGCGCGAGCGTCGCCATGCCTCGACCAACGGCATCCTGGTGGTGTCGTTCGCCATGGACCGGAACGGCAAGATCGTCTCCGACATCGACGTGCGCGGTATCGGCCTGCCCGGCGATGACGAGAACCCGCTGGGTGACGCTCTGGACGACCTGGCCGAGCGCGCCGAACAGGCGGTCAACAGCCTGAAGGGCAAGGCCCGTTTCGATGACACGGCGGTGGAGATGGCCGTCGGCCGCGTGCTCAAGAAGGGCTCGCAGCAGATCTGGGATCGCCGTCCGATCGTCGAGACGGTCATACTGCGCCTCTGATCCGCACACGGTGTCGCAGGACACCCGGGTGATGCTGGCCCACGTCCGGAAACGGGCGTAGGGCTGGCGCGCTCATTATCAGGATAAGCCCCGATGCCTATCGGCCCGATCACCATGATCGCCATCTACATCACCGTCTGGTGGACGGTGCTGTTCGCCGTCCTGCCCATCGGCATGGCCCAGCAGGATCAGTCGCCGCCGACCGACGGTGCGCAATGGGGCGCGCCCGCCGATCCCAAGTTGAAGAAGAAATTCATCACCACGACCTGGGTTTCGGTGATCGTGTGGGCCGGGATCATGCTGACCATCTGGACCGGCTGGCTGCCCTTGCCGCGTCTGGGCTGATCCTCCCGCGCCGACCGCGCCTGAACCGTTGTATCCTTTTACGATAGAAGAGGGTGACCATGCGGATTATGTCTGGCGTCGTTGCAGCGGTCGGTGCCCTGATCCTGCAGACCGGCGCGGCCCAGGCTCAGGACCGGTCTGCGCCATTCATCGTCGTGCAGGCCGATGACGGTTCCGGCCCGTCCAATGACGCTTGGTGGGTGCGGACGATGACGATCCGTCCAACCGGCACGGCTGTCTCCGGAGTACCGTTCCAGATTCTGAACGGCCAGCTCAGCGAGTACGATGCGCCATGGTGTTTCGCTGAAGCGCAGACCCCTAAAGCCTTCGTCGGCGAAACGCCCGAGATTCAGGCCGAGATTGACCGGTCAATGACCGAATCCGAAACCGCGACGTTTGCTGCACATGGTCGGTTCACTCTCGCCGGCCGCCAGACAGCGGTCGTCGGCAGCTTTCAGACCTGTCAGGGCGACGTGGGTGCCTTCCTTCTGATCACCGACGACGCCCCCACGCCCAATCTTGTCTACCTTCACAAATGGGACGACTGGAAAGGTCTGATCTGGCTGCATCAGACCGACGATGAACTCAGCGTCGGCAGCTGCTTTGAATGCGACCATGCGGAGTATCTGTTCTTCGATCAGAGACGGCGGCGGTTCTATTGGGAGACGCCGGACTTCTGACGCGATCGCCGCCTAGCTTTCGCCCCGGTGCACCGGCTAAAGCACAGGTCTGACTGACCACGCGGATTCTGCCCCATGCGCCTGTCGCGCTATTTCATGCCCATCCTGAAGGAAGCCCCTTCGGACGCCCAGATCGTGTCGCACCAGCTGATGCTGCGTGCCGGGATGATCAAGCAGGAGGCCGCCGGCATCTATGCCTGGCTGCCG
>NZ_JBIIAY010000132.1:0-8174 GCF_044239655.1 Brevundimonas sp.
GACCACTCCATAGAAGTCGGCGCCCGGAAAGAAGATGACGTCGTCACTTGTGATCTTGTAGTCCGCCAGCGTTCCCGCGGCATCGTAAGTCGCCACACGCTCGAACGGATCGGCATAGTCGTCGTCAAAGGCCGGATGCTGGTTCACAATCTGGTTGGACTGTGCCGGCGACATGATCGGAATGTAGCGGTTGTACAGGAAGGTGAACCTGCGATCGAACCCGAATTCTGCCGCTACCTCTTTCGGCAATCCGGTCGAAGCCAGGCAATGAACGGCGTCGAAATCGCCACCCAGATCCTTGCGAAAGTGGTTCAGCGCCGGGACCGTGTGTCCATAGGGGAGAACGCAGGTTGGATCGCAGATCAGAAGGGTTCGCCCCAACCCACCGGTCTTCTTCTTCTTCGTGCTCATGAGTTTACCGCACGCGCTCCAGTGGGTTCAAAGGTCGAAATACCGTCGTTGATGGCGCGAACTTCGCCACGCGCCCCCTCGGCCAGGAAGGTCTGGTAGGCGAGACGCATGCCCTCCTCGAGACCGTGTTTTCCCGACCATCCCATGTCGTGAAGCCTGGTGGAGTCCATCAGCTTGCGCGGTGTCCCGTCCGGCTTGGACGCATCGAACACCAGATCTCCTTCGAACCCGACCACCTTGGCAGTCAGGTGAGCGAGATCCCGTATCGAAATCTCGTCACCGGATCCGACATTCACGTGAGGTGCATCGGAATAGGTCTTGGTCAGAAAAACGCAGGCGTCGGCAAGGTCATCCACATACATGAACTCGCGCAACGGGGTACCCGACCCCCACACCTCTACCGAAGGTGCCGACGCCAGCCTGGCCTCATGCATCTTGCGAATAAGGGCAGGCATGACGTGGCTTGAGTTCAGGTCGTAGTTGTCTCCCGGCCCAAACAGGTTCGTCGGCATCGCCGAAATGAAATCCGCCCCGTACTGCTTGCGATAGGCCTGGCAAAGCTTGATGCCGGCGATCTTGGCGATCGCATACCATTCGTTGGTCGGCTCCAGCGGACCGGTCAGAAGCGAGTCCTCGTGGATCGGCTGAGGAGCCAGGCGCGGATAGATGCAGGACGACCCGAGATACAGGAGCTTCTCGACCCCGCCACGATAGGAGGCGTGAATCACGTTCGCCGAGATCATCAGATTCTGGTACAAAAAGACGGCTGGCAAACTGTCGTTTGCCATGATGCCGCCGACCTTGGCGGCGGCCACAATGGACACATCGGGCTTGTTGGCCTGGACCCAGGCGTCAACGGCGGCGGAGTCAGTCAGGTCGAGATCGTTTCGGCCCGCCGTGAGGATCTCGCAGTTCTCCTCCTGCAAGCGGCGGACAATGGCAGAGCCGACCATGCCTCGGTGACCCGAGACCCAGACGCGCTTCCCACTCAATGACACCGTCATCACTTCACTCCCTTAGGGAAATTCATTCCTGGCGCTCCGGTCGTAGAAAGCGCCCGATGCCCGGCATACCCCCGATGCTGCGTCGCAATATATGCCACAGTCAGGTACCCAGCTCCAACATAAGCGAACAATGTTTTCGACATCACGTAACGCCCCCGACCGTCGAACATGCACTCATGATGTCTGCTGCCGCCAATAGTCGAGGATGCCCTTGATCGTTTCGTCGGTCAGACCTCCGGGCGACCAGCCTGTCGCATTGCTTAGAGACTTGATCGAACCTGCCGCACACGGTGTCTCGACGGAACGAAGACGATCATGGGAGACCACGACCTCGGGCCGCGCGGTGCTGCCCGCGATGAGCTTGTCGAGCAGATCGCGGACCGTGCGGACCTCGCCGGAGCAGACGTTGAATGTGTTCACCGCCGGCAGTGATCCCCGGGCCTCTATCACCGCCAGAATGGCCGCAACGGCATCGCGTACGTCGCCGAAATCCCGCTTGGCCGTAAGATCACCGACTTCGATCCGACCCACCCCGCCTTGCCGCTCAATCCTCGCCAATTGCGCGGCGAACGACGCCGCGACGAACTGTTCGCCCTGGCCGGGACCGACATGATTGAAGAAGCGCAGAATGATCAACTGGGCATCGACACCCAATGTGTCACGCAGCACAAACTCGGCAGCCAGTTTGCTTCTGGCATAGGGGGTCATGGGCCGCGGACATGAATCCTCGTCCATGGGCAGCTGGGACTGGAACGAGTCGCCATAGACCTCGGCGCTGGACGCAAAGATGAAGCATGCATCCGGCTTCACCGCGCGCACAGCAGATGCCAGTCGCCGCGTGCCGCCGACGTTGACCTCCCAGACGTCCGAGCCGATCTCCAGAGACTTGCCGACGCTCGCCTGGGCTGCCAGGTGAATCACCACATCCGGTCGGGATTGATCGACAAGGCGGTCGATAGACGCGGCGTCGGCCATGTCGGCCTGGAGATGGTGCGCGTCCACAAGACCGCGAGGCCCCTTTCGGCAACTGGAGAACACGACGAAGTCCGGAAACCGGCTCCTCAGTGCCCTGACCAGATGAGCACCGATAAAGCCATCAGCGCCCGTGACGAGGATGGAGGGATGCCGGATTTCCGAGTTCACTAGGCCCGCCTGGCGCTATGCCGCTCCAGATCCGCCTCGACCATTTCCGCGATCAGTTGTTCGAACGTGACTTCAGGCGTCCAGCCCAGCTTGGCCTTGGCCTTGGCAGGATCACCCAGTAGCACATCGACTTCGGCAGGACGCAGGAACGCGGGGTCAAGCTTGACGTAGTCCTCGTAGTTGAGTCCAACCTGTTCGAAGGCTACGCGGCAAAGATCGCGCACCGACACCGTGCGCCCCGTCGCCACAACGTAATCATCTCCGCTTTCCTGCTGCAGCATCAGCCACATCGCGCGGACGTAGTCGCGGGCATGACCCCAGTCGCGCGTCGCATCCAGATTGCCCATGGGCAACTCGGACGCCAGACCAAGCTTGATGCGCGCCGCTGCGTCGGTGACCTTGCGGGTCACGAACTCAAGACCACGCAGGGGCGACTCGTGGTTGAACAAGATTCCGCTACTGGTGTGGAGCCCAAAGCTCTCGCGGTAGTTCACCGTCATCCAGTGACCGAAAAGCTTGGCAACCGCATAGGGACTGCGCGGATAGAAAGGGGTCGCCTCGCTCTGCTGCGGCTCCTGGATCAGACCATACATCTCCGACGAGGACGCCTGATAGAAGCGCGCTTCCGGGGCCTCCAGACGGACAGCCTCCAGGACGTTGTTGACGCCGATGGCGGTGACCTGACTGGTCAGCAGCGGCTGTTGCCAGGACGCCTTCACGAAGGACTGCGCCGCCAGATTGTAAACTTCGTCCGGCTTTATCTCCCGGATCGTACGCGACAACGCCGACACGTCCAAAAGATTTCCGTCCTCGTAGGTCACGTCGTTCTGGATGCCTAACCACTGGAGCCGGCGGAAATGCCCTTCGGCATGGCTACTCCGTCGAACAAGGCCGTGAACCTTGTAACCCTTTTGCAGGAGAAGTTGCGACAGATAGGCACCATCCTGGCCGGTGACGCCAGTAATCAAAGCGGTTTTCAATTCGTGTCCTCACGTCGTTCGACGGTTCGCTACCATCGGTCCTTTATGGCCGCAACCGTCAAGTCGGGACCACCCTTCAGAAACACGACCCGGGGAGCCCCTGAGAGGGCCTGCGGCCGAACACCTCATCCTGCGTTTGCCAACATCGCCCCGGTAGGGAACACGGCAGGGCGGGGTGTCGATGCCTGGATCCATCGGCGGCTCGATCGGCGGATTGCGGCTCAACGGCCAAGGCTTTAGTCGATAAGGCCACGACCGCGGCTGCGGACCAAAGGGTAATCGATGAACGTCTACATACATGGCAACTGCCAGGCCCTGGCCTTGGTCGAACTGTTGCGGGAAGTCGCAACCGGGACCCTGAAGATCGACGGACGCGCCTGTTACCAGACCGATCTGGACCAGGGACTTCAGGACCATATCGCCGCCGTCCGCAGCGCGGACATCGTCGTTCACCAACCGATTTCAGACGGCTATCGGGGTGTTCAGGAACTTTCGCTAAGCTGGGCACGCGAGAACACCCGGCCCGACGCAATATTCGTGGAGTTTCCGGTCATCCACCACAGTGGGCAGATGCCGCAGATATTCACCTTGGGTGAGTTTGCGGGCGACCGGATGGAATATCATGACGCGCACGCGATCGACTATTTTCTGCGTCGACTGCCTGCCGACGCATTTGTCGCCGACATTCTGAGTGCCGACTTTCTGCCGTTCGATTTTGCCCGGTCCGAGGCTTTCGGAGCCACGCTCGACCTCATGCGCCGTGAAAGCATCAGTTCCTCGGGCATTACCAGCGCGGATTTGATCGTCCCCAGGTTTCACCGCGAACAACCCATGTTCACGGTCAACCATCCTGCCCGGAATGTCCTGGCAGGGGTCGCGAACAGGATCCTGGCCCATGCGCACCGACCGGAACGCATCGCGATCGAAGGACGCGAACCCCTGGATGCGATCATCCTCACGCCCTACCCTTCGGTCGCCACTGCGCTCGAATACTCCGGATCAGGCCTTCCCCTGGGCCAGGTGCGCTATGCGGGAGAATGGGTCGACGCAGTCTCCTATTACGGGGCCGTGTTCGAGACTTACGAGGATATCGGCTACGACCGGGTCAAGGCGGCGGCCGCCGGTAGCCGGGGGATTTCTGAGTACCTGGATCGCTTCGCCAGAGCCAAGGGCACGGCACACGACGCGGACGGCGTCCTGGTAAGGCAAGCCTACGGCCTGTTTCTCTCACGCCACCCCAACGATGACGAACTGCGAAACGCGCGCACATTCGTCGATGAACGCGGTCTGACAGATTTTCTCGCGACCTTTCCCGCCTCCGAAGAGTTCGTGAGCGCGGGGGGGTTTGACGGCCTGGCCGGACGCTACCACGCCAACGGCGGGAAATTCGGCCCCCTATGAGACTGAACGATCCCTCCTGACCCGACGATGTGTCAGCCTCTGACCTCGGCGATGACATTGAACAGATAGTTTCCGTAGGCGGAGCCCCCGTGCTCGTGCGCCAATCGACCCAGCGCGTCGGCTCCAATATAGCCCATCTGATAGGCGACCTCTTCCGGACAGGCGATCTTGTAGCCTTGGCGTCGTTCGACGGTTCTAACGAATTCGGACGCCTCCAGAAGACCGTCCGGCGTGCCCGCGTCCAGCCAGGCATACCCCCGGCCTATGCGCTTGACGTTCAGTCGCCCGAGCTCAAGATACGCGCGGTTGATGTCGGTGACTTCCAGTTCGCCGCGTTCGGAGCGCTGCAGTCCTCGCACGATATCAACGACCTCGGCGTCATAGACGTACAAACCCGTCACTGCCCAGTTCGAGCGGGGGTTTGTCGGCTTTTCCTCGATCGACAGGATGCTCTTGTCGCCGTCGAACTCGACCACGCCGTAATCTTCGGGGCGATTGACGTGGTGGGCGAAGATCGTCGCCCCGCGGTTCAGGCTGACCGCGTCGGCGAACACGCTCCCGAGCCTGTCTCCATAGAAAATATTGTCGCCCAGAATCAGAGCCGACGTCTCGTCTCGAACGAATGTTTCTCCGATACGGTACGCTTCCGCGATCCCGCCGGCCCCGTCCTGGACGGCATAGCTGAAGGCACACCCCCAGAGGGATCCGTCACCCAGAAGCGCCTGATAATCCGCCGTATCACGGCTGTTGCAGATGATCAGGATCTCGCGCACGCCGCACAGCATCAGCGTGGTCAGCGGATAGTAGATCATCGGCTTGTCGTAGACGGGCAAGAGGTGCTTGGAGACGACCTTCGTCATCGGGGCCAGCCGACTTCCGGTGCCGCCCGCCATCAACAGGCCCTTCACGGATTTCGCCCCACGCTGTCGAGCCCGAGCCGGCGGGTCCGCTGGGCCGCGTCGCCCGTCAGATCGCCTTGCTCCAGAAACCAGGCCACGGTTCGTTCCAGTCCCTGGTCGAAGTCCACACTCGGCTCGAAGCCTATCTCCCGGCAGGTTTGTGTGAAATCGACAGCATAGCGGCGATCATGACCCGGCCGGTCCTGGGTCAGCGCGATCAGTCGGGCATGGGGAGCGCCCTGCGGTCTCAGTCGATCCAGAACGGCGCAGATCGTGGTCACCACCTGCAGATTGGTCCGCTCCGCTCCGCCTCCGAACATATAGGTAGCCTGCGACCTTCCCCTTTCGATCACGGCCAGCAGACCCGCCGCGTGATCCTCGACCGCAAGCCAGTCCCTGATGTTGCCGCCATCGCCGTAGACGGGCAGGCTCAAACCCGCGATCGCACGCCGGATCGTCAAGGGAATGAGTTTCTCGGGATACTGGCGGGGCCCGTAATTGTTTGAGCAATGAGTGACGATGACCGGCAGGCCGTAGGTGTGCCCCCACGCCCGCACCAGGTGATCAGAGGCGGCTTTGCTCGCCGAATAGGGAGAGTGTGGATCGTAGCGGCTGATGGCGTCAAATCGGCCGGTCTCACCAAGACTGCCGAACACTTCGTCAGTGGAGACCTGAATGAACCGGAAAGCGTCCCGTCGAGCCTTCGTCAGCCGTGACCACCACATTCGGGTCTCTTCCAGCAGCCCGAAACCGCCGAGGATGTTGGTCGCGACAAACGGACCCGGCTCATCGATCGAGCGATCGACATGGGTTTCGGCGGCAAGGTTGATCACCACATCCGGCTCGAACTCGGCCAGCAGTCTCGCGACAAGCTCACGATCGCCGATATCCCCCTTGACCTTGGCCAGACGGTCGTTCCGCTCCATGCCGTGCAGGTTTCGCCAGGTCCCGGCATAGGTCAGGGCGTCGACCACCAAGACCTCGTGGTCCGTGTGCTGCATCAGCCGATCAACGAGAGCGCTTCCAACGAAGCCCGCACCGCCCGTCACGATAATGTTCATCCGGCCCCCGCCATTTTGCGACACCGGCGATCACTCCTCGAACTCGGTGGAGAGGGCAATCAGTTTCTCGCTGCGGATTCGTTATCCCCGCCACGCTCCGTGAAACCCGGCCGGCAGTGCCACATCCGCCGCCCATGTGACCAGCGGCCCGTCGGATACATTCCCTGCGTCGAACGCATGCAACTGGGTCACCCCTGCCCGCAGGTCGATCGAGGGGACGATCAGCCACGCGTCGCGTTCGCGCGTCCCGCCGGGCTTGGGCACGAACACCGCCTCCTCGACCACGTGGCCGGTGCCGAAGTGGAAGGCGTCGGCACGCCCTCTCGACCAGTCCTGGACCGCCAGCCCCGTCGGCAGGGGACGCCCCGTCGTCTCTCCGGCCGTATGGACCGTCAGGCTGCGCCGCAGGCCCGCGAATCGGGGATTGGCTTGCGGGAATTCGCCCGTCAGCCCGCTCGAGACCATCTCGGCCCGGCCGTCGGCGTGCAGGGTAATCAGGGCCAGCTTGGTCGGCTCGCCGGGCACCCGGCCGCGCCCCTCGACCAGAACCCGGGCCCCCTCGACCGCGAACTCGATGTCCTTGCCCGCCGCGACATCGAACCGGATCGTGCCGTCGCTGTCGGCCCAGGCGTCGCCCAGATGGAAGAAGGAAAAGGTCGGCAGCTCATAGACCCGGCTGCGGCTCAGGTCGGCCTTGTCCAGCACCACCACCTGCGTTCCCATCTCGGGCCGCCAGCTGAACTGGGTCGTGAAGGGCATGCCGTTGCGCTCATGCACCCAGGGCTGGAGCACGAAGATCAGGTGCCGGTCGGTCGCCGTGAAATCATGGAAATAGCTGGCGCGCGGCAGGGTCACGACCTGGCCCTCGATCAGGCCGCCCGCGCCGTTCAGATGCCAGACGATGACCTGCGCCCCATTGGCCCCCACGTTCCAGATGGTGCCGTCGGGATCGAACCGGGGATGGGCCTGGAAAGGCATGCCCTTCAGATCGGGCTTGAGGGTGACGTACTGTTCGGTGGCCAGGGTCTGTGCGTCCATCTGTAGCGGCGATCCGCCCTCCCACAGGGCCCAGACCTTGTCGCCGGCGACCATGACGGCAGTGTTGGCGCAGTTGGCGTCGTCGACGGAATCGATCCGGGCGCCGGGGCGGCCCGGGGTGCCGAAGCCCGGCGTGACCACGGCATCGAGCTCGGTCTCGGTGCGGCGCTTGTTGGTGTCGGCGAACCGGGCGCGCAGCATGACCTGACCACCGGCGATGTCGACGGACCGCATCAG
>NZ_JBIIAY010000032.1:0-29066 GCF_044239655.1 Brevundimonas sp.
AGCGAACCCCCGCGCCCATGCGGTGGCCCAGTCCCTGGCCGCCTCCAACGGATCGATCGGCCGGGTCGAATACGTCGATGTGCGCCAGTCGATGAGGAACGGCGGTGGCCCGGCCTGCCTGCGACTGAGGGTCGTCCTGACCGAGGCCGAGCTCGACGCCGTCTACGACCCCATGCGCATGAACGACGAACTGTTCGGCGTCCTGAACGACTGGGCCGCCGAACACTACCGCGACCACCTGGCCCCCGCCGACCTCGCCGATCCCGCCCTGCTGGTCGAGACCCGATCAGCGCTGGACAGCCTGACCGCCATCCTCGACCTTGGCGGTTCCTTCTATCCGTTCCAGCGGACCTGAAGCGTCCTCTCCTCCCCGTGCGCCGCTTGGCGGACAGGGAGGTGGCATCCTTCTCCCCTTGCGGGAGAAGGTGGCCCGTAGGGCCGGATGAGGGGTCACGCTGATCTTCGGCGTCGGCGCTCTCTCAACCCACTCCAGCCAACCGTGTGACCCCTCATCCGTCAGCCTTCGGCTGCCACCTTCTCCCGCAAGGGGAGAAGGATTTTCGGCTCGTCCAACGCCTCCAGTTTGCGAACTTCGAGCCACCAATCCCTTGCCCCGCAACGGATTGCGGATTTCTGACCCCCTTGAACGCGCCCAGGTATCCACGTCCGCTATACTTCTGCCTGTCCCGTCGCGGGGAAGGGCGCAAGGCCTTGCGATCTTGTTGCGGCGGGGGTGTGTGGAGCGGGATCGGACCGGGGGATGCCGGCGCAGTTCTTTCGGGGACTGCGTCGCCCCGGACCGTCAAAGGGTCTGGCGCAGAGAGTCGGACCGTTCAGGGGCTCGTGTCGCAAGGACACGACCCTCCCGCCGGGGGCGCGGTAGCGGCAAGGGGTTAAGAGCCCCGCTGGTTCGGGAGACCGAGCCGTACAGCTCCTGGAAAACCACGCACGCGGAGCGTCTGTCTTTCGCCGAAACGGTAATCACTACCCATGTTCCGGGCGAGAGCCCGGACGCTCCGCCGGCCCTTCCATCACCGTCGCGAAAGCAGACGGCGCAGACGCGCGTCTGGAATCGACTATGCTGAACCGAAACCCGGAGGCGTCCCTTGTCCACGTCCGCATCGACTGCTGAGCCCATGACCCCCGCCCGACGCCTGCGCAACATCGTCGGCGGGTCGGCGGGCAATCTGGTCGAGTGGTTCGACTGGTATGCCTATGCGGCCTTCACCCTGTATTTCGCGCCGCTGTTCTTCCCGGCGGCCAACGATACCGCCGAACTGCTCCAGGCCGCCGCCGTCTTCGCCGTGGGCTTCCTGATGCGCCCGGTCGGGGCCTGGATCATGGGGGTCTATGCCGATCGCAAGGGGCGCAAGGCCGGGCTGACCCTGTCGGTGACCCTGATGTGTACCGGCTCGCTGATCATCGCCTGCACCCCGACCTATGCCACTATCGGCATATTCGCGCCCGGCCTGCTGCTGCTGGCGCGGATGCTTCAGGGCCTGAGCGTCGGCGGCGAATACGGATCCTCGGCCACCTATCTGTCGGAGATGGCGACGGCCAGACATCGCGGCTTCTGGTCCAGCTTCCAGTACGTCACCCTGATCTCCGGCCAGCTGTTGTCGCTCGCCCTGCTGATCCTGCTCCAGAACACCCTGACCGAGGCCCAGCTGTCGAGCTGGGGCTGGCGCGTGCCGTTCTTCGTGGGGGCCGGCCTGGCCGTCGTGGTCTTCTGGCTGCGTCGTCGGCTGGACGAGACCTCGGCCTTCGTCGCCGAAGACACCCAAATGGCCCCGCGCTCCAGCGCCATGCTGCTGATCCTGAAGCACCCGAAGGAGGCCTTGCTGGTCATGGGCCTGACCGCCGGGGGGACGCTGGCCTTCTACACCTACACCACCTACCTGCAGAAATTCCTGACCAATACGGCGGGCTTCCCCAAGGCCACGGCGACCGAGATCAGCGCCGCCGCCCTGTTCGTCTTCATGCTGATCCAGCCCGCCGTCGGCGCCCTGTCCGACCGGATCGGCAGAAAACCCGTGATGATCGCCTTCGGGGTGCTGGGGGTGCTCTGCACCGTGCCGATCATGACGACGCTCGCCACCACGACCAATCCGCTCACGGCCTTCGCCCTGTCGCTGGCGGCCCTGGTCATCGTATCGGGCTATACGGCCATCAACGCCGTGGTGAAGGCCGAGCTGTTCCCCGCCCACATCCGCGCCCTGGGCGTCGCCCTGCCCTATGCGATCGCCAATGCGGTGTTCGGCGGCACGGCCGAGTACGTCGCCCTCAAGTTCAAGCTCGAAGGGATCGAGAGCGCCTATTTCTGGTACGTCACGGCCATGATCGGGGTGTCGTTGCTGGTGTTCGTCTTCATGCGGGACACGAAGTCAAAGAGCCTGATCGTCCACGACTAGCGGATCGTCACCCCGGTCAGGGCGGCATCGACGATGTTGTCGGCAGTCGAGGCCATCGTCGACAGGCCGGCGATGGCCATCGTCAACGTCGGCGTATCGAGGGCGCAGATCGCCTCACCGTTCAGGGCAGCGATATTGTCCCGGTGCGCGCAACGCAGGGCCAGAGGGCCCGCGGCGCTGGCCTTGGTCGTCTGGGTCACGAAATTCGCCTTCTGGTCGGCGGGCAAGGACGGAAAGTCGGGGTTCCAATGGGCGGCGACATTGTTGGCGAAGGAGGTCGGCGTCGTGGGCGTGGCGGCCGTGAAGACCACCAGAGTGACGGAGCCGTCGGTATCGGGCTGGCCGCCGTTTTCGAACGGAACACGACAGTCGGCTTTCAATGTGACGGTAGCGGCCGTGGTCTCGGTCGCGACCAGTGGCTGGCACCCACTGATCGTGCGCGCGATGGTCAAGGTGCGCCCATCGTTCATCCGAAAGGACTGCTGGGCCTGCGCCCCGGTCGCCGAAAGGCCGACCGCCACCATCGTCAAGAGCCAGAGCTTCACCGTCGCCTCCTCCGCAAGCCCGATGACCGTGACGCAGCTCGCGACAATCGGCCAGACGCTGGGCAGGTCGCGTCAGATCACGTCAGGCCGCGAACCGGCCGCCCCGCGCCGCGTAGCTCTGACTGCCCCGCGTCAGCACCCGGTCGCCCGGCATCACGGCATCGACTGCGATCTCCGGTGCCCCCCGCAACCGGTCATAGATGGGCGCGAAGTCCTGAAGGGTCGCCGCCTTCAAGGCCTCAATGGAGGGAATGACGAAATAGACCTGCTGGAAGTCGTCGATCCGATAGAGCGTCCGCATCACCCGCTCCAGATCGAATCCGATCCGGTTCGGCGAGGCGTCTTCCAGCGCGAAGACGCTCTCCGTCGCCGACGACACGATCCCGGCACCATAGATGCGCAGGCCCGCGTCGCTCTCCATCAACCCGAACTCGACCGTGTACCAGTAAAGCCGCGCCAGCTGGTCCAGCACCCCGAGCCCGGCCGCCCTCTGACCGCCTATGCCATAGGCCTGCATATAGTCGGCGAAATCGGGGTCGGTCAGCATGGGCACATGGCCGAACACGTCGTGGAAGATGTCCGGCTCTTGCAGGTAGTCCAGCTGATCGGGCTTTCGGATGAACTGGCCCGAGACGAAGCGCCGGTTGGCCAGGTGGTCGAAGAAGACGTCGTCCGGCACCAGTCCCGGCACGCAATGCACGGTCCACCCGGTCAGGGCCTCGAGCTTGGGGTTGATCACCGCGAAATCGGGAATGCCGCCGGTATTGAGGTCCAGCGCCTTGAGCCCGTTCAGAAAGGCGTCGGAGGCCCGCCCCGGCAGGATCTTCATCTGCCGCGCATACAGGGTGTCCCATGTATCGTGCTCGACCTGGGTGTAGGCGCGCCAGTTCTGGCTGATGGTCCAGTCGGCGGCGGCGCCCGGCGGGGGTTCGGCGAAGACGTGCTCGAAATCGGACATGGGATCACGCTCCTTGGCCGACCAATCTAGGCCGAGCGCCGACGCCTCGCCAGAGCGTCGGTTCGACTTCAGTGGATAGGCTGCATCCGGGGTGCGCGGTGGCCATGATCGTCCAGGGTGAACCATTTGGCCTGATCCGCTGGCGACAGCTCGGCCAGTTCGGTCTCGTGCTCCAGCACGTCCTCGGCCGCATAGACGAGGAAGCCCGCATCCTCGCCCATGGCCAGCACCCGGTAGAAGGGCTGGTCGCGCAGGTCGGGGCCGGGCTGGCCGTCGGGACCGCCATAGACGGCATCGACGTCGACGATCACGCCCCTGAAAGCCGCTTCCTTGTGGCGGACGATCTGGCCGAGACCGAACCGGGCGGTACGGGTCATCTCTGTGGAGGACTGGGTCATGACAGAAAAACTACGTGACCGACCCTGAGCGGGATGCCGGCCTCCTCGTTCATCTGGCTGTCATATCGGCTTGTGACGAGAGGCAGGCCGGGTCTAGGTTGCGCGGGACGGGTGCCCTCAACGGTTGCGCCCACGTGAAAGCTCGGCCCATGCCGGAATCCGACGACGCGCCCCGGGGGCGTGGCGATCGGTCCCCGCGCCGACGGCCTCGAAACGCGCCTCCGGCAGAGCCCGGGGGCGTGGCGACAGGCTTCGGTGGCTCCGGTCGCGACGCGCCCCTCTATGGCGCGCTCGACCTGGGGACCAACAATTGCCGGCTGCTGATCGCACGGCCGATGCGAGACGGCTTTCGGGTCGTCGACAGCTTCAGCCGGATCGTGCGCCTGGGCGAGGGCCTGTCGCAATCGGGCCGACTCGAGTCCGCCGCCATGGACCGGGCCTATGACGCCCTGGCCGCCTGCGCCGAGCGGGTGGTGCGCAAGGGACTGGACTCGCACCGCCTGACCGCCGTCGCCACCCAAGCCTGTCGCCAGGCCGAGAACGGCGAGGCCTTCATCGAGCGGGTCCGGCTGGGCACCGGCCTTCGCCTGCGGATCATCGACCCGGCCGAGGAGGCCCGGCTGTCGGTGCGCGGCTGCCTCAACCTGTTCGATCCCCGGGCCGAGGCGGTGCTGGTCATCGACGTCGGCGGCGGTTCGACCGAACTGTCCTGGCTCAAGAAGGTCGGGCGCGAGATGGAGACCGTGGGCTGGATGTCGGCCCCGATCGGTGTCGTCACCCTGGCCGAGCGTCATCCTGAGCCGGCGGGGTCGGGCGTCGACTGGTACGAGGCCATGGTCGCGGACGTCGAGGCGGCGCTGGCGGCCGGCGGCTTCGCCGATCCGGAGATCACCCGGCTGTTCGCCGCCGGGAGGGGGCATATCGTCGGGACGTCGGGGGCGATCACCAGCCTGGCGGGGATCCACCTGAACCTGCGGCGCTATCAGCGGGACCGGATCGACGGCCTGTGGATGACGCGCGGCCAGTGCGACGCGGCGACGGCCCGGCTTCAGGCGCTGGGACCGATCGGGCGGGCGGCTGAGGCCTGCATCGGGCCCGACCGGGCCGACCTTGTGCTGGCGGGTGCCGCGATCCTGGAGGCGGTGCAGAGAGCCTGGCCCTGCGACCGGGTGCGGGTCGCCGACCGGGGCCTGCGCGAAGGCCTGTTGCTGGACGCCATGCGGGGCGACCGCAAGCCCTCACGCCGACGCCGCAGCCATCGGCGGGGCCAGGGCTCAGGCCGGGATCAGGCGGCGGGCGGCGACTGAGTGGGTGGGGCCGGAGGCTGACCCGTCACCTGGGCCGGCAGGACGATGTCGCAGACCGAGAAGTCCGCGCCCCGGGCCGCCCGAGTCTCGGCGACCAGGGCCTGGAAGCGGGGCGAGGCGGTGTCGAGCACCTGGACCGTTGGGCGCTCAGCTTCGGGCAGGTCGGCGGCGATGCGGACGCGGGTCATGCGGTCGGGATCGGTGACCATCCCGCCGTCGCCCTCGCCCACCTTGATGGACCGGACGACATCCAGCCCCGACACCACCATGCCCCAGACGCTGTAGCGCTTGTCCAGCGAGGGATAGGGCTGGCGCATCAGGAAGAACTGGGAGTTGGCGCTGTCGGGCGCGTCGTCACGGGCCATGCCGGCGACGCCCGGGCAATACAGGCCCCAGCCGTGGACCTTGCGGTCGGCGGTCGTGGCCATGACGGCGTCGGGCTGGGTCTGGACCGGCAGGGAATGCAGAAAGCCGACCTGGGCCCCGGCAGGCGCGGCGACGGCGGTGAAGCCCATCTCTGGGCCCCGTCGGAAGGTGAACTCGGCCTTGAGGTCGGGATAGGCCGACTGGCCCTCGCCGGTGCCCAGCGGGTCGCCGGTCTGGGCCATGAACTGGTCGATCACCCGGTGCCAGACGATGCCGTCGAAGAAGCCGGCGCGGGTCAGAAGCCGCATCCGATCGACGTGCAGAGGGGCGATCTCGGGGATCAGCTCGACCATGATCCGACCCTTGGTCGTGTCGATGACCATCAGGTTCTCGGGCGGCACGGCCCGCCACTCGCTGGGCGCGGTGACGGCCGGGGGCGCGGGCGGCGGCGGGGGCGTCTCGGTCGTCTGGGCCAGGACGGGCCCGGCCAGCAGGACGGCGAGGGACGACAGGATCAGGGCCGGGTTGCGCATGGTCTCTCGCCTGTCCTCGTCAGCCGCCGGTAGCTTCGGCGACGACCGGGATATCACAGATGTTGAAGTTCAGGCCCCGGGTCTCGCGCAGGGTCTGGACCCGGGCCGCAAAGGGGGCGGTGCGGGGGTCGAGCACCCGCACGGTGGGCCGCTCGGCCGGGGGGATGGAGGCGGCGATGCGCGCGCGGGTCATGATGTCGGGGTTGGCGACCGCGCCGTTGTTGGCGCTGGATCCGGCGTTCAGGGCCTTGACCACATCCAGACCGACCACGACCCGACCAAAGGCGGTGTAGGAGCCGTTCAGATTGGGGTTGGTGCCGGTCATCAGGAAGAACTGGCTGTTGGCGCTGTCCGGCGACTGGGACCGGGCCATGCCGAGTACACCGGGGCAGAACAGGCCGCTGGCCGGGACCTTCATGTCGGCGGTGACGAACATCTGGGCGTCGGGCTGGGTCTCGATCGGCAGGGAGCCGAGCCAGCCGCGCACACCGCCGCCCGCCTCGGGGACCAGGCCGAAGCCGTCGCGGCCACGGCGGAAGCTGAACTCGCCGGCCAGGTCGGGCAGGTCGGAACCGCCCTCTCCGGTGCCCAGGGGGTCGCCGGTCTGGGCCATGAAGCCGGGGATGACGCGGTGCCATTTCTGGCCGTCGAAGAAGCCCCGGTCGGCCAGCTGGGTGATGCGGGCGACGTGGCCGGGGGCGGCGCGGGGCTCCATCTCGACCAGGACGCGGCCCTTGGAGGTGTCGATGACCAGCAGGTTCTCAGGCAGGACGGTGCGCCAGTCGGCCTCGCCGATCGGCATGGGCGGCACTTCGGGGCCCCTGATGGCCTGGGCCTGGACCGACTGGAGGACCAAGAGAGCGGCACCGGCGGCGATGGCCGCAGCGGTCACGGCCCGCACGGTGCGGGAAACGAAGAAGGCCTTCATACGCGTTTCTGTACCTTTTGCCGGACGGCCTGGGCGACCGCGGGGCTCACGAAGCTGTCGATATTGCCGTCCAGCCGGGCGATCTCCTTGACGAGGCGGGAGGCGATCGCCTGGTGGCGCGGGTCGGCCATCAGGAACACGGTCTCGATGTCGTCATTGAGGCGCTGGTTCATGGCCGTCATCTGGAACTCGTACTCGAAGTCGGCGACGGCGCGCAGGCCCCGGACGATCATCTGGGCGTTCAGGTGCTCGGCGAAATGCATCAGCAGGCTGGAGAAGGGCTGGACGTCGATGTCGGCGTCCAGGTGGGCCACCTCGGCCCTGACCATCTCGACCCGCTGGGCCGTGGTGAACAGGGGGCCCTTGTCGTCGTTCTGGGCCACGCCGATGACCAGCCGATCGACCAGCTTCACGGCCCGGCCGATGATGTCCATGTGCCCGTTGGTGACGGGATCGAAGGTGCCCGGATAGAGGCCGATTCTCATGGGACGTTTCCCTTCCCGCCTGACGCGGCCTTGTTAGCAGGTGCGATACGGGTGGGCCAGTGAGGGCATTTTGCCGGGTCCGGTCACGAACATTCTATCGAAAATTGTGCGGCGCCGCTTGCGCCTGAGAGGCGAGTTTGTCACGGATGTCTATCCACACCGTGAAAGCGCGAGGGGACGCCCGAATGGCCGACACCCAGACGAACCGATACAGCGCCACCCCGGCGGGCGGACGGCTGTCCTTGCTGGAATCCCTGGCCCGGGACGTGGCCATGGTCCTGAAGAGTCTCGGCGGATCGGCGCACCAGAATGTGGTCATCGACTGCGTCGCGGCGATGAAGCGCAACCGGGGTGAACCGGTGAACAATGATCTTCGGAACGCCGTGGTCGAGGCGTTTGAGCGGTACTCCCAGTGGTTCACCCGGCCGTTCGGCGAGGGGTCGATGCGGTGGGCCCTGGTGGCGGAACCGGGCTGACCGGTCCCAACCCCCAAAGACATGAGGCGCGGCCCGTTCTGGACCGCGCCTTTTTCATGATCAGAACTTGCGGACGAAGCTCAGCGAATAGACGTCGGCTTCGCCGGCGTTGTCGTCCTGGAAGTCGCGGCGGGTCCAGTCGGCGCGGATGCCGTTGACGCCGTCCAGGTGGTAGTTGGCGCCCACGCCGTAGTTGACGCTGTCCGAGTGGTCGCTGGCGGCGACGCCGGCGGCCGAGGCCTTCACTTCGGTCACGCCGTAGCCGACGCGGGCGAACAGGTCGAAGTTGGGCTGCACCGGCAGGGTGGCGACACCGTAGGCGGCGACGTCGTAGCGGTGCTCGACCTTGCCGTCGACGCCGGCGAAGGAGACGTCGTCATGGCCGACCCCGAACGAGGTCTCGCCCTCGACACCCAGATAGGGGGTCAGCTTGGCGCCCAGGCGGCCCGTCACGGCGCCGAGGTCGGCGTCGTCGCCCTGCATCTGGGAATAGCCCAGGGTGCCGTAGTAGGTCGGCGACTGAAGCGACTGGGCCATGGCGGGCACGGCGAACAGGGAGACGGCGGCGGCAGAGAGAATGATGTTACGCATTGTTTCTATTAACTCCTAGATGATGATGACTTGCGGTCATCAGCCCCATCCAGCGAGGAGTTAAATGGTGACCCGTCGCGGCCGTTCCATGACCTGAACGTTGCAGTCGTGAAATCGTGCACGACTGACACAGACCTTGTTCTGCGACAGACGATATCTCAAACAAGGCCTCTTCAGGGCCTCCAGGCGGTCGCGCTCACCAGGGTGGCGCACAGGGCGTTGACCGGGGTTTCGATGTCGTGTTCGCGGCCCAGGCGGACGATGACGCCGTTCCGGGCATCCCATTCCATCGGCCGGCCCGCCAGCCGGTCGCCCAGCAGCGAATTCACCGAGTCCGGGGGCGAGGTCATGGCGCGCTCGACCACCCAGTCCGGCAGTTCATCGCCCAGATCGGCCCCGACGGCGCGGCCGACCGCGACGCATTCCCGGACCATGGCCCGCATCAGGTCGGCGATCCCCTCCGCCCGCACCACCCCGCCGGGCTGGCCGGTCAGGGCGCTGACGGCGCCGGCACAGTTCACGGCCAGTTTGGTCCAGGCGACGGTGACGAAATCGTCGGTGGTCGAGGCGGCGATCACGCTGTCGGCGAACAGGGCGACGAAGTCCTGACCCGCCTGCCCGCTCGGTACGATGACCGTGCCCTCGCGGCGATGCAGGATCCGGCCCGGCCCCGTGCGCTCGGCCGGAATGTCCACGACCACGGGGGTGATGCGGTCGCGCGCGACGAAGGGGGCGAACCGCTCGACGTGTTCGACCCCGTTCTGGAGCACCGCAACGCGCGTGGCCGGTCCGACCAGACCGGCGAACCAGGCCGAGGCGACCTCGACGTCATAGGCCTTGGTCGCGACCAGGACCCAGTCGACGGGGGCGGTGATGTCTGTGGGCGAGGTGACCACGCGGGGGTCGGCCTCGATGACCGACCCGTCCGGCGTCTCGACGACCAGCCGGTCCAGAGGGCTGCGCGCGCACAGGGTCACCTGCCGGACCCGAGGGCTGCGCGACAGCCAGGCCGCGATGGTCCCGCCGATGGCGCCCGGACCGACCACGGCGATGGAGAGGGGCGATTGGGCGGGCATGGCGGGTCCTGAGGGCGGCGGGCGGGGTGGTCAGTCTAGCGGATGGATCACGAGCGGGAGATGAGTCCGGACTCGAAATTTGAGTCCGGAGAGTCCGTTGAGTCCGCTGAGTCCGGACTCCTCGATTTGAGGGCTTCGCGGGCCGCCCACCGATCTTCGCATTCCATCTTGTAGAACTCCTCGCTGACCTGCTTGGCCACGCGACGCCAGCGCAATGCCGAGGCGGCGTCACCGTGCAGGAGCGCCCGCTTCATGCGGCGTCGGACGATGTCGATGAACTGTTCGTGGTCGATCTGGTCGATGTCTCCGTCAAGCTGATGGTCGAGTTCGACACCCTCATCATCGATCTCAAGTCCGGCTTTCCAGACCCAGGGCTGATCGGTGCGCCGCCAGCCTTCGATCTGGGCCCTGTTCCGGAGTGCTGTTCGACCGACCCCATGGCGGGCGCAACAGTCCCGGGCCGACAGTCCATTCAGATAGTCGATCCTGACCATGGCCCAGACGTCGTCAGGGGCCGGCCGTCGCCCGGCGTTGCGGGCCATTTCCACGCGCGCCTCGGGGAACCACCAGGGTTCGGGTTCTTCGTCGTCTGCCATCGTCCCTCGTCCTCGGATTGGGTTGAGGGGTCAGGATAAGGGGCGGGTCGAGGTGGGCGAGGTTGGAGGGGGTGAGAACGGGGCAATCCCTTGTGGGGCAAGGGATTGGTGGGTCGAGGTTTGAAAGTTGGGGGCGGCGGACAAGCCGAAATCCTTCTCCCCTTACGGGAGAAGGTGGCACGCGGAGCGTGACGGATGAGGGGTCACACGGAAAAGAGACGGTGAGGAAAAAGGCGCGCAGAACTCACAAGCCGGCGTCACCCCTCACCCGACCGCGCAAGGACGACGGCTGCGCCGCCGTGCGCGGGCTCCCTCTCCCGCAAGGGGAGAGGGAAAAGTTCAGCGATCCTTTTCGCGGGCGGTCCCGCCTTGCGAGACCAGCGCCGCTTGCGCAGCGGCGAGGCGGGCGATCGGCACGCGGTAGGGGGAGCAGGAGACGTACGACAGGCCGACCTCCTCGCAGAAGGCGATGGAGGCGGGGTCGCCGCCGTGTTCGCCGCAGATGCCCATCTTCATGTCGGGGCGGACGGCCGAGCCGCGTTCCCTGGCGATGCGGATCAGGTCGCCGACGCCGTCCTGGTCCAGGCGGACGAAGGGATCGGTCTCGAAGATCCCCTTGTCCATATAGGCCTGAAGGAAGCGGCCGGAATCGTCGCGGCTGATGCCGAAGGTGGTCTGGGTCAGGTCGTTGGTACCGAAGGAGAAGAACTCGGCGTATTCGGCCAGATCGCCGGCGCGCAGGGCGGCGCGCGGCAGTTCGATCATGGTGCCGACCAGATACTCGACGGTGTCGCCCGCCTCCTCGAACACGGCCTTGGCGGTGCGGTCGGTGAGTTCGCGCAGGTATTTCATCTCCAGGCCCAGCGCGACCAGGGGGTGCATGATCTCGGGGATGGGGGCGGTGCCCGACGCCTGTTTGACGGCGATGGCGGCCTCGATCACGGCGCGGACCTGCATCTCGTAGATTTCAGGGTATGCGACGCCGAGGCGGCAGCCCCGGTGACCCAGCATGGGGTTGGTCTCGTGCAGTTCCTTGGCGCGCTTCTTCAGCTTGGCGGCGTCGAGGCCGGAGCCGGCGGCCAGGGCGTCGATGTCCTCGTCGGTGTGCGGGATGAACTCGTGCAGCGGCGGGTCCAGCAGGCGCACCGTGACCGGCAGGCCGGCCATGATGGTGAACAGCTCGACGAAGTCGGCCTTCTGGAACGGGGCGATCTTGGCGAGCGCCGTGCGGCGACCGGCCTCGTCGTCGGCCAGGATCATCTCGCGCACGGCGGCGATCCGCTCCTCATCGAAGAACATGTGCTCGGTGCGGCACAGGCCGATGCCTTCGGCGCCGAAGCCGCGCGCGGTCTTGGCGTCCAGCGGGGTCTCGGCATTGGCGCGGACCTTGAGCCGGCGGACCTTGTCGGCCCAGGCCATCAGGGTCTGGAAATCGCCGGTCAGCTCGGGCTCGATCATGGCCACGGCGCCGTCGAGGACCTCGCCCTTGGAGCCGTCGATGGTGATGACCTCACCGGCCTTGAAGGTGCGGCCGTTGGCGGTGAAGGTGCCGGCGTGCTCGTCGATCGACAGGGCATTGATGCCGCAGACGCAGGGGCGGCCCATGCCGCGCGCCACGACGGCCGCGTGGCTGGTCATGCCGCCGCGCGCCGTGACGATGCCGCGCGCCGCGTGCATGCCGTGGATATCTTCGGGACTGGTCTCCTCGCGGACCAGGATGACGGCGTCGCCAAGCTGCGACATCCGTTCGGCCTCGTCGGCGTCGAAGACGATCTTGCCGGTGGCGGCGCCGGGCGAGGCCGGCAGGCCGGTGGCGACGACGGTGCGGGGTGCCTTGGGATCAAGCGTGGGGTGCAGAAGCTGGTCCAGGGCGGCGGGCTCGACGCGGCTGATGGCCTCTTCCTGGGTGATGACGCCCTCGGCGGCGAGGTCGACGGCGACCTTGAGCGCGGACTTGGCGGTGCGCTTGCCGTTGCGGGTCTGGAGCATCCACAGGCGACCGCGTTCGACCGTGAACTCGATGTCCTGCATGTCGCGGTAGTGGGTTTCCAGCCGGCCGACCACGTCCACGAACTCGGCGAAGACGGTGGGCATGGCCTCTTCCATAGAGGGGGCGGTCTCGCCCATCTCCTCGCGGCCGACCTTGGTCAGGGATTGCGGCGTGCGGATGCCGGCGACGACGTCCTCGCCCTGGGCATTGATCAGGAATTCGCCGTACAGGCGGGCGTCGCCGGTCGAGGGGTTGCGGGTGAAGGCCACGCCGGTCGCGCTCGTCTCGCCCATGTTGCCGAACACCATCGACTGGATGTTGACGGCCGTGCCCCAGCTTTCGGGGATGTCGTGCATGCGGCGATAGAATTTGGCCCGGTCGTTCATCCAGCTGGCAAACACGGCCGAGACTGCGCCCCAGAGTTGAAGCTGGGGGTCCTGGGGGAAGGGTACGCCCAGCTCACGTTCGACGACGGTCTTGTACTCGGCGACGACCTTTTCCCAGTCCTCGGCGGTCAGGTCGGTGTCGACGGTGACGCCCAGGCGGTCCTTGTGGTCGTCCAGGACCTCTTCGAAGTCGTCGTGGGACAGGCCCAGGACCACGTTGGAATACATGGTGATGAAGCGGCGGTAGCTGTCGAAGGCGAAGCGGCGGTCGCCCGACAGCTTGGCCAGGCCCTCGACCGTCTGGTCGTTGAGGCCCAGGTTCAGGACGGTGTCCATCATGCCGGGCATCGACGCGCGGGCGCCGGAGCGGACCGAGACCAGCAGGGGATTTTCCGGGTCTCCGAAGGTCTTGCCGACGATGGATTCGACCTTCAGCAGGCCGGCCGCGACCTGTCCGGCCAGGGCGTCGGGGTATTTCTGGCCGTTGGAATAGTAGTGGACGCAGGCCTCGGTCGTGATGGTGAAGCCCGGGGGCACCGGCAGGCCCAGCGACGACATCTCGGCCAGGTTGGCACCCTTGCCCCCCAGCAGATTCTTCATCGACGCATCGCCATCGGCGGCCCCGCCACCGAACGCATAGACCCACTGCACCATTGGAAACCCCTGAGTTTTGAATAGCAACGGCGAGTTGTCCCCGCTCATGGGGCCTGACTACCGTGCTGCGCCCGCGAAGGCGAGACCGGGATGAAACAAAGCGTGAGGAATGTTACCGGGGGGGGGATGGAGGTGAACTGCTGGCGCGCTTCGCTCCCTCTCCCAGAGGGAGAGGGAGCGTTTTCACCGATCCATCGCCCGCCAGCCGATGTCGGACCGGCTGAACCCCCCAGGGAAGTCGATCTTGCGGATGGCGGCATAGGCGCGCTCGCGGGCCTGGGCGATATCCGCCCCCTCGGCGCAGACGTTGAGCACACGCCCCCCCGCCGCCGCCAGCTGGCCGTCCGCGCGGCGTTTGGTCCCGGCATGGAAGACCTGCACATGCGGGCCGAAATCCTGTTCGGCGCCGCGGATGATCGACCCCTCCAGCGGGCTGTCGGGATAGCCCCGCGCGGCGATGACGACACAGATCACCGTGCCGGGCTTGAACGCGGGCGCCGGCAGGCCCGACACATCCCCGCGCGCGCAGGCCAGCAGATAGGGCACGATGTCCCCGGCCATCCGCATCATCAGGACCTGGCATTCCGGGTCGCCGAAGCGGGCGTTGAACTCGACGACCTTGGGCCCCTCGGACGTCGCCATCAGCCCGACGTAGAGCACCCCGCGATAGGGCGCGCCCTCGGCGGCCATGTGCGCCATAGTCGGCTGGACGACCAGACGGTCCGCCGCCTCGACCAGCTCGGGCGTGAAGACGGGCGCGGGGGAATAGGCACCCATGCCGCCGGTATTGGGGCCGGTGTCACCGTCGAAGGCGCGCTTGTGATCCTGGGCCCCGCCGAACAGCACCGCGCGCTGGCCGTCGCAGAGAGCGAACAGCGAGCCCTCCTCCCCGTCCATGAACTCCTCGATCACGACGCGCGCCCCGGCCGCGCCGAACCGGCCGCCCAGCATCCGCTCGATCTCGGCCTCCGCATCGGCCCTGTCCGGGCTGATCGCCACCCCCTTGCCGGCGGCCAGGCCGTCGGCCTTGATCACATAGGGGGGCTTGAACACCGACAGCGCAGCCTTGGCGTCCGCGACCCGGTCATAGACGCCGTAGCCGGCGGTGGGGATTTCGTGGCGTTCCAGGAATGCCTTGGAGAAAGCCTTGGAGCTTTCCAGCTGGGCGGCCTTCTGCGTCGGGCCGAAGCAGGGAATGCCCGCCGCCGCCAGCCGGTCGGCCAGCCCCGCCGCCAGCGCCGTCTCGGGGCCCACGACGACGAGATCGGCCTTGATCTCGCGCGCCAGCGCCGCCAGCCCATCGGCGTCGTCGGCCTTGAGCCCTGAGCGCAGCTCGCCGAGCTTTTCCATGCCCGGATTGCCGGGCGCGATGACCAGCCGCTTCGTCAGGGGCGACGCGGCGATTTTCCAGGCCAGGGCGTGCTCACGCCCCCCCGATCCGACCAGCAGGATGTTCATGCCCGGCCAATGGCGGCGATGACGCGCGGGGTCAAGCGGGGGTTGGGTTCAGGACAGATAGCGGCGCTTTGATAGGCGGGGACAATACCCGGTTTCAGGTCAGAGCCGCATGTCTGCTTTCGACAATTTTGCGGACACCAGCGCATCGGCCAAGGCTTCAGCGTCGCGGTCAGGTCAGGTCAGGTCAGGTCAGGTCAGGGGACGAACTCGATACGGCCCAAGGTAGAGAAAATCGATGTTTCAGCCGTGACGCGCACAGAAAGGAGTGGCAGCTTCTCCTAGTCGAATCGCGACTCTGGAGTTCTTTGAATGGGATCGTTCGCTCGACCGAAACGGGAAACACCTTCGAATGTCGAGCGTGCTCCATGGTTTGTCGCGACCCTCAAGGGGGCTAACCATGCGTTCGAGTTCGTCAACGATAGCTACACGACCACCTTTGGGGCGCGAGGATACGAAGGGCACACCGTCCATGAGCTGTTCCCTGAAGTCCGAGGCCAGGCTTATCCGGCCATGCTCGATGAGGTGTTCAACACGGGACGTCGGATCAGTTTGACGGGAAGTCCAATTCTGATCCAACCCGAGAGCGGGGGCGCGCTTGTCGAGCGCTTCGTCGATTTCAATTACATTCCGACCTTCGGCCCCTCGGGGTCCATCAACGGAATCTATTGCGAGGGGTTCGTCTCGTCTTCCAACACGATGGATGATTTGACGCGTCGCGCTCTGGACGTTGGGTTAAAGGGGTTCACCGATCCCGAGCTCTTGGCTCTTCTCGTCTATCAGCAAAGCCAGGACATAACCGCGCTCACTACCGCTAACCAACTCATCGATCGCTTCCGATGCTTGAGCGGGGTGCTGATGGCGTCCCGGGCAGATCTGGAACATATCGCGCCCGCTCATGCGCCCGACGGACTGAGAGCACTCAAGTCGTCGACCGCACTGCATTTGAACCTCATCCGAGAGCTAAGCCGTCGAGTGCTGCGCCAGAAAGTGGGGCGTCGGCCACTGCTAGCATCAAGCGTACTCGTGCGAACATTCCTGGCCGCCTCGCTGCGCCATGAGCCTCGCGAAGAATTTCATGTCCTGTTTCTTGATCACGGCAACGGCCTTATCGCCGACGAAGTGCTCGCGCGGGGATCAATCTCACGCGTTGCCGTTTACAGCAGGGAAGTCATGCGCCGAGCGCTTGAACTTTCTGCAACGGCACTAATTCTGGTGCACAATCACCCCAGCGGAAGTCGGAAAATTTCGGCCGATGACAGAGCGATAACGCTTGAGATTGTGCGTGCGGGCCAGACCCTCGGAATCGAGGTGCATGACCATTTGATCGTCGCGGGCGACGATGTCATCAGCCTCCGGGCGGAGGGGCTGTTGAAATAGGCCACCGGGAAGACGAACTGGCATGCTGATACGTTCAGCGGATCGTTGTAGACCTGTACGATCGACTACCATCTATGCCCGCTTTCTTCCCTCTTAAGACATTGAGGCAGTCCGCTTTCTGACGCCTACATCATCGCCATCACCGCATAGACCCCCACCCCCAGCATCGCGATCAGGCCGATCACCAGCCACGGGCTGATCGCCGGGCCGGCGCTGCGGCGCTGGAGGTCGGTTTCGCGGGGGTCGCGGTCGTCGGGGTCGGCCATTTCCCGACGATAGCGAAAGCCCCCGTTTCCGCCAGTGCCGACGCGCGTTACGATGCCGCATGAGCCCCAACCCTTCTGACGATACCTATATCTTCGAGGGACCGGCCGATGCGCCCGAACCGGCCCGCGACAACAACCCGCCCCAGACCATCTCGGAACTGGCCTTCGCGCTGAAGCGGACGCTGGAGGACCGGTTCGGGCATGTGCGGCTGCGAGGCGAGATTTCCAAGGTCAACCACCACGCCTCGGGCCATGTCTATCTGACGCTCAAGGACGACAAGGCGGCGATCGACGGGGTGGTGTGGAAGGGGGCGGTGCGGGGTCTGGGCGTGCGGCCCGAGACGGGGCTGGAGGTCATCGTCACCGGCAAGATCACCTCCTATCCCGCACGGTCGTCCTACCAGATCGTGATCGAATCGATGGAGGCGGCCGGCGCCGGTGCCCTGCTGGCCCAGCTGGAGCGGCTGAAGGGCAAACTCGCCGCCGAGGGCCTGTTCGAGGTCTCGCGCAAGAAGGCCATCCCGCTCTATCCCCGCACCATCGGGGTGATCACCAGCCCGACAGGGGCCGTGATCCGCGACATCCTGCACCGGATCGCCGAGCGGTGGCCGTGCCGGGTCATCGTCTGGCCCGTGGTGGTCCAGGGCGAAGCCGCCAGCGGTCAGGTCGCCAACGCCATCCGGGGCTTCGACGCGATGACGCCGGACGGCCCCATTCCTCGGCCGGACCTGCTGATCGTCGCGCGCGGCGGCGGCTCGGTCGAGGACCTTTGGTGCTTCAACGACGAGGGGTTGGCGCGGACGGTGGCGGCGGCGCGCATCCCGATCATCTCGGCCGTGGGGCACGAGACGGACACGACCCTGATCGACTTCGTCTCCGACCGACGGGCCCCGACGCCGACGGGCGCGGCCGAGATCGCCACGCCGGTTTTGGCCGACCTGCGCTTCGGCCTGTCCGACCTGGAGCGACGGCTGGACCGCGCCGGGTCGCGGCTGCTGGACGACCGGCGCACGCGGTTGCGGGCCGTGGCGCGGGGTCTGCCTGCGCGCCCGGAAGAGTTGGTCGCCATGGCGCAACAGCGGCTGGATCACGCGTCGAGCCGGCTGGCGTCAGGGCTACGGCGAAACAACGACCATCACGCAAGACGGCTGACCATCGTAGGAGTGCGGCTGTCGCCGACTCTTCTGCACCGGGCCACCGAACAGAGAGCGGCACGGCTGGAAGGTTGGGCTGCGCGGCTGATGGCAGGACTGCGGGCCAAGGCAGTGGCTGACGAGCGGCGGCTGAACGTCGTGGCAGGCAGGCTGAGCCCGCCGCTCATCCAGCGGCCGCTGGACCAACGCGCCGCGCGGCTCGACGCCGCCGCCCACCGGCTGGCCCAGCCCCTGCCGCTCAAGGTGCAGCAGTCGGCGGATCGTCTCGCGGCCCTGAGCAGGGCCCTCGCCAGCCTCGACCCCAAACGCCCCAAGCCCGGCTTCGCCCGGATCGACGATGCGGCCGGGCGGATGGTGACCCGGGCCGCAGACCTGACGCCGGGCCAGTCCGTGACCCTGACCTTCCCCGACGGGTCGAAGGGGGCCCGGATCGACGGAGGGGATGGACCGCCTGCCCCCGCTCCCCGCGCCGCAGCCCCGAAAACCAGGGCGGCTCCGGTGGATCAGGGCAGCCTGTTCTGACGGCTTCAGTCTGCTCCCTCGGGCTCGCAGTCCATTCGATGGCACGGCTAAGGACAGCCAACTAAGCGATAAGATAGACAAATACTCAACTCGTCATCCTCGGGCTTGTCCCGAGGATCCAGAAACGTCGATTCAGATCGTGGTCTGTGGCATGGTCATGGTCCCATCCTTGTCCTGCGGGCTCGGCGCGCCAACGCCGGCCCAGGCAACTGTTCGGGGTGGTTGACGATAAGGCGGGCGACGCACCCGGCTCGGGCACGGTCTTAAATGACCCAGGATGACACGGTGCGCCGCCCGCCAATCAACCTGCCCCAACAGGGCAGGCCGTCAACGGACAAGGATGACCGGAATGGTGTTGCGGCTTGTGTTCTGATCCCAAACCGGAGCCGTTCCCGAAAGGGCGCAGAAAGAAACCGATAGACGCCGTGCCGCCATGGTTTTAACCGCGCAGACCACACCCCAACTCCCCGGACGGTCGCCATGAAACGCCTGACGAAACGCCTCGCCCTCGCCACCGCCTGCGTGGCGGTCCTGGCCGGATCGGCCGTGCAGGTCGGGGCCTGGGGCAATACCGGGCACCGGCTGATCGGGGTGGCGGCGATGCGGGCCCTGCCCGACAACCTGCCCGGCTTCCTGCGTGATCCCGGCGCCATTGCCGACGTCGGCGAGCTGTCGCGCGAGCCCGATCGCTGGAAGGGCGCGGGCCAGCCGCATGATCGGGAACGGGACACGGCGCATTTCGTCGATCTGGACGACAATGGTCATGTGATGAATGCGGCCGGGATGTCGATCGACGCCCTGCCCGAGCTGAAGTCCGAGTACGACGCGGCCCTGCTGGCGGCGGGGATCAAGGTCAATGACGCGGGATACCTGCCCTATGCCATCATGGACGGCTGGCAGCAGGTGGTGCGCGATCTGGCCGGATGGCGCGTCGTCCATGCCATGGAGCAACGCGAGACCGATCCGGCCAAACGCGCCTGGTACCGCGAGGACCGGGTGCGGCGCGAGGCGCTGACGCTGCGCGACATCGGGGTGCTGTCCCACTATGTCGGGGACGGGTCGCAGCCGCACCATCTGTCGATCCACTACAATGGCTGGGGGCCGTTCCCGAACCCCGAGGGCTTCACCAACTCGCGCCAGACCCATAGCCTGTTCGAGGGCGCCTTCACGCGCCGGGTCGCGCGTCTGGACCAGGTCGAGGCGGCGATGCCCGCGCCTTCGGCCGAACCGTTCCAGATGAAGGCCCGCGTCGTCGGCTATATGAAGAGCACGCTCGGCACGGTGATCCCCTTCTATCGGCTGGAGAAGGCCGGCGGGTTCGTCGAGACCGATCCGCGCGGCGCCGAGTTCGTCAACCAGCGGCTGGGCGTCGGGGCCGCCGAACTGCGCGACATGCTGGTGGCGGCCTGGGCCGCCTCGGGCGAGGCAGCGATCGGATGGCCGGCCGTCAAGGTGGCCGAGGTCGAGGCGGGGACGGCCGATCCCTGGGGCTCGATGATCGGCGAGGACTGATCGGTTGGGTGCGCAAGCCGAAATCCTGTTGCGGGAGGCGCAGGGCCACCGCGCGGCCGGACGGGCGGGCGAGGCGGCGGACGCCTATGCCGCCCTGCTGGCAATCCAGCCGGACCTGCCCGACACCTGGTTCAACCTGGCCCTGATGCAGCGGCAGGCGGGGCGACCGGCCCAGGCTTTGGCGTCGTACCAGCAGGCGCTGGATCGCCGCATCCGGGGGCCGGAGGAGGTCCATCTGAACCGGGCGGTGATCTATTCCGACGACCTGTGTCAGGCGGACGCGGCGCAGGCTGAACTGGAGCGGGCGCTGGCGATCGACCCGAACTATCTGTCGGCCCTGCTGAACCTGGGCAATCTGCATGAGGACAAGGGCGAGCGGGATGCGGCGCGGGCAGCCTACGCCCGGGCGCTGGCCGTCGCCTCCCCGCCCGAGGCACCGCTGGCCCTGGCGCGGCTGGCCAATGCGACGCGGTTCGAGGATGCGGCGGATCCATTGATCGTACAGCTGCGGACAGCGATGGCGGCACCGGGTGCAGGGCCGGCCGACCGTGCCGAACTCGGCTTTGCGCTGGGTCGGGCACTGGACGAGGTCGAGGCGTATGACGCGGCCTTTGCCGCCTATTCGGACGCCAATGCCGCAAGCCGCGCGGCGACCGGTGCGCGCTATGACCGGGCCGCGCAGGAGGCCTTCGTCGACCGGTCGATCACGACCTATGCGGTGCCGGCCAAGGCGAGCGGATCGACGTCCCGGGCCGAAGGGGGCGCACCGGTCTTCATCCTGGGGATGTTCCGGTCGGGATCGACCCTGGTCGAGCGCATCCTCGCCGCCCATTCCGGGGTGATCTCGGGCGGCGAACTGGCCCTGCTACCGCGCGTGGTGGCGGGGATCGCGCCCTATCCGGATGCGGTGGGTGGGGCTTCATCCGAGACGGTTCAGGGGTGGCGGGAGGCGTATCTCGAGGGCCTGCGGGCGGCACGACCGGGCGAGGGGCTGGTCACGGACAAGCGGCCCGACAACTTCCTGCACGTCGGGCTGATCAAGGCGATGTTCCCGGATGCGCGGATCATCCACACGGTGCGCGAGCCGATGGACGTCTGTCTGTCCAACCTGTTCCTGCATCTGGACCGGTCGATGGCCCATGCGACGGACCTGACCGACATCGCGCACTGGCTGAAGCAGCACGACCGGCTGATGGCGCATTGGAAGGCGCTGTATCCCGATATCCTGACCGTCGACTACGACGCCCTGGTCGCCGATCCGAGGCCGCAGATCGAGCGGGTGCTGGCCCATTGTGGGCTGGATTGGGAGAACGCCGTGCTGGACTTCCACAAGGCCGGCGGGGCGGTGCGCACCGCCAGCGTCTGGCAGATCCGCCAACCGCTGTATCGCAAGTCGTCGGGACGGTGGCGGAACTATGAGGCGCATCTGGGTGGACTGAGAGCGGCGCTGACTTGACCCCACCCGTCATCATCCTGGACCGGCCCCAGATGGCCGAGAACATCGGCGCGGTGGCGCGGGTGATGGCCAATTTCGGGCTGGATAGGTTGCGGCTGGTCAGCCCGCGCGACGGCTGGCCCCAGGAACGGGCCTGGGCAACCGCGTCGGGCGCAGACTGGGTGCTGGAAGGGGCACAGGTGTTCGACAGTGTCGCCGATGCCGTCGCCGACCTGAACACCGTCTTTGCCACCACCGCCCGCCCTCGCGAGACCCGCCAGCCGGTACGCACCCCGCGCGAGGCGTCGCGGGTCCTGTACGACGACCGCGCCTCGGGCCTCGAGATCGGCCTCCTGTTCGGGGCCGAGCGGGCGGGGCTGGAGACCACTGACATCGCCCTGTGCCACGGCATCGTCACCATCCCCATCGACCCCAGGCACCAGAGCCTGAACCTGGCCCAGGCGGTGGCGATCAATGCCTATGAATGGCGGACCCTGGTGCTGGACGCGCCGCCGCCGAACTTCCGCGAAGGCGACCCGCCGGCGTCGGGGGCGCTGACCCTGGGTATGTACGAGCATCTGGAGAAGGAACTGGATGCCGCGGGCTTCTTCCATCCGCCGGAGAAGTTTCGTTCGATGAGCCAGAACCTTCGGGTCATGCTGGGTCGGGCCGCGTTCTCGGCGCAGGAGGTGGCGACCTTCCGTGGGGTGATCACGGCGCTGTCGAAGGGCAGGGGTCGGGTCCTGGAGCGGCTGGCGCGCGAGAAGGCCGGTAAAGACTAGAGCGCTGCGAAAAATCGCGGCACAACCTCCGTCGCCGGCCCATAGAGTCCCTCGTCGAACAGCCCTGCCCCGAGGCTGGGTTCCAGATTGATCTCGACCGTCCGCGCCCCGGCCCTGCGCGCCAGATCGACGAACCCCGCCGCCGGATAGACGGCACCCAAGGTCCCGATCGCGACGAACAGGTCACAGGCCGACAGTGCCCGTTCGATCCGGTCCATGAGCAGGGGCGTCTCTCCGAACCAGACGAGGTGCGGCCGCATCCGGCCTTCGGGATGATCGGGCGAGGGCTCGTGGGCGGCCATGTCGCCGGGCCAGTCGCTGACCAGACCCGTGCGGGTGCAGCGTCCCTTCAGCAGTTCGCCGTGCATGTGGATCAACTCGAACCCCATGCCGGGCAGGGGGTCGGCGTGGGCGCGGTCGTGCAGGTCGTCGACGTTCTGGGTCACCAGCAGGAAATCACCCTCCCACCGCGCGGCGAGGTCCGCCAGGGCGTGGTGGGCGGCGTTGGGCTGCACGGTCGCAAGAGCCGCACGACGCAGGTTGTAGAACCGCTGGACCAGGTCCGGATCGCGCGCGAAGGCTTCGGGCGTCGCCACATCCTCGAACCGGTGCCCCTCCCACAGGCCGTCGGCACCCCGAAAGGTGGGCACGCCCGATTCGGCCGAGACGCCGGCACCGGTGAGAACGACGATATTGCGATGGGGCATTTCATATCCATCGCCCCGCACTGTGACGGTCGCAACCGCAAAGCTCAGCGGACCGGTGCTGCCTTCACTGCTTCGGCGATCCCGGTTCTGGTCAGCCAGACCGTCAGAAGCTCCAGAACCGCCTTGCCCAGACAAAGGATCAGGATGGTCCATTCCGGCGCGGCGTATTCCTGTATGGCCCATGCCCCGCCCATGACAGTAATATGCAGGACGAAGATGCGGCCGTAGGGGCGAAACATTTCCAGCGTCGGACTGGCCGTCCGCCAGGCGCGTGGCAGCCACCAGTCCCTGACCAGCGCCAGCACGTGCAGGCCGAACAGGATGGCCAGGCCCCACAGAAAGGCACCGTCAAAAGGCGGATCGACCACCCCGGCCTGGGCAGGATCGTCGGATATGAACCGGACCGCCAGGATCAGGGTGAAGACCCCATGGACGAGGCAGAAGCCGCCATAGTGGACAATGAAGAAGCAGCCCACGCCCAAGGCATGGTTCGCTTTGGGACTATAGGCATCCCGGACATAGTTCTGTGCGGCAAGGACCCGAGGCAGGGTGACCAGGCCGATGATTACATTCTCGAACCAGTAGAAGAACAGGATCTGGCCCGCGTCCCAGCCCAGCAGGGCCACGCCCCCTACGGGGATCAGGTTGACCAGGATGATGAAGATGAAGCGGAACCGGGCCAGCCGCTCGATCGTCTCGCGAAGAATTGGCAATGTCATCGCGTCTTCTCCCCTCGCCCGCATCGATGGCGAACGCGCAGAGTGTCGCGGTTCCCACTGCATTCCGGGTCTGACAGGATATGACGGTGGGCGATTCAAATCGGGGCGGCAATGGCGATGCCGGTTTCGGCCTGCGCTTGCGCCCGCTAGAACGCCACCAGACTCACGAAAGCAGGACCGCTCCATGAAAACCCGCGCCGCCGTCGCCTTCGAGGCCAAACGTCCGCTCGAGATCGTCGAGGTCGATCTGGAGGGACCGCGCGCCGGCGAGGTGCTGGTCGAGATCAAGGCGACCGGGATCTGCCACACCGACGCCTATACGCTGGACGGGCTGGACTCGGAGGGCATCTTCCCGAGCATCCTGGGCCATGAAGGCGCAGGGATCGTGGTCGAGGTGGGGCCGGGCGTCACATCCGTCGCCGTCGGGGACCATGTGATCCCGCTCTACACGCCCGAGTGCCGCCAGTGTAAATCCTGCCTGAGCCGCAAGACCAATCTCTGCACCGCCATCCGCGCCACCCAGGGCAAGGGGATGATGCCCGACGGCACGTCGCGGTTCAGTTACAAGGGACAGGCCATCGCCCACTACATGGGCTGTTCGACCTTCTCGAACTACACGGTACTGCCCGAGATCGCCCTGGCGAAGATCCGCAAGGACGCGCCGTTCGCCTCCGCCTGCTACGTCGGCTGCGGAGTGACGACGGGGGTCGGGGCCGTGGTCAATACGGCCAAGGTCGAGCCGGGGGCCAATGCCGTGGTGTTCGGACTGGGCGGCATCGGGTTGAACGTCATCCAGGGGCTGAAGATGGTGGGGGCCGACATGATCGTCGGCGTCGATCTGAACCCGGCCAAGGAGGAATGGGGCCGCCGCTTCGGCATGACCCATTTCGTCAATCCGAAGGACGTGTCCGATGTCGTGGCCCATCTGGTCGAGCTGACCGGTGGCGGGGCGGACTACACCTTCGACTGCACCGGCAACACCGTGGTCATGCGCCAGGCGCTTGAGGCCTGTCACCGGGGCTGGGGCGAGAGCATCGTGATCGGGGTGGCCGAGGCGGGCAAGGAGATCGCCACCCGCCCGTTCCAGCTGGTCACGGGCCGGGTGTGGCGCGGTTCGGCCTTCGGCGGCGCGCGGGGACGGACGGATACACCAAAGATCGTCGACTGGTACATGGATGGCAAGATCGAGATCGACCCCATGATCACCCACACCCTGCCACTGGAACGCATCAACGAGGCGTTCGACCTGATGCACGCGGGCGAGAGCATCCGGTCGGTGGTGGTGTTCTGATGCTTATAGCGCTCGCTGTATCCGCTGTGTTCGCTGGCAGCGCCTGCGATCTAGACGTCGATGAGCAGGTGCGCATGGCCAACGCCGGCATCAGAAGGGTCACCGCGGGGGAGGCATCCGCTGCGCCGGTATTTGAAAGCATCAGTAGTCCGGCCGGCTGCGGGGTCTGGGAACTCACCGTCGGTGAGGACGGCAGCGTCAAGGACGCCCGATTGCTTCGTGGCGATTTCACAGAGAACTACGAGCGCTATGTTCGACCGATCTTGCTGACGCAAACCTATGCTCAAAGTCGAACGCCATGGACCGCACTCGTTGTCTTGAAGCTCAACGAGTCGCCACAATGACGTTGGTGGGCTGGCAATCCCGATGATCGCGGTCGGTCTCGCCGTTGCGCTCCTGTCAACGCCGCCCCAGGCCGCGCCCGCCGACGCGGACGGTTATAGGCCCGCGACAACCGCCTACAATTTCGCGCTCGAACTGCCCGAGGGAGCAGCCCTGACCCGGCGGGAGATCCTAGATTTCGATCTGTACCGGGTCAGCCTGGACGGTGTCGTGGCGCTGAACGTCTACGAGGGATGGTCGGCCAATGTCGGGGACTGGGTCACCGATCGCCATGCGACGGGGCGGCAGGAGCGCAAGGTCGGCGATCTGACGGTCGAGTATTTCTGGAACCAGCAATGCGACGGCTGGTCCAACGAGGTCCACGCCTGGATCACCGCCGACACCCCGCCCGAGATCGCCTCGCGCGCACGCGAAATCGCCGATACGGTGGTCATGAAACCGTGCTTCAACACGCCGGAAGAATAAGGGATAGAGCCGATGTTCAGCCACATCATGGTCGGGGCCGACGACATCGAGGCGTCGAAGGCCTTCTATGACGCGGCCCTGGGTGCGCTCGGCATCCGGCCGGGCACGCTCGATCCCAAGGGGCGGGTCTGGTGGCGGTCCGACAAGGGTCTGTTCTCCATCTCCAAGCCGATCGACGGCGGTCCGGCCAGCTGTGCCAACGGCGGCACCATCGGCTTCGTCGCCGCCTCGATCGAGGCGGCCGACGCCTTCCATGCGGCGGGCCTGGCCCACGGCGGCACGGCCATCGAGGACCCGCCCGGCCTGCGCGACGGCACCTTCGGCAAGCTGCACCTGGCCTATCTGCGCGACCCGGCGGGCAACAAGGTCTGCGCGATGCATCGGCTGGGGTGAACGTGGAAACCCTGAAGACCCACACCGTCCACGGCGGCACACTGCGCTACCTGCGCCACGACAGTGCCGCGACGGGCACGCCGATGACCCTGTCGGTGTTCACACCGCCGGGAAAGGGCCCCTTCCCCGTCCTGATCTGGCTGTCGGGCCTGACCTGCACCGAGGATAATTTCACGACCAAGGCGGGGGCCTATCGGTCTGCGGCCGAGCATGGGGTGATGATCGTGGCGCCCGACACCTCGCCGCGCGGTGAGGGCGTGGCCGACGACGAGGCCTATGACCTGGGCCAGGGGGCGGGCTTCTATGTCGATGCGGTGTGCGAGCCGTGGGTCCCGCATTTCAACATGGAGACCTATGTCACCCGCGACCTGATCGCCCTGATCGACGCCGAGTTCCCGACGACGGGCGTGCGCGGGATCAGCGGCCATTCGATGGGCGGGCATGGGGCGCTGACCCTGGCGCTGCGCCACCCGGACCTGTTCCGCTCGGTCTCGGCCTTTGCGCCGATCGCATCCCCGACGCGGTGTGCGTGGGGACAGAAGGCGTTCGAGGCCTATCTGGGCGACGACCGGTCCGTCTGGGCCGGGCATGACGCCGCCCTGCTGATCGAAAGCGGAGCGGCCAAGGGTCGGTTCGACGACATCCTGGTGGACCAGGGCGACGCCGACGGGTTTCTGGCCGACCAGCTGAAGCCGGAACTGCTGCTCGAGGCGGCAAAGGTTGCGGGCCAGTCCCTGACCCTGCGGATGCAGCCCGGCTATGACCACTCCTACTTCTTCATGGCCAGCTTCATCGCCGACCATGTGGCGTTCCACGCCAGGCGCCTGAAAGCCTCATCATGACCGACGCCGACATCGATCTGGACCGCCACGCCGGGATGTTCGGTGCCCTGTGCAAGGAGCTGGGCTACTGTCTGCATGACAAGGGTCAGAAGCGAGTGATGGCGGCCCTGCCGGACGGGCTCGACGCGGCGGTGAAGGCGGTTCTCGACGCCGACGGGGCCGACTTCCTGAACTCGTCCGGGACCCTGAAACGCCAGATTCGAGACTGTCTGAAAGCCAATCCGCCCGCAACCTAGCGAACGACTCGCAAGAGGAACGAAAACGCGGTCTCCGGCTTGGGTCCGGCAGGTGGGTCGCCTAGATGCAGCCCGTCGCAACCTTGTCCTGACGGAGCCTCCCCATGGCCTATGAACTGCCCCCCCTGCCCTATGCCCACGACGCGCTGGAGCCGATCATCTCCAAGACGACGCTGGAGTTCCACCACGACAAGCACCACCAGGCCTATACTGACAACCTGAACAAGGCGCTGGACGGTCTGGCCGAGGCCGAAGGCAAGTCGCTGGAAGAGGTCTTCGCCGAGATCTCGAAATTTCCCAAGGCCGTGCGCAACAACGGCGGCGGCTACTGGAACCACATCTTCTACTGGGAGAGCATGGCGCCCCAGGGGGAGACCGGCGAACCCTCGGCCGAGCTGGCCGCCGCCATCGACGCCGACCTGGGCGGGATGGACGCGTTCAAGACCGCGTTCGAACAGGCCGGGGTGACCCAATTCGGTTCGGGCTGGGCCTGGTTGATCCTGACGGACGGCAAGCTGAAGGTCATCAATACGCCGAACCAGGACAACTCCCTGATGGACATCAACCCCGACAAGGGAACGCCCCTGCTCGTCAACGACGTCTGGGAACACGCCTACTACCTCGACTATCAGAACAAGCGCCCGGCCTTCCTGGGGGCCTTCTGGCCGATCGTGAACTGGAACAAGGTCAACGAACGGTTTGCAGCCGCCAAGGGCTGAAACGCCCGACCGGCGTTGACTTTGGAGGGGCGGGCCGTCATAAGCCCGCCTTTCCCGCGTCGGCCTTATGGCTGAACGCGCGAAGACACTACGGACGATGCGTGGACCGCCGTTGAGATCGCCCTCCCACTTTCGGGAAGGCCGGGCCGCATCACTGAAGAAGAGATACGTATGTCCAAGCGCCACAGCGCCAAGTACAAGATCGACCGGGCCATGGGTGAAAACCTGTGGGGTCGTGCCAAGTCCCCCGTCAACAAGCGCTCGTACGGCCCCGGCCAGCACGGCCAGCGCCGCAAGTCCAAGGTCTCGGACTTCGGTCTGCAACTCAAGGCCAAGCAGAAGCTCAAGGGCTACTATGCCAACCTGACGGAAAAGCAGTTCCGCAAGACCTATGACGAGGCCGCCCGTCGCAAGGGCAACACCTCCGAGACCCTGATCGGCCTGCTGGAAGCCCGCCTGGACGCCATCGTCTATCGCGCCAAATTCGTGCCGACCCCCTGGGCCGCGCGCCAGTTCGTCAACCACGGCCACGTCACCGTCAACGGCAAGAAGGTGAACATCGCCTCCTATTCCGTGAAGCCGGGCGACGTCGTCGAGGTCAAGGAAAAGTCCCGCAACATGGCGCTGGTGCTCGAAGCCCAGCAGTCCGGCGAGCGCGACATCCCCGACTATATCGAACTGGGCGACCGCGGTTTCTCGGTCCGCTTCATCCGCTTCCCCGAACTGGCCGACGTGCCGTTCGCGGTGAAGATGGAGCCGAACCTGGTCGTCGAATACTACTCGTCCTGATTTCAGGGCGCTAACGCGAGCGACGCGGTCGCTCGCTGCTTAAGCGCGAGTAGTTGTGATTACAAAAGGCCCCGGGGGAAACCCGGGGCCTTTTCCGTTGGGGAAGGATTACGGAACCGTCAGTTCCCTTGGCGCGCGAACAGGCGCACTATGTGTCCGGGTTCGGGATCCGGCGGGAGGCTGGAATGAAACGCATCGTTGCACTGGGTGCAGTCGCTGTCCTGATGGCCGGTTGCGCCGCCTTGCCCTCCGTCCTGCCGTTCGGCCCGGACGACGTCCAGGTCGCCACGCAGCCCATGCCCGGCCAGCTGGAGCCCATCCATGCGGCGGCCCTGGTCAACAATGTCGCGGTGTTCT